>CALXCQ010000114.1 GCA_944386835.1 uncultured Oscillospiraceae bacterium | reverse complement strand
TGATTTGGACAGTTCTGGGAGGCTATATTCCCCATTGGAAACTATATCGCAGCTTGCTGTGGGTCGGTCCAGGGGCATCAGTTTTTTCATGGGTATTATATGATTCCTACAGTCATTTGAGTTTGGGCATTGTGGCACTGCAGCTGATTTCCCTTTCCTTCCTGGTCCCGGATAGGGTGCACACTGCCAAGTACAGATAAGGTTTGTTTACAATTTTTTATGATACAAAGGAGGAACCAATATGAAAGACTTTACACAATTGGCACAAGAGCGGTACTCTGTTCGCAGCTATAAGCCAGACCCCATACCAGAGGATGTTTTGCGGCAGATTTTGGAGGCGGGACGTCTTGCGCCTACCGCTAAAAACTATCAACCGTATCATGTCTACGTTCTAAAGAGCGAAGCTGCGCTAAAGACCATCAATGAGATTACCAACTGCGCGTATCATGCACCGGTTGTCCTGATGTTCTGCGGCGTCCTGGATCAGGCCTTTGTTGACCCCTGGAATGGCCATAACGGGGCGGAAATGGATGTGAGCATTGTTGCGACTCATATGATGCTCAAAGCTGCGGATATGGGGATAGGCAGTTGCTGGGTGTGCTGGTATGACTCGGCAAAGGTAAAAGAAGCGTTCCATTTACCAGAAAATGAAGAACCCTATTGCCTTTTGCCTCTGGGCTATCCGTCAGAAGAGGCCAGTCCCAGTGAACGGCATGCCCTTCGGAAGAGCTTGGAAGAGGTTGTGACAGAGCTATAAAAGGAATCTGAGCCTGCAAGAGTCGAAAGGCTGAATAGGGTACGGTAATATAATTACGGTATTGGAACAACGTAAAGGACCTGTTCAAAGGAACAGGTCCTTTTTATAAGCAGAAAAATTTTAAAGGGAAAGTCACAGGCAGCTGAAAAAATTACTTGCAAGAGAGAAAACAGTATGATATGGTGGTGCTGCTAAAACGGAAAGAGGCGCATAAGATGGGGAGCGAAAAGCTTTCAAAACGGGATGTATGGACCTACGGTATTGGAGAATTGCCCATTGCACTGCTCAGTGTGACGATTTCTTCCTACATCCAGTATTATTATACCGATGTCATTGGACTATCGGTAGCTTTGGCAGGAACGATTGTCATGATCTGCCGGGTGATTGAGGTAGCAGCTAGCCCAATTACAGGAATTTTGGTAGACAGAACCAATACAAAATATGGAAAAGCACGGCCCTTTTTAAGGTATACTTTTTTACCCACCGGTATCTTCTTTTTTCTTACGTTTACACAGCCTGGCTTTGCTGGGAAATCCGGTTGGTATTATTTGCTTACTTATGCGCTGTTTTGCGTAGCCTACAATGTCTTTGTGGCCAGCTATATTGCGCTGTTTTCTTGTATTACCCGCAATCCTGACGAGCGGTTGCGTCTGAACCAGAGTAGTGTGATTTTGTATTCCTTCGGCAATGTGGCTATGGCCCTTTTACTACAACCTCTGGTTAAGCAGTTCGGTAAGGGAGATGAGCAGCATGGCTTTATGACGGTTGCTGCAATTTTTTCTGTCATAACAGTCATTTGCCTCTACATCTGCTATCGATTTAGCCATGAGCGGGCAACCAGTTCAGAAGAAAAACAACGAATTTCTTTAAAAGAAGGATTTGGCGCGGCGGTGAAAAACCGTCAGTGGCTTATTTTGTGTTTTATCCGATGTATGTCTTGTATGACGTGGCAAATGCGCAATCAAGGTGCCGTATATTACGCAAAGTACTATCTGGAAGTTCCGGATTATTCCGGCTACATGCTGACAGGGATCATGCTCTCTTCGGTACTGGTAGGATTTTTGATTACGCCGCTGGCACGCCGGATTGGAAATCGGAATTGTATTGTGTTTGGTTTTGCTATGAATATTTTGGTAACGGTTGGATTCTATCTGGCAGGAAAGAGTATCGTAGGCCTTTGTATTTGTAGCTTCCTGTCAGGAATTGGTACCAACCTGGGAACTACTTTGTTTCCCGTTATTTGCGCAGGTCAGATCGATGAGACCGAGCGGCAGACTGGTGTGCGACCGCAGGGCATTATGACCTCCTTTATCAATGTGAGCAACGGTGCTGGTTCCGTATTGTCGGCATTGGTAATCACATTAAGCCTCTCTGTCAGCCATTATACGACACAGGGGCCTGTAACCGATACCATGATCGGAGGCATTCGTTTCATATTTATTGTGCTGCCTGTTATTTTTGCAGCTATCACCATGGTGGCAGCTTTGTACTTACATGATGACCGCGTCCATCGCAGGAAACGGATTTTGGGACATGAATTTTAGAATCAAAAGGCAGGCTCTTTATCAAGAGCCTGCCTTTTGATTGCCTTGTTGTGTAACCAGCCAGATTCCGCCGATAATCATAACGGAACCCACAATATAGGAAATACTAATTGGTTCCGAAAGAAAGACAACACCGGCAAAGATAGAAACCAACGTAGTTAGATTACTGAAAATGGCGGTAGTTGCAGCGGGTAAACAGCGGGTGGAAAAATTAAAGCAGAAGAAAGCGCCAACAGAACAGAAAGCGCCTAAGCAGAAAATACTGATTAGAAAACTGGGGGAGGAAAAAGGCTGGATCAGGAGATGGGGAGAACGTAGGTTCTGGAGTATGGCTACCGTGGTAAAGGTAACACAGCCAGTAAGCATCATAAAATATGTACGCTCAAAGGTGGAATAGGCAGGGGCCAGTTTTCGGCTGACAATCCCGGCGCCACTGCCCATGAGACAGCTTAAGAAGAGACAAAGAATGCCAAGACCGGACAAGAGTCCCTCTGACTTTTCGGAGAGAGTAATCAAGACAACGCCGGCTATGGGAATCAAACTAAAAAAGCCTTGCTTTTTTGTGGGCAGTTCCCGAAGAAAAAAGATGGCCAGAAACATGGACAACAGGGGGGACATTGCGCACATGACACCGGAAAAAGTGGTTGTGGTGTACAAAAGGCCGTAACTTTCCAAATAAAAATATAAAACAGGATTACAAATACCTAAAACCAACAGTTTCTTGACATCCCTCCAGTGTAAACGGACGGGTATTTTCCCCAAAAACCGGATTGCGTGAATTAACGCAAAGGCAATCAGAAAGCGTCCTGCAAGTGCCACGGCCGGTGTGGCTGTTTTCAGAGCAGTTTTGGTAAATAAATAGCTAAATCCCCATATGGTATATGCGGTGGCTGCACAAATACATCCGATAGCGACAGGGGAAACGAGAGGCTTTCGTACGCAGATGAGGTGGCTACGTGACATATAAGAAGTCCTTTCTCCGAAAAATGACAGTTAACAGTTAGATGATAACAAATTGTTAGGAAAAGTAAAGAGCAGAATCAAAAAACAAGAGAGCTTCCAGGCAGAAGCTGAAATCAGACAGGTAATAATCACCAAATATTTTGTTTTCTATATGCAATATTTGGGAACAACTATGACAAATTAGTTGAATTCAACCAAGCTGTATGGTACACTTTACCTATGTTTGTTAAAGGGGAACTAGTATGATGAAGCCCTATATAAAAATACTGCGGGAGCTTACCTGGTTGACTCAGTTGGGAATCTCTCTGGTAATTCCACCACTGGTACTTGTGTGGTTATGTAACTTTCTGCAACGCCGGTTTTCCATAGGTATTTGGCTCAGTGTGGTCGGACTGATAGTCGGTCTGATTACTGCAGGCTGTACGGCATATCAGTTTTATCTGCACACAAAAAAACGCTTGGAACAATCAGACGAAGGAATGCCGAGAGGAACTTCGTTTCGGAATCATGAGTAACTAAGCAGGTAAGTGCCTAAAGGTTGGCTAAAGGTAAGGAGGTAGTGGTTTGCAGAGTGTAACGGTGAAACAGACCAAACGTCTGAGCATGGGTGTTTTCTGCGCGACAGTGGGAATGCTTCTGGTCTTCTGTTGCTTGGGAAAATTAACTGCTCCTGTTATATGGGGAGCCCTTTTGGGGGCTTTGGTTGAAATTGGAAATTTTGTACTGTTGGGCATATCATTGCAAAAAGCTGTTGCCGATGAAGTGCGGGGGAAAATGATCCTTAAAATGACCTACAACTTGAGGGTATTTATCTTTGTGGCTGCAATTTTAGTGGGATTTTACGCACCTTGTTTTCACATTGTAGCAGTGGTAGTGCCCATGGTGGCAGGACGGCTGACATTATTTATTCTGCAGGCCAAGGAATTGAGGAAGCAGACATCACAGGAGGAAAGAGAAGCGAGTGATACGGCGCAATGAAGAAATCCGGCGTCAGCTGCGCCTAGTGGGGGCGGGCGTCGGGTTTTTCTCGGCCATTTTGTTGCTAATAGTCGCTTTGCTGGCAGATGAGTTTACTATACAGATGGCCCTGGGGGCCGTCGTGGGAGCGGCGCTGGCTTTTGGCAACTTTTTCTTTACAGCACGGGCGGTTGTGCGGGCCGTAGACCAGCCGGATATTGCGCAAGCGATTATCCGTCGCTCCTATACCTGGCGTATGGCAATTATATTTGCTGTGTTAGAGATTGGGTTTGCAGCGCAGTGGATTTGGTGGTTCACGGCTACGGTACCTTTCATTTTTCCCAAAATGAGCCTATATTTAGGAGAAATATTACCACGAAAAGGACATCCAAAGGGGGAAGGATAGCGGAATGAATGTAGATATTCATGGAACGCCTATATACTTTGTCATCGATTTCCTGGACGGGATTCCCATCACGGAAACCTTAGTGGTGACGTGGGTAATTATGGCGCTTTTGACCGGAGTGAGTATCTGGTTGACCCGGGGCCTGAAGGTCTGGAATATTAGCAAAAAGCAGGCAGTTGCAGAGAAAATAGTGTTATTGGCGGAAAACTTTGTTGTCTCGAATATGGGCGAAAAGTTCCGCAGATATATTCCTTTTGTGACGGCAATTTTTGCTTTATCTGTATTTTCAAGCCTTTCGTCTCTGGTGGGGGTATTTCCTCCCACAGGTACATTGTCTACAGAATTGGCGTGGGCAGTGGTAGTGTTCATTTTGATAACCTATACCAAATTGAAGACGAACGGATTGGGCGGATATTTAAAGGGATTTTGTGATCCTATTTTCTTAATGGCACCGTTTAACGTATTGGGAGAGGTGTTTACACCAGTTTCCATGGCGTTCCGTCACTTTGGCAATATTGCTTCCGGTGTTGTCATTAGCACTTTGGTCTATGCTGCTTTATTGGTGGCCAACCAAGCCTTATTTGGGTGGCTGCCGGGAGCTCTGGGGGAGGTCCTGTCGGCGATTCCTATTTTGGATGTAGGAGTTCCTGCGGTGATTTCTCTATATTTTGACTGGTTCTCCAGTTTTATGCAGGCGTTTATTTTCTGCATGCTGACAATGATGTTTATCTCTTCTGCGGCAGAATAATCTGTCGGGAAGTAAAATAAATAAGATTTTTACGGAATTTTAGGAGGAATTAATCTATGGGTAGTGCACTTGTTTTGATGGGGTGTGCAATTGGCGCAGGGTTGGCTTTGATTGCAGGTATTGGCCCTGGTATTGGGGAAGGCTATATTGCTGGTAAGACAGTAGAAGCCATTGCCCGTCAGCCGGAAATGAAGGGTTCTTTGACTTCCACCATGCTACTGGGTGTTGCCTGTGCTGAGACAACCGGTATCTACGGCTTTGTTATGGGGTTACTTTTGGTATTCGTAGCGCCTGGTATCTTCCTGGGCATGCTGTAATCTGCCGGCAAAAGGTGAAAATCTTGAGAAAAAGAGGTGGAAACCATGGGCTATGAAACCCTTGTAGATTTCCAACATTGGACGTTTGTGGCGCAGATTTGCAATTTGCTGATCCAGGCGTATTTATTTAAGCGGTTTTTATTCCAGCCAATCAAAAAAATTCTGGCGAAGCGCCAGGAAGAAGTTGATGCGCTTCAAAAGTCTACAACGCAGGCCAATGAAGAGGCGCAATTGGCACGGACAGAATATGAGTCGCATTTGGCGCAGGCCAAACAAGAGGCAGCAGAACTGGTACGGACTGCTACGGCCCATGCGCAAAAGCGCAGTGATGCCATTGTCCAGGAGGCAAAAGAAGAAGCAGCAGCTTTGAAAGAAAAGGCCAGCGCCGAAATTGCCCAGGAGAAGAGAAAAGTCATGAATGAGATCAAGGATGACATTTCAGACATGGCTATGGAGATAGCATCCAAAGTTGTGGAAAAAGAACTAAAGCCACAAGATCAGGAGAAGCTGATTGAGGAGTTTATTGGGAAATTAGGTGAAGACGCATGACCCAGATAGCTACCACCTATGCAGAGGCCCTATACGGTTTGGCGAAGGATGCGGCGATTACTGGCCAGATTCTGGAAGAATTAGCTATGGTCAGCGAGATTTGGAAGGAAAATCCTGACTATATTCGGCTTCTGAAAGCACCGTCTCTCTCCAAACAGGAACGATGTGGCCTTTTAGACCAGGGATTCCGTGGTCGTGTTCATCAGTACCTGCTCAACTTCCTGAAAATCCTATGCGAAAAGGGATATATTTCCCAGCTGGAAGGTTGTTATCAGGCTTATCGCCGTCAATATAACGAAGACAACGGAGTTTTGGAAGTGTGTGCCGTAACTGCAGTAGAGTTGTCTGTGGTTTTACAGGAAAATTTGAAAAGAAAATTGGAAAAAACTACAGGGAAACAGATCGATCTGCGCTGCCGGGTGGATGCCCGGGTTTTGGGCGGAATCCGCTTGGAAATGGAGGGTAGACAGCTGGACGGAACCATTCGCCGCCGGCTGGATGAATTGCAGAGCGCACTGCATACTACAGTTATCTGATGCGGCGAGACTGGTGTGTACCTACGGGAGCTCCCGTGGAATCCATAAAAGAAAGCTGGTAGATCATGGAACTCAGACCAGAGGAAATTACAAAAATTATTCGTGCCCAGATCAAAAATTACGAGGCCAAAATAGAGCAAAATGAAACTGGAACCGTTATTCTCGTAGGCGATGGGATCGCCAGAGCGACGGGGCTGGAAAACTGTATGGTAAATGAGCTGGTGGAATTTCCCACTGGTGAATTTGGCATGGCGCAAAACTTGGAAGAAGAATCCGTATCTATTGTCATACTGGGTTCCGATACCGGTATCAAAGAGGGCGATGTGGTCAAACGTACAGGGCGGGTTGTATCGGTCCCGGTAGGCGAAGGGCTGATAGGCCGGGTCGTGAACGCTTTGGGAGCGCCTATTGACGGCAAAGGGGCGATTGCTGCAAAGGAATATCGCCCGATCGAATCTCCGGCGCCTGGTATCATTGAGCGTAAAAGCGTGACACAGCCTCTGCAAACGGGGATTAAAGCGATTGACTCTATGGTTCCCATTGGCCGCGGACAACGGGAATTGATTATCGGAGACCGACAGACAGGAAAGACTACCTTAGCAACAGATACAATTTTGAATCAGAAGGGCCAAAATGTCATTTGTATCTATGTGGCAATTGGACAAAAACGTTCTACAGTGGCCCAACTGGTAGAGACGCTGAGTGTGGGTGGCGCCATGGACTATACCATCGTGGTCAGCGCAACCGCTTCGGAACTTGCACCTATGCAATATATTGCGCCCTATTCCGGCTGTGTTATGGGCGAATACTTTATGGACCAGGGCAAGGATGTTCTGATTATTTATGACGACTTGTCCAAACATGCGGTGGCCTATCGGGCAATTTCGCTTTTGATCCGCCGCCCGCCAGGGCGGGAGGCTTATCCAGGCGACGTATTTTATCTCCACTCCCGTTTGTTGGAACGGGCTGCGCATATGGCACCGGAATACGGTGGAGGTTCTATAACGGCGCTTCCCATTATTGAAACGCAGGCCGGGGACGTGTCCGCCTATATTCCCACCAATGTAATTTCCATTACGGACGGACAAATTTTTCTGGAATCGGAACTCTTCCACGCGGGCGTTATGCCGGCTGTAAACCCAGGCATTTCTGTGTCCCGGGTAGGCGGCGACGCACAGATTAAAGCTATGAAATCTGTGGCAGGCTCCTTAAAACTTCTGTATTCTCAATATCGGGAACTTCAGAGCTTTGCCCAATTTGGATCAGACCTGGATGCAGACACGAAGCGTCGTTTGGCACAGGGACAGCGAATTGTGGAAGTGCTGAAACAGAAAAATAATGCACCTGTGGAAGTGGCCCACCAGGTATGTATTTTTTATGCGGCCACCAAGGGATATTTGGAAACGGTTGCCGTAGAAGATGTGCGGGATTATGAGGCAGGCCTTTATCCCTATCTGGATGAAAACTGTTTTTCCGTTCTGGAAGAAATCCGCACCACGGGAAAGCTTTCTCAGGCAGCGGAAGAGGCCTTACAGGATGGCCTGAAAGCTTATGGCCAAGAATTTGCAAGTACCAGATGAGGAAGGAGTGAGCACAAAACATGGCCGGAGTTTCCATGAAAGACATTAAAATTCGCATTCGCAGCATGGAGAGTACCAAGCAAATTACCAAGGCCATGGAGATGGTTGCGACTTCCCAGCTGCGCCATGCGCAAGAAAAGGTGACAAGATCCAGACCTTATTTTGAGACCCTGTATGAGACGGTGACGGAAATTGCCGCTACTAACAAAGGATATTCTTCTGAGTATTTTACGCAGCGGCAGGTTAAGCAGGTTTGTTATGTGGTCATTGCTGGAGATCGGGGACTGGCAGGCGGGTATAACCACAATATACTGAAGCTGGTAGCACAGGAATTGGCGGGAAAGCAGGCGCAGGTTTTG
This sequence comes from uncultured Oscillospiraceae bacterium, assembly GCA_944386835.1. Taxonomy (GTDB): domain Bacteria; phylum Bacillota; class Clostridia; order Oscillospirales; family Oscillospiraceae; genus CALXCQ01. The sequence continues at coordinate 66,981 of CALXCQ010000114.1, read as the reverse complement.
CCTATCGGTAAAAAGGCGCTGGAGTACTGCCATCAACATGATATCCCCATTGTTACAGATGCATATGCACAGGCGGCAGATGTGTCGGTAGGAGATTGCTTCACGATGGCCAAAGATCTGGCGAAAGCGTTCAGGCAGGGAACTTTTGACGAAGTGTATGTGGGATATACCAATTTTGCCTCGATCCTGGTACAGACACCTTGTACTATGAAGCTCTTGCCGCTTGCGCAATCTCTTAAGGCAAAGTCCTCGTCCGGGCAAGGACTTCGGCTGTACGAACCAGGGGTCGAAACGGTATTGCAGGCTATTATTCCAGAGTATCTGGGCGGCTTGATTTACGGTGCATTGTGCGAATCGGTTGCAAGTGAGCTGGGGGCCAGAAGAACGGCAATGGATGCAGCCACAAAAAATGCGGAAGAGATGATCGCAGACTTGAATCTGAAGTACAACCGAGCCCGTCAAGGCGCCATTACCCAGGAGATTACCGAAATCGTCGCCGGGGCGGAAGAATAGAAGCGAGGAGTTGAGAAAATTGGCGCAAAACCATACAGGAACTGTGGTTCAGATTATTGGACCGGTTCTGGATATACGATTTGAAGAAGGACAACTTCCGGACTTACTGAACGCTGTGGAAATTATTCACAAAGGGAAAAAACTAACCTGTGAAGTTGCACAGCATATTGGAGACAATTTGGCCCGCTGTATTGCTATGAGTTCCACAGATGGCCTGGAGCGGGGAATTCCGGCAGTAGACACCGGATCTCCAATTACGGTACCAGTGGGTGAGAAATGTTTAGGCCGTATTTTCAATCTTTTAGGAGAGCCTATTGACAACCTTCCGGCCCCTGAGGGCATGGAAAGATGGCCGATTCACCGTCCGGCTCCCAGCTACGAAGAACAGGAGTCTTCCACAGAAATTCTCGAGACGGGAATTAAAGTTGTGGATTTGATTTGCCCCTATGTGAAAGGCGGAAAAATCGGTCTGTTTGGTGGTGCTGGTGTAGGCAAAACGGTGCTGATTATGGAGCTCATCAACAATGTGGCCAAGCAGCACGGAGGTTTGTCGGTATTTACCGGTGTAGGTGAACGGACCCGTGAAGGCAATGATCTATACAATGAGATGAAAGAATCTGGAGTCTTGAAAAAGACAGCCTTGGTTTATGGTCAAATGAACGAGCCGCCAGGAGCCCGTATGCGGGTCGGCCTGTCTGGCTTGACAATGGCAGAGTATTTCCGGGATGTGAAACATCAAGACGTTCTTTTATTCATTGACAATATTTTCCGCTTTACTCAGGCCGGCTCAGAAGTCTCTGCGCTCTTGGGACGGATGCCTTCGGCCGTGGGTTACCAACCTACACTGGCAACAGAGATGGGCGCTTTGCAGGAGCGGATTACTTCCACAAAGCAGGGCTCCATTACTTCCGTACAGGCAGTATATGTTCCGGCAGACGATTTGACAGACCCGGCACCTGCTACTACCTTTTCCCATTTGGATGCTACTACGGTTCTGGACCGGAGCATTTCCTCGCTGGGAATCTATCCGGCGGTAGACCCGCTGGCATCCACATCCCGGATGCTCAGTCCGGAGAGTGTGGGCGCAGAACATTACGAAGTGGCCAGAGATGTCCAGCGGATTTTACAGCGATACAAAGAATTACAGGATATTATCGCCATTATGGGTATGGACGAGTTGTCAGAAGAGGATAAACTCACGGTCAACCGGGCGAGAAAAGTACAGAGATTCTTATCCCAGCCCTTTACCGTGGCAGAGCAGTTTACCGGCATGATGGGGAAATATGTGCCATTAAAAGAGACAATTCGTGGATTCCGGGAGATCATTGAAGGCAAGCATGATGAGATCCCAGAGTCGGCATTCCTGTTTGCTGGTACCATCGATGAAGTAGTGGAAAAATACAAAAAGGGTGAATAAGTCATGGCCACGTTTCATCTGCAAATTGTGACGCCTGATGGCCAAATTTTTGATGGACAGGCGGAGAGTGTGACAGTTCCTACGATAGACGGGGCAGTTACCATTTTAGCGCGTCATATTGACTATCTTTCGGCGTTAGGAATGGGAGAAGCCAAAATCGAACGAGACGGACAAATGCGCAGAGGTGCCTGTATTGGTGGCATGGTCAGTGTTACCCAAGGTGAGGTCAAAGTAGTCGCTACCACTTTTGAATGGGCAGAGGAGATTGACCAGGAAAGAGCGGAACGGGCATTGGCGAAAGCAAAAGAAGCCTTGACGCATAGAGACACGATGACAGAACAGGAATTGATTTTAGCGGAGGCAAAACTAAAACGGGCGCTGGTTCGGACCAGTATAGCCAAGTTGCGGTAGAAAAGGAAAGGGCGGAGGAGCTCCTCCGCCTTTTTTAGCCTTTATTGGAAAGTTTTCCTAGAAACAGTTGACTATACAGGTGTTTGTCTTATAATAAATACAGAGTTTGTAAGTTCGCAAACGATGCCCCCCTGTCATTGCAGGCCCTTAGATTGGCCACGGGCGGCAGGGGAAGTAGATAAGAATAGATAAGAAAACGGGAGGAAACTTGGGATGTTGACAGGAAGCGTAAAGAATACTTATCTTGCAATTTTGCAGGAGGAACTGATTCCGGCTACCGGATGTACGGAGCCCATTGCAATTGCTTATTGCGCAGCAAAATTGCGGGAGGTTCTGGGGGCACGGCCGGAACTGATTTATGCGGAAATCAGCGGCAACCTGATTAAAAATGCTAAGAGTGTAACGGTACCCAACACCAATGGAATGAAAGGGATTGAAGCAGCAATCGCAGCCGGCATCGTAGCTGGGGATCCCAACAAAGAATTGGAAGTGATTGCCAATGCTACCGATGAGCAGCGCAAAGAAATGGCAGAATACCTCAAACAGGTCAAAATTGAAATCACCTGCCCAGAAACTCCAATTCTGTTGGATATGCGCCTGACTGGTATCTATGGCGGAGACCGGGCTATGGTACGGATTGCTAACACCCATACCAATGTGGTACATATTGAGAAAAACGGTATGGTACAGTTGGATAAGCCTGCAACCCAGGCAGATTATACAACAGACCGGAGCTGCCTGAATGTCCGGGATATTTTGGAGTTTGCCAACACGGTGGAAGTGGACAAGATTCGTCCCATGATAGGCCGCCAGATTACCTATAACCTGGCTATTGCAGAGGCTGGCTTGACAGAGCCGTGGGGCGCAACCATTGGACAGATTCTCTTGAAAGAATATGGGGAAGATGTGAAAATTAAAGCAAAAGCCTATGCAGCAGCAGCATCGGATGCCAGAATGAATGGCTGTGAAAAGCCTGTTATTATTCTCTCCGGCAGCGGCAATCAGGGCATTACGTCCTCCATGCCAGTGGTACAGTTTGCCAAAGCTTTGGGCGTTTCGGAAGAGAAGATGCTGCGGGCAGTTGCGCTTTCGGATTTGATTACAGTACATCTGAAGTCTGGTATTGGCAGATTGTCTGCATTCTGTGGTGCGGTGGCAGCCGGTGCCGGCGCCGGTGGTGGTATTGCCTATTTAAGAGATGGAAGCTATGAGGCTGTTTCCAGTACTGTTTCCAATGCACTGGGGATGATCTCCGGTACAATTTGTGACGGTGCAAAATCCTCCTGTGCGGCAAAGATTATGTCCAGTGTAGAAGCCGGAATTATGGGCTATGAAATGTATAAAGCACAAAAGGAGTTTGCCGACGGCGAAGGAATTATTGGACACGATGTGGAAAAGACCATCCAAAATATCGGAACTCTGGCCAAGCAAGGTATGTATGAGACCGATCGGGTTATTCTGGGGATCATGACAGAAGCGGAATAATCCGGCTACTGGGAGAAAGCTATTGTTTCGGTTTTAAAAGAATTCCAACAAGAATGGCTGAAACAAGAAGAGGCCGAAAGAAAATGGCGTGCCCTTTCACAAAATGGGCACGCCATTTTTCGTGTTATATAGATAAGGACACAAGGCGAAAGCCTTTCTGCCGATCAGTGATTTTATGCAAACCGCAGGTTAGTCAGGCAGCGCGTTTATGATGCCAACATGGGAAGGCTTGGATACAATGAGGAGATGACCCTGAAATGTTTGATTCTCAACAAACGAAAAACGAAAAATCGAACCGGCAGGTGGATTTTGCCACAGGGGATGTGAGGCGAAATGTCCTTGCAGTGGCGGCACCAATGTTGGTGGCCCAGGTACTGAATCTACTGTACAACATTGTGGACCGCATCTATATTGGTAAGATTCCGGGAGAGGGAACGCTGGCCCTGGCAGGCTTAGGATTGTGTTTTCCCATCATCACGTTAGTGACTGCGTTCACCAATCTGTTTGGCGCAGGTGGTGCACCTCTTTGTTCCATTGCGCGGGGACGGCAGGACCATGAGGGGGCACAAAAGATTATGGCCAATGCTTATTTCATGCTCTTGCTGGTGGGAGTTCTTCTGACTGCGGTAGGAATTGGATTTCACCGCCCTATCTTATATTTGTTTGGTGCGAGCGACGACACGTATGGCTATGCTGCAGACTATCTGAACATTTATTTGTTGGGGACAATTTTTGTTATGACTTCTCTAGGGCTCAACCCTTATATCAACAGCCAGGGATTTGCAAAAACTGGAATGCTGACGGTACTGTTGGGTGCAGTGACGAACATAGTGTTGGATCCAATTTTTATATACGGATTCAACTTAGGGGTACGTGGAGCAGCAATTGCAACTGTCATATCCCAGTTCCTTTCAGCCGTTTGGGTTCTCCGCTTTTTAACAGGGCCTCAGACAGAACTGACGCTACAATTGCGGAAATTTCACCCGGATTGGGCCTGTATTCGGCATATTGTGGCATTGGGTACTTCCAGTTTTGTCATGTCCTTTACAGACAGCCTGGTGCAGGTAGTGTGTAATAATATGTTAAGACTCTTTGGTGGGGATCTATATATCAGTGTAATGACGGTCATCAATTCAGTGCGACAAATTGCCCAGACTCCGGTTATGGCTCTCTCAGATGGTGCTTCACCGGTTATCAGTTATAACTATGGAGCCCGTAACGCGTTACGGGTGCGCAAGTCAATCCGATTTATGACCCAGTTGGGATTTGGTTATACCCTGGTTATTTGGGGATGCATTACGCTTTTTCCCACATTGTTTATCCAAATTTTCAACCAGAATCCCGATCTTTTGACCGCCGCAGTTTCCTCCTTACATATTTACTTTTTCGGCTTTGTCATGATGGCATTTCAATTTTCCGGACAGAGTGTTTTCAAATCTCTGAATAAAGCCCAAAATGCAATTTTCTTTTCTTTACTGCGAAAAGTGTTGATTGTGGTTCCGCTGACACTTGTGTTGCCCCGTGTAGCGAATTTAGGAGTTAACGGGGTATTCCTGGCTGAACCCATTTCCAATGTAATTGGTGGCCTGGCCTGCTATATAACCATGAGAAAAACGGTTATGCCAGAACTCAGTGCCATGGAATCGCAAAAGGTAAGACTTTAAAAAACTGAAAAGGATACCGGAACATTTATGCAAATCGGAATTGAAAATCTGTTTTTATGTGAGTTACAGTGCCTGTAAGGAACAGGGGACCCTAGAGAGGGTCCCCTTTTGTATATTTGGAAAAGAAGGTGGAGACTGCCTATACAAAGAAACCGTTTGCTACCTTTGTGAGGCTAGCGGGAACCCACTGGAGTATATTCCGAACCCTGCACCAGGTTGTTTTCCTGAAATGCGGTGGCAATCGCATTTAAGACTAGTTTTTTGTTGGTACTCCAAAGGGGGGCTAAGAGTGTTCTTTTCGGGCCATCTCCAGTTAGCCGGTGGATAACCATTTGTGGGGGCAATTGTGCCAGACAGCGTTGGAGAAGATGGAGATACTGGGGCAACGTAAGAGTAGAAAATTTACCGGCCATATAGTCTTTTGCAAGATCTGTGCCCTCTAAAACATGGAGCAAATGGAGCTTTATGCCATCGGCACCACTGTGGCCTATGTAGCGTGCGGTTTCCACCATCATCTCTTCTGTTTCTCCGGGAAGTCCCAGAATCATATGAACAATGACTTCCAGGTTTCTTGCTTTTAATGCAGAAATGGCAGAGTCAAAACAGGCCAGGTCATATCCCCGGCGAATATAGTTGGCAGTTTGGGGATGAATTGTTTGAAGACCCAGTTCTACCCACACTGGCTTTCTTTTATTGAGCCGGGACAGCAAATCCAGAACGTCTGGCGGCAGACAATCTGGACGAGTCGCTATAGACACAGCTACTATCTCATCTGGCTCCATTGCCTGGGTAAAGAGAGGCTCCAGGACGGAAACAGGGGCATAGGTATTGGTAAAAGCCTGAAAGTAAGCGATATATTTGGCGTTGGGAGCTTTCGAAGCTACTAATTTCTTTGCCTGGGATAGTTGGGTGAAAACAGAGTCAGTATTCTTTGCTGCGAAAGCTCCGGCACCGTCACAAAAAATGCAGCCTCCTGTGCCACAAGTGCCATCTCGGTTGGGACAGGTCATCCCTCCGTCCAGGCCCAGTTTATAAACTTTGCAACCGAACCGTTGACGCAAATAACTGTTTAAAGTGCGATATGGCATGAAGTACGACCTCCAAGGGTATTTCGAAGACAGAGCATAAAAACATGCAGGTTATCAAGTAGTCATTCACACAAAGAGTGAGAAACAGGGAAATAGACAGGAAGGGAACAGGGGAGAAGAACAAGAGAAATAGGATTACGGATGTATTGGAAAGTAGTGACATACCAGTAGCATCCAACAGGAAAAGGTTGCAGAAAAGAGAAAAAGAAGAAGCGGGAAAGAAAGGAGGGCAGAGAAATGCCGGAAAAATGGATAGAGGGAGCAACATTTGAAGAGCCAGAAAATGGTTGCCTTTTTTGAGGGGAATTGGCATAATAGTCTCTGAGGTGATTTCATGTCTGCGTACACAGCTGCCCAATGGTTCTTGTTCTTTTATGTATATTGTTTCTTGGGCTGGTGTTTTGAATCGACTGTGGTTTCCGTTAGCAAGCGAAAATGGATAAACAGAGGATTTTGCAAAGGTCCCGTAATACCAATTTACGGATTTGGTGCGCTGGCAATTCTTTTTGTCACACTTCCTGTGAGAAATTGGGTCATTCCCGTTTTCTTTTTGGGAATGGTGGCGGCTACCATATTGGAATATGGGGTAGGGTATCTGTGTGAAATTATCTTTAAAGTACGGTATTGGGATTATAGCTCCCGACCGTTCAATGTAAAAGGTTATATTTGCCTGCGCAGTAGCCTGTGCTGGGGCGTATTGAGTGTTTTGTTGATAGAATTTCTCCATGTGCGGGTAGAATCTTGGATTTTGCGTATTCCTGGTGAAATTAGTAATATCATAGCGTTAATCATGACCACTTTGTTTATGTATGATTTTGCCAGCAGTGTGAAGACTGCTTTGGATTTGCGGGATATGCTGGCCCAGCTGGAGGCATATTCTCAAAAGGCCAGAGAGGAAGTCCGTGGCTTGCAAAGCAGACTGGAATTAGTGGCCTCGGTGCGAAAAGAAGAATGGGAACAGAAGCTGGAGGATTACCGTAAGCGGGAAGAGGGCGAGAGCATTTTCCGCTGGATAACAGGAATGGAGCGTATTGCCTCGACTTTAGAACAAAATGAAAAAGTAGGACAAATTCGCCAGGAATTGCAGGCTTGGCATATCCGGGTGCAAGAACACTGGGATGCGGCGCGTCGGCGTATGACCAAAGATAAGATTCGCCTGCTCAAACGGAACCCGACAACGATTTCCCGTCGTTACGGGCAATTACTGCAAAAACTTCTTACAAGGGCACAGGAAAAAGCAGAGCAGGATTCCAAAAAGTAAAGCGCACAAAAAGCGGCCAGGGATTTTAAGAATCCTTGGCCGCTTTTTTGTCCCGGAAGTAAAAATAAATTTCTCGAATGGCAAGGGCAAGCCAACCGAAAGACAGTACAAAGCTCAAAAGAGGAATCCCTGTATCGCTGGGGTGGATTGCAGAATAGAGCATTCCGGCAAAGAACAAGATATATATTGCAGCTAAAATCCAATAGGTGGACCATCTGGGATGTTTCGGACTCAAAAGAATACCTCCCATATCTGAAAATTGATACTTGTAGTGTAACACAGGCGGACACCGTTTGCAAGAAAAAGGCGATTTCTGAAACGGAGCAGAAGATTTCGCAGGTATCCTATTGACAATTCCCACCAAATTTCGTAGAGTAGGAACGTTCCGACAATTGCATAGACAGTTCGTGACCATCCTGTCGAAAAACAAAACTAGGGACGCCTGCATAGCAGGCAAATCAGATGGGCAGTGTATGCCCATTTTGCATGTTTGGAGGAAAGTATGAAAAAGATTACCACAAAACAAATCGCTTTTTGCGGAATGTTGGCAGCAGCGTATGCCGCAATTACTCTGGCTACGGCTTCCTTCGCTTATGAGGCAATCCAGTTCCGTCTGGCAGAAGCCCTCTGTATTCTGCCGTTTCTGGCTCCTGTGAGCACATGGGGCTGCTTTTTAGGTTGCCTGATCGCCAATATTTTCTCCCCGGTTTCCGCGCTGGATATTGTAGTTGGCTCTTTGGCCACCTTGTTGGGGTGCCTGTGGACCACAAAAATAAAAAATCCATATCTGGCACCACTCCCCACTATTTTGTGTAATACGGTTCTGGTGGGAGCCATGCTGGCCTGGGTATACACACCGGATGCACTCCTTTCCGGTTTTGCTGTCATGGGGGGCCAGGTGTTCATTGGAGAAACAGCAGTACTGTATATTCTGGGCTTGCCATTATTGTTTGCTTTGAAAAAAGGACAGGTGCTGCAGAAACTGCAGCTTCTGTAATTGCCCCCATTTTTTGTTTTGGTCACAACAGAAAAGAAAAGCCGAAAGATAAAATCAGCGCTGCCTTTTGGCAGCGCTGATTTTATACATAAAGTTTAAGCTTTTCCGGCACAGCCCAATACATCAACAATCTTGTGGGCAACCATCTTTTTAATGTTTTCCCGAGCGGGCTTCAAATACTGGCGGGGGTCAAAGTGATCGGGATGTTCGGCAAAGTATTTCCGAATGGTACCGGTCATAGCCAGACGCAAGTCTGAGTCAATATTAATTTTGCAGACGGCCATGCTGGCAGCTTTCCGGAGCTGATCTTCCGGCACGCCCAGAGCACCTGGCATATCACCGCCGTATTGATTGATCATTTCCACATATTCCGGAATGACGGAAGAAGCGCCGTGTAGAACAATGGGGAACCCAGGCAAACGCTTGGAGACTTCTTCTAGAATATCAAAACGAAGCTGGGGTTTCGTACCGGGCTTAAATTTATAGGCACCATGAGAAGTACCAATAGCGATCGCCAGAGAGTCTACGCCGGTACGGCCTACAAACTCTTCCACTTCCTCAGGACGAGTATAGGAAGAATCCTCTGCAGAAACTTTTACATCATCTTCGATACCAGCCAGACGGCCCAATTCACCTTCAACGGTAACTCCGTGGTCGTGGGCATAGTCAACTACCTGTTTGGTCAATTTAATGTTTTCTTCAAAGCTGTAGTGGCTGCCATCAATCATAACAGAGGTGAAACCACCATCAACACAGGATTTGCACAGTTCAAAGGTATCACCGTGATCCAGATGCAGACAAATGGGAAGATTGGTTTCAATTAAAGCAGCTTCGACCAGCTTCATCAAATAAGTGTGGTTAGCATATTTCCGGGCACCGGAGGAGACCTGAAGAATCAGCGGGGCATTGAGCTCTTTCGCTGCTTCTGTGATACCCTGAATAATCTCCATATTATTGACGTTGAAAGCACCGATGGCATATCCGCCATCATACGCTTTTTGCAGCATTTCTTTCGACGTTACCAATGGCATAAAAACATCTCCTATCCTTTATTGACTGCCTTAGTGACAAGGGACATCTTGTCCTCTCCCAGTCTAACAAAAATATCACAGAATTTCAATAGATGGAATTTACATTTTCCGGTTTTTATGGTACAATCTAAGCCGCAAAGAACTGCGTTTTTGTCACCTTTTGGAGAAAAACGAATAATTTTAATTGGAGGAACATGTATATGGCAACACCGTTAAAGGGCGCGTGTATCATTGGTCAGTCCGGCGGACCTTCCGCTGTTATTAATGCCAGCGCCTATGGGGTTATTAAAACAGCCCTGGATAACGAGAATATTACCAAGGTCTATGGTGCGCATCACGGTATTAAAGGCGTTTTAAACGATCAACTTCTCATTATGGATGAGGAGGACCCAAAAGAATTGGAGCGGTTACTGTATACGCCTTCTTCTGCGTTGGGTTCTTGCCGTTATAAGATTGCCGATCCGGATGTAGATGATACCGATTACAAGCGTATTTTAGAGATTTTCCAAAAATATGATGTCCGGTATTTCTTCTACAATGGCGGCAATGATTCTATGGACACTTGTGAAAAGGTAAGCCGGTATATGGCAAAAGTTGGCTATGAATGCAATGTGATCGGGGTTCCCAAGACCATTGACAACGACCTGTTCGGCACGGATCACTGCCCCGGATTTGCCTCTGCGGCGAAATATATTGCTACCTCCTTTATGGAAGTCAGCCGGGATGCTCATGTATATGATACCGGGATGATTACCATTATTGAGTGTATGGGTCGCCATGCTGGCTGGTTGACTGCAGCTGCAGCGTTGGCCAATGAGATGGGCGACGGTCCAGACTTCATTTATTTGCCGGAGAGAGACTTTGACCTGGACAAGTTCATTGCCGATGTGACAGAATGCTATCAAAAGAATGGAAATTGTATTGTGGCGGTTTCCGAAGGCATTCACTATGCAGACGGCAAGTTCGTATCAGAAGCCAAGACCTCAGCCACAGATGGATTCGGCCATGCCCAGCTGGGCGGTTTGGCGGCAACGCTGGCCAATTTGATGAAAGAACGTACCGGTGCAAAAGTTCGTGGCATTGAGTTGAGCTTACTGCAGCGGTGTGCGGCTCACTGCGCATCGGGTACCGATATAGCAGAGGCATTTGAAGCCGGTAAAGTAGCAGTGGAAAGTGCTGTTGCTGGAATTACCGGAAAGATGGTAGGATTTGAATGTGACCGGACAAACAACTATGTGTGCAAGACAAAGTTGTTTGACCTGAAAGAAGTTGCTAACTTTGAAAAGAAGGTCCCGCAAGAATGGATTAACGAAGCGGGAAATCATGTAAATAAAGCCTTCATTGACTACTGTATGCCTTTGATTCAGGGAGAAACCATGATGGTAAAAGAAAATGGATTGCCACGTTTCTGCCGTCTGAAAAAGGTCTTTGCCAAGTAAGATATTAAGTCTATAAGTTACAACCGGCGGAGAGAATCTCCGCCGGTTTTTGTATATACAGTCAAAAATGAATATTTTTTGCGGAAGGGGTTGTGGCGTATCGGAAAGAATGATAAGATAAAACAGCATTGAAATTTTCTTTGGATGAGAAAGGACGTGACGGACATGGCGTTTAGCCTGCCAAAGTATCGGGAACCGGATTTTTCCAAGGTAAAGTTCTCAGCGGCGCCAGATTCCCGATTGGTGGCGGCTCCTTGTGACGGAGTTGCGCCGCAAGGATTTCACAGTACCTCCATGTATCCGGAATATGTGAAGGTAGCAGGAACGTGGCGCCTGGCCAGAGAAAGCCGGATGGACAGCAGCCTGGTTGTGCAAGAGAATGGTCAGGTAGCAGTGGTGGAAAACCGGAACTTGCATAAAGGAGATTTGGTGGTGGTAGGGCGAACGGAAGACTGCCAGGAGGGAATCTATGTTCACAACACCGGATTTGTGGAAGAAGAGGCCCAAAGTGTAGACGACCGCTTCATTTTTCGCCAGGGTAGAAGCCGTGAAACTTCTTATGCCAGAGATTATGATAAGTTGATAGAGCTTTTGCAATACGAAAAGGAACACGGAACGGTTGTCTGGGTTCTGGGACCTGCTTTGAGTTTTGATGCCGGAGCTCGCAGTGCAATGCAGGCTTTAATTGAAAATGGATATGCCCACGGTCTGATGGCGGGAAATGCGTTAGCAACCCACGATTTGGAGGGCGCCTATTTGCATACGGCGTTGGGGCAGGATATCTATACTCAGAGGTCACAGCCCAATGGACACTACCACCATTTGGATGTTATCAACGAAGTACGTCGTTGCGGCTCTATTGAAAAATTTATAACAGAAAAGAAAATTGAAAATGGGATTATGTATGCCTGTGTCCGCAATCAAGTGCCTTTTGTATTGACTGGCTCCATCCGAGACGATGGGCCATTGCCGGAAGTCATAGGGGATGTATATGCTGGACAAATGGCAATGCGGTCTTTGGTGAGAAAAAGCACAACGGTAATTTGTTTGGCAACTATGCTTCACACGATTGCTACGGGGAATATGACGCCGTCTTTCCGGGTGCTGGAGGATGGTACCGTCCGGCCAGTTTATCTGTATACGGTAGATGCCGATGAATTCGTGGTCAATAAGCTGTTGGATCGAGGAAGTCTTAGTGCTACAACGATGGTGACGAATGTGCAGGATTTTATTACCAAGGTGGCAAGAGGACTGGGATTATAAAACGAGAAAAACAGCGGTTGAGAGCAGGAAAGCTTTCAACCGCTGTTTCAATGCCCCGAAAATTTACAGAGCAACATGAACTTTCGAACGCATATTTTCTTACCCAGCCTGGGAAAGCAGGCAAACCCCCAAAACACAGGGGCTGAGTACCATTTGTAGAAAGGCTGCTTTCGATCTGTCTCTGTCAGAAAATAGGCAGAGACTGCAGAGTTGGCTGCCCATCCATTACTTTTACAATAGAGGCAAACGTTCTCACATGCGGAAGTTTTTTTCAAAAAAGGAAAACTACTTTTCCTGGAAAAAGCCGTTTGGGAAAGAAAAGCTGTTTTTGTGGGGGAAAGCTGCTATTGAAAGGATAGCGTTGCCGATTCCGCGCCCAATTGGAGCTGGGAGAAGAAAAATCATTTACGCCCTGAAGAAACTACCACTGAAAAACAGCAACTATGAGAATCCTTCATTTTATAGTGGATGCTCATCCGTTGTAATGGTTTTTGATATTGCATCTTCCGGCAATTTTCGGAAAAAGATGACCGCAAAAGGAACGGAGAGCGCACAGGAGAGAACCTCCGCAATAGCCTGGGCAATTTGGATTCCTAAAATATCCAGGAAGTACGGTAAAATCAACAAAAGAGGAATCAGAAAAATTCCTTGCCGGCTGCAGGCAAGAATGGTTGCCTGACCGGCTTTTCCAATACTTTGAAACAACATGTTGGTAACGACTGTCATAGGCTGAAATAAAAGAGAGGCACATTGACAGCGGAAGGCAAGAACACCGATGGCGATAACTTGTGGATCATCCCGGAAGAGCTGAACCAGCTGGGGTGCGAAGAGGAAGCAAATAATTGCCAAAACGCCCATGGCAATTTCGCCAAAGAAGAAAGTAAACCGGTAGGCACCACGCAACCGGCTATACCGCCCGGCACCATAGTTATATCCGGCAACCGGCTGAAAGCCCTGGCCGATTCCCAACATAATGCTGGCGATAAACTGACAGAGCTTGGAACAGATGCTCATTGCAGCTACGGCAGCATCGCCATACCCTCGGGCTGCTACGTTTAGCAGAAGTGTAGAGGCACTGCCCAGACCCTGGCGGGCTAAACTGGGGAAGCCGTTACGGAAGATACTGAGCACATGGCGTGGCTGGAATGTGACCTTGCGAATTGAGAGTTTACTCTGTGTCTGTCCTGTCAAGAACATGGCCAGGAGAAGGCAGAAACTGATAAATTGGCTGATTGCAGTTGCGAGACTGGCTCCGCCGATACCTAATTTAAGAACATAAATAAAGATTGGATCCAAAAATATATTCAGGATACCGCCGGACGCCAAGCCGACCATAGCCAGTTTGGCGCGCCCCTCATAACGTAAAATATTATTGAGGACACAGCTGGCAATCATAAAGGGAGCGGCAAGCAGAATGTAAAACCCATAGTCCATGGCATAGGGCAAGATTGTCTGGGAACTACCAAGAAAATTCATAAAGGGTTGGAGAAAAGAAATTCCCAGAATTGTGATCAGGACACCGAATCCCAGTGCATAGAAAAAGCTGGTGGACGCATAGCGGCTGGCAAGCTTTGATTCTTGCTTGGCCAGCATCCGGGAAATATTACTGCCGGCCCCGTGGCCTAGCATGAACCCGAGTGCCTGTAAAATGGCCATGAGGCTAAAAACGACTCCGACTGCGCCGCTGGCGCTGGTCCCTAGCTGCCCTACAAAATAGGTATCTGCCATATTATAGATAGTAGTGACCAGCATACTGATAATTGTGGGAATTGCCAAACTGATGACCAATTTTTCCACAGGAGTTTCCAGCATTTTTTTCCGTTGTGCATCTGCTGACTGCATATGACCGCCTCGATTCGTAAGTACTAGAGCCAAACAGCCCTGGCTGTTTGGCTCTTTTATATAAACTCTTTGATACTACTATAACAAAAATGTTATAAAAAAAGCAAGTCACTCGTGAAATTTTGCCGAATTCTACCTGTGTTGCTCCAGATAGGCCTTTAGGCCCGCTTTTCCTTCGGCGGTAACAGGCCGAAGCCATTTCCTGGAGTGAAAATACCGAAGACACAAAATGCACTTTGGCAAATCCTCCATGAGATACAGAACGGCAAAGACAATAGGAAACGGCCAGTGAAATACATAAGCGGATAAATAAGTGGCCGGAATTGCCAGAATCCAAAGGCACACCAGATCGTAAATCATGCCCCGGAAAGTATCGCCTCCGGATCGGAAGACTCCTACCACCTGTACATAGGGGATATTTCGAAACGGAACTTCCAAAGCATAAATTAACAAAATAGCCATGGTGGCCTGCATGGTGGTTGCAGAAATCGTGCCGCTGGTGTTGAAAATTGCAATCAGCTGCTCACGGAAAACTAGAATAAAGCAGCCAAGCAGCACACCAATCATAGGCACCAACAGGGTAAATCGCCGGGCATCGAGAATGCCACGCTCGATTTTTCCCATTCCAATAGATTTCCCAACCATAATGACACAAGCATTGCCAAATCCCACAAAGAAGGCGAAAGAGATATCGCTGAAAGTACGAAATATGGTAATGGCAGCGTAGTATTCATATCCCAGGTTGGAGAACAAAACGCTGGTGATCACGGTTCCCAGACCCCAGAGCGTTTCATTGGCAATGACCGGAAGCGTACGGGAAATAAACTGATGGATATGGGCTGGTGTAAACTGCAAAAGCGCTTTGAAAGGGGCAATTAAGTAGTTACGCTCTTTGAAAGAAATAAGATATAAAAACACCGGGCCAGCCCAAGCAGAAATACAGGTTGCCAAAGCCGCTCCCGTTACACCCAGCGCCGGGATTCCCAGGTGTCCGAAGATTAAAACATAGTTTAAAAAGATATTCATGACAGTTGTGATGGCAGAGACATACATGGGAAATTTTACCCGGTCAATTGCTCGCAGGAAGAATGACATCACATTGCTTAAAGCGACTGCCGGATAGGAGAAACACACCATGGCTAGGTAACTTGCGCCAATTTTTACTACCTGAGGCTCCTGGTTAAAAATCAAAAGGATTTTCTGTGGAAGTGTGATTGCCAGTAAAAAAAAGACGGCGGCCACCAGGAGAGAGGCGCATAGCGTAATACCTAAGACCCGATGCATTCCCTTAATATCCTGGACGCCCCAATACTGGGCTGTAAACACACACATTCCGGAACAAAGGCCGAAAATGACAAGTCCCAAAAGCCATCCCCACTGGCTGGCCATCCCCACAGATGACAAGGTTACATCTCCCAGCTGGCTTACCATGAGGGTATCTACTAACTGAAAAGAGCTGGTTAATACATTTTGAATGGCAATGGGAATACAAAGACGCATCGTAATGCGCCAAAAGGCCTTGTCGCCCAAATAGTCTGATAAAACCATAATTCCTCCCAGTGAATATGCAAAACAAACTCGCATCTACATTTCCGGTAGATGCGAGTTTGCAGCCTGAAAACCAAGATTGGCAAACAGAAGCCCGTTATGCCATGCCTGCGGTGATAATGGCCATTTTGTAGACTTCCTCTGCGTTGCATCCACGGCTTAAGTCATTGATGGGCGCGTTGAGACCCTGCAAAATGGGGCCATAAGCTTCAAAACCACCCAACCGCTGGGCAATTTTATAACCAATATTGCCGCCATTGATGTTGGGGAAAATAAAGGTATTGGCATAACCAGCTACATTGGAGCCAGGGAACTTCAACTGTCCGACTACAGGGGAAACGGCAGCATCAAATTGCATTTCACCGTCAATTGCCAGTTCCGGGGCCATTTCCTTGGCCACAGCAGTGGCATTACGTACCAGATCTACCGTGGGGCCTTTGCCGGAACCTTTGGTAGAATAACTGAGCATGGCAACTTTCGGATCAATTCCGAAGAATTGGGCAGTCTTAGCCGACTCAATGGCTACTTCAGCCAGCTTTTGTGCAGCGGAAACCACCACATTGCCGTCCTTGTCTACCGTGTCTTCATAGTCGATGTTAATGGCACAGTCGCCCATGCACAGCTTTTCCGGGCCATTGGCACCTTCCCGATAGAGGATAATGGAAGAGGAGACCAGGTGAGCACCGGGTTTGGTTTTAACCAGCTGCAAAGCGGGACGTACCGTATCGGCTGTAGAGTAGGTAGCGCCGCCCAAAAGTGCATCAGCTTTTCCCATTTTTACCAGCATCGTGCCAAAATAGTTGCCTTTGGAAAGGGCAGCTCTGCATTCCTCGGGGCTCATTTTGCCCTTACGCAACTCTACCATCTTGGCTACCATTTCATCCATGCCAGCATAAGTAGCAGGATCCAGGATTTCCATGCCCTGAATGTCAAAGTTACCCTTAGCGGCAGCTGCGGTGACTTCGTCTACATTGCCAACCAGAATGATATCCATCAGATCATCTTTCTTCAGCCGGGTAGCCGCTTCCAGAATACGGGCATCAGGGCCTTCCGTAAACACGATGGTGCGGCGCTTTGCTTTCAAAGAGTCAATCAGCTTTTCAAACATATTCGTAACCTCCATACTTTGCAGGTCTTGGCCCACAATACTTGCGATTTTGATTATACAACGTTTTTTGCAAGGACTCAACGGGGGAAAGGGATTTTTTTCGAATTCTGGCAAAAACAACGGCTGCTTACTGGTAAGTTCCAGAATTTTATGGTCCAGAGGATGGGGAAATACCAGATTTCTGGCACATAGCATCTGGTAACTCAGCCCCAATTGCTGAGACAGTGCCGATGATTCCTGGGTGTGGTACTGGGGATCACCCAGAATGGGGACACCGTAATGGAGGCAGTGAACCCGAAGCTGATGAGTCCGCCCAGTGATTGGAGACAAGGTTAGGACACTGCTTGGTCCGCAGGTAAGTTTGACGGCATAACGGGTTTGCGCACTTTGCCCGGCAGGATCCGCCACACGGATGAGACTATTCGGTGCCTCCCGACGAATTCCGATATCCCAGATTCCTTGACCAGGGATTGGCTGTCCGAATACCAAGGCCTCATATGTTTTTCTCAGCTGACGCTTTTGAAGCAGCTGGCAGCATAATGCATGAATGTGCGAATTTTTAGCCAAAAGGATTACACCGAAAGTATCCCGGTCCAGTCGGCTGACGGGATGGAACGCGCACGGCTGACCCGTCTTTTCATAATAGGCAAGAACCCGGTTGGCCAGAGTTCCGGTTTGCTGATAAAAGGTGGGGTGAATGAGCAAACCAGGGGGTTTATCCAAAGCCAGAAGGCTTTCGTCCTCGTAGAGAATCTGAAGAGGACCTTCTTCTGGCGGGAAGGCCGGGCTTTGTTCCTGGATTCTTACGGAAATATGGTCCCCTGGCACAATCAGATGGTTGGTATGGGCAGGTATGCCATTGACAAACAACGCATTCTGATATTTCAGCCGTGAGACCAAAGAAGCAGAAAGACCCAATTCCCCCCGTAAAATAGAAAGCAATTTACAGGAACGTTGGGCTGTGCAAAAAAGATCCATGAAAACACCTCCCGGGACTCTATTGTACCGGGAGGTGATACAGATTGCAACTTATCGTTTTCTGGGGGCCCGCTCCCAAATCTGTTTTAGCAGCAAAGCGCCAATAGGAAAGAGAATCATTCCGAGAATTCCCAGAAGGTGATAGCCGGCATAGAGCGCCACAAGTGTCAACAATGGATTTAAGCCAATCTGCCGGCCCAGCATCTGAGGTTCCAGAGCAGCGCGGGTCAAGGCTGTCACGCCATATAGAACAATAAGCCCCAGGCCACACCGGGGCATACCTCTTATGAACATAATCAATCCCCAGGGAATGAGAATTGTGCCGGTTCCAAAAATCGGCAAAGCGTCAATCAGTGCAATTGCAATCCCAAACAGGAGGGGAAATTGCAGATTAAGAATCATAAAACCGAAGGTGAGCAAACAGGCGGTAATCCCCATAAGCTTCAGTTGGGCTTGGAGCCAACCGCCCAGTGTATCTTTCAGTTGCTGTGCCACATGCTGCACTTTTCCCATCCAGTGCCCCGGTGTAATTTTGCGGATAAAACTTATCATAACAGGCAGCTCGGCAGAAATCATAAAGCTAGATAAAATGGTAGTAATGAGGAACAGAAAAATGTCCGGAAGGGCTGTCAATGCGGAAGTGGCCCAGGAAAACAGTTTGGGGTAGGCAGATTCCACAAGAGAGGAACTGTTCTGGAAAATCTCCAGAATTCCGTGGCGCAAACCTTCGCCGAGCCCATCGGGAAAGCGCCCGGCAATATCCAGAAGCCAAAGCTTCAGACGCTCCATGGGCTGCGCCAGCGAGGCGGTCAGGGCGGGAATCTGGCGGACAAAGGATACAAATTCGGTACAAATCGTACGGCACAAGAAAAAGATCAGAGTACCAAGAATACCCAAAAGTCCTGCAACACAGACGATGGAACAAAGCCAGCGGGGGATATGGGTATGTTGACCAATCCGGCGCACCAGAGGCTCTACGGCAAGAGCCAGTAAGTATCCGATCAGAAAGGGGAGAAAAATAGGAAGCAGAAAAACAATGCCAATCCAGATGGCAAGTAAAAATGCCAAAGTCCGGAATATGGAAATGAGGAGTTGCTTGGATTCCATAAGGTACCTCCTTTCTGAATGGGATAAAGACACAGCCGGATCTCGCCGTATTACCATAAGTGTCCAGGGGAACAAAACGGAAGATGGAAGGGCAATTTGGGAAAATGGAAAATCGTTGCGTTTCCTATCAAGACATGCTAAACTAACAGTAATTAGTAAACCACACAGGATATAAGGGGGAAGCAATTCATGAAAAAGTCACCCAAGTACTATATTGTGGAGGCAGATGCACTCCCATCTGTGTTTTTAAAAGTAGCAGAAGCAAAAAGAATGTTGGAGATCGGCGAAGTTGGGACTGTTCATGAGGCGACGAAAGCGGTAGATATCAGCCGTAGTGCATTTTATAAATATCGGGATGCGATCGCACCCTTTCAAAATCTTATGGCGGGAAGAATCATCACATTCCAGGTACATCTATTGGATACCGCTGGTGTCCTTTCCGCTGTACTGGCAGTTTTTGCCAACTGTGGCGCCAATATTTTGACGATTAACCAGACAATCCCCTCCGGTGGGTCTGCCATGGTTACCATTTCAGCGGAGACAACGGATCTGAATTGTTCTGTAGAAGAACTTTTGCGGCAGATGGACGGTATTCACGGTGTACTTCACAGTGAAGTCTTGGCGGGATAAGAGGAAACGCTATGAATGAATTTACCTATTGCCTTTCGACTGAAGTTATTTTTGGCAAAAATGCTGAGAATCAAACGTCCCGGCTCATTAAATCTTTTGGAGGGCACAAGGTTCTTGTGGTGTATGGAGGTGGCAGTGTGATAAAATCTGGCCTCCTGGAAAAAATCCGTCATCAAATGGAAGATGCGGGGTTACAGACCATACTGTTTGGCGGAGCTATGCCCAATCCCACCTTAGCCCATGCCCGGGAAGGAATTGCACTGGCGCGCCAGGAGGGAACCGATTTCATTTTAGGAATTGGCGGCGGAAGCAGTCTGGATACAGCAAAGGCAATTGCCCATGGTTTGGCCAATCCGGAGGAGGATATTTGGAGCTTTTGGGCAAAAGAGAAGACTTTACAGAAAACCACCCCCATGGGGGTAATTTTAACAATTCCGGCGGCAGGAAGTGAAACCAGTGATTCTGCGGTTTTGACGAATGAAGAGACTGGAAGGAAATGTGGACTGACCAGTCAGTTGAACCGGCCTTTATTTGCGATTTTAAATCCGGTTTTGGCTTCCACTTTACCGCCTGATCAAATTGGTTGTGGTGTAGCAGATATTATGATGCACACTTTGGATCGATATTTTGTGCCCAATCCCGAAGACGGTATTACAGACGCCTTGGCAGAAGCGCTACTGCGGACGGTAATTCAATATGGTGTGCAGGTACAGAAAGATCCCCATAACTATAAAGCTATGAGTGAAATCATGTGGTGTGGCAGCTTATCTCACAATGGATTGACAGGTCTGGGGAATAAAGTGGATTTTGCCCCCCATCAATTGGGGCATGCTCTGAGTGCACAGTATGGGGTTGCTCACGGGGCTAGCCTGACAGCAATTTGGGGGAGTTGGGCCCGATATGTGTACTGGGAGAATCCCTTGCGGTTTGCCCGCTATGCGAAAACAGTCTGGGGGTTGACAGGTGGGTCCGCAGAAGAGCTGGCCTTGGAAGGAATCGGAAAAACTGAGGCATATTTTCGACAGCTGGGAATGCCTACAGGCTTGGACCAGTTGCCAGCAGGCCGCCTTTCCCGGCAGGAATTGGAAGAGTTGGCTGAGCGCTGTAGTTACCATAAGAGTCGGACAATTGGGTCCTTTGTAAAATTGGACTTTGCGGATATTCTGAGAATTTATGCCATGGCAAATACGCAATAGAAGACCATAGATTTTGTGTGAGTAGACCCGACCCGCCGGACCTGATGGGAAGGTTCGGCGGGCCTTTTTGGGGATGGGCAACTGGGGAAATTACCACCGAAAAAAGTGGAAATTTGGTGCTATGGCAGTGCCCATTTTAACTACAGCCGGCATAAAATGTGGTATCATCGCCAGTTCGATTGGAGGATGACTATGGCATTGATTGTACAAAAATTTGGCGGCAGTTCTGTCGCTGACGCCAATAGAATTTTTAATGTGGCTAAAATTGTCACGGATACTTATCAGGCAGGGAATGAAGTAGTTGTGGTTTTATCCGCCCAAGGAGATACCACGGATGATCTGATTGCCAAATCACAGGAGATTAACCCGGCAGCATCCAAAAGAGAATTGGATATGCTGCTTTCTACCGGGGAGCAAATATCCATTGCATTGGTGGCAATGGCCATTGAGAAAATGGGATTCCCCGTAATTTCCCTTACTGGATGGCAAGTAGGTATGACTACCAACAGTACCTATTCTTCGGCCAGAATTCGGAAAATTGACGGCAGTCGTGTACGAAAAGAGTTGGATAAAAAACGGATTGTTCTGGTAGCCGGATTTCAGGGAATCAACCAACTTGGAGATATTACCACTTTGGGCCGCGGTGGTTCTGATACCACAGCTGTGGCTTTGGCCATCGGCTTGGGGGCAGATGTCTGTCAAATCTATACCGATGTAGATGGGGTTTACACTGCAGATCCCAGAAAGGAACCCGGAGCACAGAAACTCAAAGAGATTACTTACGATGAGATGTTGGAGCTGGCTTCTTTAGGGGCACAGGTACTTCATAATCGCTCAGTGGAAATGGGGAAACGATATGAAGTGCCCATAGAAGTGCTTTCCAGCTTTTCCAGAAAACCGGGAACGGTTGTGAAAGAGGTAGCCAATATTGAGGGACTGCACATCAGTGGCGTGGCTCAGGATTCCAATATTGTTCAGGTGACACTGCAGGCACTGGATAAGGGGCCGAATGCTTTCAGTAATCTATTGTCGCTGATGGCAAAACACAAATTGGTTGCAGATATGGTATCGTTATGGGAAAGCTCCCCAGGGGAAAGCAATGTGGCATTTACAATTCCCCAGCAGGCTTTGGACTTGTGTCTGGAACTCTTGGAACACAATCAGGAACAGTTGGGATATCGTTCTTTACAAGTCAATGATGGCTTCAGTAAAGTTTCTGTAGTAGGAGCCGGCATGGCAGAAAATCCCGAAGTAGGCGCACAAATGTTCCAGGCGTTATACCAGGCCCATATTCAAACCCATCAGGTAGTAAGCAGTGAGATTAAGATTTCTGTATTGGTAAATAAGGAAGATGGGGATCGGGCGGTTCATGTGATTCATGAGCGTTTTTTAGGGTTATCTTTTCTATAGGCATATCCTGGCCTCTTCATCATAAGACTATGATGGAGGGGATTGTATATGAAAAAATGCTGGATCCTAGTAGCAATAGCGACGGCACTTTTAGGGACAGGGCTGCATTTTCTGTATCCACTGTGGCCAATTCCGCTTGTAGGATTATTTGCACCCGTCAATGAAAGTGTGTGGGAGCATTTAAAATTGCTCTACTGGCCATTTCTATTGTGTGGAGGAATTTTAGCTCAGAAAACGAAAGAGCCTCTGCGGGCCTGGAGCGGGCTTTTGTTGGCGCAACTGCTTATGCCCATTGTCCTTCTTAGCTTTTACTATGTCTTAGGCTGTGGTTTTGCCGTTCATGGCCTCGTATTCGATATTGTCCTGTACTACCTGGCGCTGGCGTTTGGTTTTGTCGTTTTCTGGCGAAAAACCTACGTGCAGCCTTACGGACAGGATCTGGGGGCGCTCATTACCTGCAATGCCATTTATGCTATGTGTCTGATCCTGTTTACTATTGCAGCCCCCAATTTACCGATTTTCCAAATCCCGTGAGAAAAGAAGAAAAAGTGAAATAGTTCTTGACACTGATATGAATTCATAGTAAAATAACATGCGATCAACAAAGTAGGAGCGGTAGCACCGCAACTCACCTCCAGCAAATGTGCAAAGAGGTTAACATGGTAAGCTTACGATTCAGTGGCTCTATGTGCGGGTGCTTCTTGGCATCCGCACTTTGATTTTTGGAGGTGCTTTACCATCGGTAAATTAGAACATCAGCTAAACGAGGAAATTCGTGACAAAGAGCTTCGGGTGATTGGCCCCGATGGCAGCCAGCTTGGTATTCTGTCTGCGGCTGAAGCCCTGCGTCTTGCAGAGGAGCAGGATTTGGATTTGGTAAAAATTGCGCCCAATTCTGTCCCACCAGTCTGTAAGATCATGGACTATGGTAAATTCCGGTTTGAGCAGATCAAAAAGGAAAAGGAAGCCAAAAAGAATCAGCACGTTGTGGAGATTAAGGAAGTCCGGATGTCTCCCAGTATCGATGTCAACGATTTCAACGTCAAACTGAAAAATGCCCAGAAGTTCTTAAAAGAGGGCAACCGAGTCAAAGTAACGGTTCGGTTCCGTGGCCGGGAGATGGCCCATACATCCATCGGCGAAGAACTTTTAAAGAAGTTTGGCGAAGCCTGTGCTGAGGTTGCTACCGTAGAAAAAAACCCCAAACTTGACGGTCGCCATATGACCATGTTTTTGAGTCCTAAAAATACAAAATAATCCAGGAGCTAACCTGGGTAATACGGAAGGAGTACCAAGATGCCTAAACTCAAAACCCACAGTGGTGCGAAAAAAAGATTTAATTTGACGAAAACCGGTAAGGTAAAAAGAGCCCATGCGTATAAGAGCCATATCCTCACCAAAAAGACCACCAAGCGTACGAGAAATCTGCGGAAAAACGGCTATGCCGATGTTACCAACGAAGCAACCGTAAAGCTGATGATCCCTTACAAATAATCGAGAGATTGTACCACATATAGGAGGATATAGAAATGGCAAGAGTAAAAGGCGCGATGATGACGCGTAAAAGAAGAAATAAGACCCTGAAATTGGCAAAGTCTTACTGGGGTTCCAAGTCTACTCATTTTAAAATGGCCAAGCAGGCTGTGAAAAAGTCTGGTGTCTATGCGTACACTGGCCGCCGCCTGAAGAAAAGAGATTTCCGCAGACTGTGGATTACCAGAATTTCCGCTGCGGTAGCTCCTTACGATATGAACTATTCCCGGTTTATGAACGGCCTAAAGAAGGCTGGTATTGAAATGAACCGTAAATCTTTGTCAGAGCTGGCCATTCAAGATGCAGCCGCTTTTGGCGCACTGGTGCAGACTGCAAAAAACGCTCTGTAAGTACAATTTATTTCTGAAAAGCTGTAAAAGAATTCCCACAGAACCCAAAGTTCTGTGGGAATTCTTTTCTTTTTGGCTGCACTTGGAAAATTTTGTATGCCTGCCGGTTTCAAAGATGGTCCACCTGGTAAAATTCAGGAATTGCCCCAGAGGTCCTCAGAGGATGTTTCCAAAGCTGTAGTCAGATTTTGACGGATTGCCTGTAAAAAATTAAGAGAATTGACGTAGGTATGATTTGGTCCTGCCAACACAGCTAAATCTTTCGTCATCACTCCAGAATCTACAGTTTCAATACAGACTGTTTCCAGTAAATTGGCAAATCGGTAAAGCGGTGTGTTGCCATCCAGAAGACCCCGCTGTCGAAGGGCTCCGGTCCAGGCAAAGATGGTGGCAATGGGATTGGAAGAGGTTTCTTTGCCTTCTCGATAGGCGTAATAGTGACGGGTAATGGTTCCATGGGCGGCTTCAAATTCATAGCATCCCGAGGGACTGACTAAGACGCTGGTCATCATGGCCAAAGAACCAAAAGCGGTAGAGACCATATCGCTCATAACGTCGCCATCATAGTTTTTTAGGGCCCAGATGAACCCACCTTCCGAGCGCACAGCTCTTGCGACTGCGTCGTCAATGAGCGTATAGAAATAGGAAATCCCGGCACTTTCAAACTGAGTTTTATACTCTCGATCAAATATATCCTGGAAGATCATTTTGAAAGTCTGATCGTATTGTTTAGAAATCGTGTCTTTTGTAGAGAACCAAAGATCTTGCTTAGTATTCAGGGCGTAGGAAAAACAATTCCGGGCGAAATGGCAGATAGAATCATCCCGATTATGTTGCCCCTGCAGGATGCCGGGGCTGGTAAAGTCAAAGACAGTTTGGCGATAGGTTTCCCGACCATCTTCCCCCGTGAATACCAGCTCTGCTTTTCCTGGTCCAGGGACACGATACTCTACAGCTTTATAGATGTCGCCATAGGCATGGCGGGCAATGGTAATGGGGTTTTTCCAATTGGGAATGTAGGGTTTTATGGTTTTCGTTACGATGGGTGCCCGGAAAACAGTACCATCCAGCATTGCACGGATGGTGGCATTGGGGCTTTTCCACATATCTTTTAGGCCATATTCTTCTACCCGCTGCTGATTAGGGGTAATCGTGGCGCATTTTACGCCGACCTGAAGACGAGATATAGCATTTGCAGCCTCAATTGTGACCTGGTCATCGGTTTTATCCCGATTGGGCAGCCCCAAGTCATAGTATTCCGTACGCAAATCTACAAAGGGAAGCAGAAGCTCTTCCTTGATCATTTGCCAGAGAATACGGGTCATTTCATCTCCATCCAGTTCGGCAATGGGATTCATGGATATTTTCTTCATATTGGCCTCACTTTCTGCCGGCAGCATACCAGTTCATCAGGCAGCCGTCCAGTAAAATTTCCCGTTGCGTGGAATCCAGGTCTGTCAGATACAGCGTAATATCCTGAACTTCTTGGTCGTGGATCAGTTTTGCGGGAATTTGCGTAACCCCCGTTTGGACAGCCTGGCGGATATCTGGAATAAACAGGAAATCTCCACACTGGCCCGGGAAAGGATCTTCCACAGTAAACGGCAACATGCCCCAGTTGATACAATTGGAACGGTAGCGTTTGGTGGCATATTCGTAGCAGAAATTGGCACACCCACCTAGGACACGCTGGCAGGAAGCTGCCTGTTCCCGTGCAGAGCCGTCGCCAGGTTTATTGGCAAAGATTGCAGAACCGAAGTGGGTGGTCTCCAAGGTAGAATGGGGAAGCCCCAGTAGATCCATAGCGGCCAGTAAAGAGGCAGGAGGGGTGCCCCCGGCCCGTTGAGCTTCCAGCTCCTGGATGGCTTCCGTCCTGCCTACATAGGCCGGATCTCTGCGAGACAGGGCAAAACTTGCCAACTTTATGGGGTTGGAGCGATACGAGGAAGTTTCCCCGGAAGGAATCAGTTCGTCGGTCGTAGTTACCGGGTCTCGAATAACACTGGCCAATGCAACCAGCAAATGTTGCGATAAAGCGGGGAAAGAAGGCCATTCGGTAATATTAGGGCCAAATCGAAGAGAGACCTGGCGGTCGGGTTTCCCAAATCCAAAATAGCATCGGTGCTGATAACAAGTACCGTCAAACGCAGGAGCAAGGGAAGGACTGGAGGTGTACGCTACCTCTGTGGCAGCGGTCAGGACACCGCCATTTCTGGCGGTTGCAGCAATGGAGCGGGCATCCATAAGCATAACGGCACTGAGCTGTCCGTCTGCGGGACGAGAGCCCTCGCGGTTGGGAAAGTTTCGGGTGGTGTGCCGAATGGATAAACCATTGTTGGCTGGCACTTCTCCGGCTCCAAAGCAAGGTCCGCAGAAACAAGGCTTTATGAGTGCGCCGCTTTGCAAAAGAGTTTCCACCTGCCCATACTGAACCAGACGTAAATTGACTGGAATACTGGGCGGATAGACGGAAAGAGAGAAGTAACCGTCTCCAATGCTGTGGTTTTTCAGAATGGCGGCAGCTTCTGCAATGTTCTCAAACATACCACCGGCACAACCGGCAATAATCCCCTGATCCAAAACCAGTTTGCCATTTTGGAGTTTATCTACCAAATGGAGCTCTGCTTTTCCGCCCATCTGTTCATGGGCACGTAGCTCTACTTCCCGGAGAATATCACCTGGATTTTCCTGTAATTGGCGAATGGTAAAACTTTCAGAAGGGTGGAACGGAAGGGCTACCATGGGTTCTATGGTATCCAGATCAATTTGGATTACCTGATCATAACAGGCTCCTTCCTGAGGAGCCAATGGCTGATAAGCTTCCGGACGGCCATGGGCAGTCAAATAGGCGCAGACGGTATCATCTGTTTGCCAAATAGAACTGAGACAAGCGGTTTCCGTGGTCATCACATCGATACCAAAACGATAGTCCATAGATAAATTTTTAATACCGGGCCCGACAAATTCCAGAATTTGATTTTTTACAAAACCTGTTTTATACACGGCACCACACAGTGCAATGGCAACATCGTGAGGCCCCACACCCTGTCGGGGAGAACCGGTGAGATATACCAGAGTTACTTTTGGAGGTGTAATGTCATAGGTATCTTCCAGAAGCTGCTTGACGATTTCCGGACCACCTTCCCCGATTCCCAGGGTACCCAAGGGGCCGTAGCGGGTGTGACTGTCAGAGCCTAAAATCATAGATCCACAGCTGGCCATCATCTCGCGGGCAAACTGGTGAATTACGGCCATGTTGGCAGGAACGAAAATACCACCATACCGCCTTGCGGCTGAGAGACCGAATACATGGTCATCTTCATTGATCGTACCGCCTACCGCACACAGACTGTTATGGCAATTGGTCAACACATATGGGACGGGAAAGGCATCCAATCCGCTGGCCCGGGCTGTTTGAATAATTCCAACATAGGTAATATCATGAGAAATTAAACTGTCAAATCGAAGTTTCAGCTGTTGGGTGGAAGGGGAACAGGTATGGCGATTTAGAATCTGATATGCCATGGTTTTTTGCCTTCCTGACGAGTTTTCGCCAGGTTCTGTTACCGGGACCCCTCCCCGGAGAATGGCGCCTGTGGCCAATAAGGTAATCATGGGGAATCTCCTCTCCAATGTGGCATTTCGTAGTATATATCGACACTATAACATGTTCTGGGGAGGTTTACAAGAGCCAAAGACCAAAAAATGAAATTGTAAAAATGAAATAATTCATTTTTTACAAAAACTAAGTAAAAAATACGAAATAAAATATGTAAAATGCAAAATCTTAAAAAAATCTTGCAAAATTACAATGCGGCTGCTATAATCGCTTTAACGCGCAAAGGAGGCCTGAGGAACCATGAACTATGTGGAACTGGATTTACGGAATGCGATTGACGAATTGTGCAAGCATGCCAGAGAGGAGTATACTATTCCGGCAGAGCTATTTTTGGATCAGAACGTAAAACGAGGACTTCGCAATTCGGATGGGACCGGCGTTGTGGCGGGTATAACCCGAATCGGCAGTGTCCAGGGATACTATATGGAAGATGGCGCTCGGGTACCAACAGATGGTCGGCTTTACTATCGGGGCATCAATATGAGTGAGATTGTCAAATCCCACAGGCAAAAGGATACTTTTGGGTTTGAAGAGGTTGCCTATTTGTTGCTGTTCGGGAAACTGCCGACGAAAGCACAATTGGCAGTATTTCAGGAAGTGTTGTCTCAGACCAGTCGCTTGCCCGGGGGATTTTTTGAAGATGTAATTTTACGGGCACCCAGTTCGTCTGTGATGAATATGCTGGCGCGGAGTGTTCTGGGACTCTATGCCTATGATAAAAACCCGGATGATACTTCTTTGGAAAATGTCATGCGGCAGTCCATTGAACTTCTGGCTCGCGTACCAGTGATTGTGGCCAATGCCTATTCGGTAAAGCGTCATAACATTGATGGCAAGTCCATGTACATTCACAATCCTAAGGGTGGATTGTCTACTGCGCAGAATTTTTTACGGGTTTTGCGGCGTGACAAATGTTATACCGACGAAGAGGCAAAACTTCTGGACATGATGCTGATGCTCCATGCCGAACACGGAGGAGGAAACAACTCAGCATTTGCCTGCCGGGTTGTCTCCTCCACAGGAGCTGACACGTATAGTGCCATATCTGCAGCCATTGGGTCTTTGAAAGGTCCGCTACACGGAGGCGCCAATAAAAAAGTCATGGAGATGTTTGAAGGCGTAAAAGCCAATGTCAAGGACCCAT
The DNA here is from genome assembly GCA_944386835.1 of uncultured Oscillospiraceae bacterium. Taxonomy (GTDB): domain Bacteria; phylum Bacillota; class Clostridia; order Oscillospirales; family Oscillospiraceae; genus CALXCQ01. Next base: position 37,947 of record CALXCQ010000114.1, on the reverse strand, counting down.
GGAATGACGATCAGCTTCGTTGCTACCTGCAAAAAATCTTGCGAGGAGAAGCGGGAGATGGAAGCGGCGTAATTTACGGGCTTGGGCACGCGGTGTACACCGTATCAGACCCACGGGCAGTGATTGTCAAAGAATATGCCCGGACTTTGGCGCAAAAGAACGGAATGCTGGCCGATTTGGAACTGATGGAAGGAATTGAGCGGATTGGTTCTGAACTAGTTATGGAATCCAGAAGAAGATCACTTCCCGTTTGTGCGAACGTGGACATGTATTCCGGGCTGGTTTATCAAATGCTGCAAATTCCTCAGGAACTTTTTACACCTCTGTTTGTTATTGCCCGCCTGACTGGTTGGTGTGCCCATAGGATAGAGGAGCTGACGACAGCCAGTCGGATTATACGGCCGGCCTACAGAGCTGTAGAAAGGAATCTGCCATACGTGCCTTTGGAAGAGCGGGGCGCATAGAAAAGCAAATAAGGTCTGTATGGAGACTTCTGTCCCGATACAGACCTTATTTTATTAGATTACCTTTTGTATTGACAAAAACCCAATACCTGGGAACCGGAAAGCATAGGAGGCAAAAAAGACCCAGGGCGCTTCTGGTTCTAAAATCTCTTTTGCAATTCTATCCGATAGAAAACTGTGTATAAAGATACTTGCCAAATAGGCAGTGGTAAAAGACAAAATAATGGCTAAGGAGGTCTGCTTCAGGGAAAACGTGACCATATCAAGGAAACTTGTCATTTGAAACTTGCGGGGATAGACGGAAAAGAGAATCAGTCGGGTACCAGGAGCTTGGAATTATATCAGAAGATCCATTCCGGCAGTCATAGGGAGCAGCTGGGTTCCCAGATACTGTTGTAAGTGAGCATAGGCAAGTGGGCCAGTGCAGTGACCGGTATAAAACTGAGCCCCCGTGGAGATAAGCGCATTGGCGATACGGGTCAAATAAGCAGGATCCTGACAGTTGGCGAGATGAAATCCGGAAAAGACATAGTCAGGCATTTTCCCGGCCAGTTGGCTGGCACGGTTTACAATTGCTGTAATTCCGCAGTGGGCACAACCGGCGAACAGGAAAAGCGTGTTTCTTTCGGTCAGCAAAAGATTATGTTCGTGATGGAATAGATCCGGCTGAGAGGCTTCCTGAAAGAGGGAAAAGTCCGGTGGGCACAGACAGTCCGGAGCAACCTGTGAAAACAAAAGCGCGTTCGGGGTTAATTCCTGCACAGACTGGGCGATACAAAAACGTTTATGGGTTTTCAAAGTACTGCGCAGACCGACTGGTTTACCAAGATAGTTGTGAGGTGCAAAAGTAGTAGGGCGTATATAGACCGGTGCTTGTCCATTGCGCCGGAGAAATACGTCCACACCGCCACCATGGTCATAGTGTCCGTGGGAGACAACGGCAAAACGCACCTGGGACAGATCAACCCCCAAACTTTGGGCGTTTTGTGCAAACATGGCGTTTGGCCCCATATCCAGCAAAAAGGAGATGCCGCCGGTTTCAATATAAAGACTCAGCCCGTGACAGATACGCATTGCAGAGGAAGAAGCCGTATTCTCCAGTAATACAACAACCCGCATAAAACCGCCTCCATTTAAACTATGGTAAAAAGCAGCAGAGGTTTTGTCAAGCAATGCACAAAGCATTCTTGACACAGTATGGGAATCTTTGCATAATAATTGTCAGAGATGAGAAAGGAGGGGAGCTTGATGAAAACAAGTTCTCTTGGAAAACAAATTGGTTGTTGGCTCTTGGTTGTGAGTTTGTTATTGGGGTTGATTCCTGCATTGACGACGCCAGCCTCGGCAGCCAACTGGAATATGGAATATTTTTTGAAAAAATATTCGGATTCCCATTTTAATTTACAGAATAACCCCAGTGCCAATATGACAGTGGAGGAATTTATAGCCATTATTTATGCCTATTCCTACTACGGTGATGGCTCCAGCAACACGCCGGCTACGGACAAGAATGGGAAGCAGCCATCTGCTTGGTGTGCCAAATATGTCCAGGCAGAAGTGGAAAAGGGGACGATAACGCCCAGTAAGATTTCGTGGACACAGCCGGTCACAGTGGCTTTTGCAGCACAGTTTTTAAGCCGCGCTAAGGGAAAGTACAGCTACAATTCCAATAATCTTTACAGCTTTACCGGCACAGACGGACTTTCCCCAGACGATATTCTGTATTTAAGTGTGGCAGTAGATCATGGGCTGATTTCCTACACTCCGGGGATGAACGTTTCTGCAAAAATTGCCCGAAAAGATGCCTTGAAGTATGAAATCCCCACAGGGAGTGTCACCAGTAAGGCTGCAAAGGCGGCAGATACGACCCATATGAAAGAAACCAATGTTTACTATGTGGCGGATGTGGAAGATACTGCAAGCCAGATTGCCAACTTAAAAGCAGCTGGAGACGATGTGACCATGGTCACGGTTGGTTGCGGATACTTGCAAAGTGGCGGCACTTTCCAGTGCAATCTGGAAAAACCGGAAACCAATGAAGTACTGTCCTATTGTCAGGACTCAGGGAAATTGGCCCTGCTCGGCATTATCAACTATAGTTATGGAGGATTCTCCAACGATTCGGTGGCCAGTATTCTGTCATCCGATGCGGCAATGGACAGTTTTGTGAGTACCGTCGTTTCCTCTGTGCAGAATAACGGTTTTGACGGGGTCAATATGGGAATTGAGATTACCTCAGGCGGAGCTTCTCTGCGTGCCTCCTACAGCCGCCTTTTGACAAAGCTGTCTCAGGCTTTGCACAGCCAGGGGAAATTGTTGTTGACGACAGTGGGCGCATATTTCACAGATGAGCAGGAAGCGGCCAGCTTCTATGACTACAAGACCATTGGTCAGGTCTCGGACTATGTACATGTGATTTTGTATGATGATTATCCCGATTCCAGCTATCCCTCCCGCAGAACCTATGGGAATATGAGCAATATTGTCCGCATTGGCCGGGTGCTGCGGTACTGTGCTACCGCCATGGAGCCGGAAAAAGTTCTTCTGGGCATGGGTTCCATTGCCATTGATTATGATACGACGGCAGTGGAAGCTGAGGATATTACCTATGAAGAAGCTATGAGTTTGCAGTCTCAATATGGTAGCAGCTTGATTACGGATTCGGAAGAAGACGGTGCACATTTTGCCTATGTAGACGAAAGCGGTCATCAGCATATTGTGTATTTTGAGACAGCTTCTGGTGTAAAGAACAGAATTGCCATGGTCAACCGGTACGGCCTGGGAGGAAGTAGCGTCTACTATTTAGGCGGCGGACATCAGTCTATGTTTGACGTTATCAGCGACCAGTCTTCCTACAAACCGGAGATTATGACGGCAATGGAAGCGGGCCTGATTCCGGTAAGTCTGCGGGGAGCCTATGACAAGGCAATTACGCGGGCAGAATTCTGCCAGCTGATTGTAGCTTTTGTAGAGTCCTATAGCGGCCAAACGATCTCTGAATATTTACAGCAAAAAAATGTGGCAACCAGCAGTGCAACTTTCACAGATACCGCTGACAGTGCCGTATTGGCAGCCAATGCCCTGGGTATTGTAAATGGATATGGGGAAGGGACCTTCCGCCCGAACCAAACCATTACTCGCCAGGAGGCGGCTACTATGCTGTCACGGCTGGCAAATGTGGTGGGGTTGGAAGAGCCCAACGCATCCAGCGTAAACTTTGCGGACTTAAACAGCGTACCAAGCTGGTATCTCGATGGCGTAAAATTTGTGTCTGCATTGCAAGATCCCACCAATGGTAAACGGGTTATGGGCGGCGTTGGCAACAACAAATTTAGTCCTACCGGAAGTTATACAAGAGAACAGTCGATTATGACGTTAATCCGTTTGTACCATGTGGTGAAATAAAGGAGAAACGATAAAGCGGTGGAACCGATTGGTTCCACCGCTTTATTATGTGACTAAGGCAATTAGCAGCCGCAACCGCAGTTGTTATCGCAACTGCAAGTACCGCAATTGTTGTTGCCACCCCAAAGGACGATGATGATGATCAGGATAATGATCCACCACCAGCTGTTACCAAATGCACAAAAACCGGAAGAATTACAAGACATAACCGAACCTCCTGAAAAAATTTCGGAGCGCTTTCCGCTCATTCCATGTTATTCAGAACCGGTCATTTGGTGCATAGGGAGAGAAAAAATTACCACTTCTCTGCGCCGACGGAGAGTAAAATTTTTGAAAGAAGGGAAACAGGGCTATGCGATCCGGCTGCCACAGACTTTGCAAATTCCCGTATACAAATTTGCCTGGGAGACTGCGCCGGAATCCACTAATTTTTGCATAAGCAGTTTTTGGGAAGCCTGGTCAACTCCAAAAAGTCCATAATAGGACAGATAGACCATTTTAGCCCGCAGAAAAGATCCACCATTCATACGGTTTACTTCCGAGGCAGAAAAGACGCCTAAAGTAGCGCAGTCCTGTAAAACAGAAGCATATGTGAATTGTGCTCCCTCCTGGTAGCCCAGCGCACGCAGTAAAAACGTGAGATATTGTTGGGCCGTTATGGAGGCATTTGGCGTGAATTGGGAGGCGGAGGTACCGGTAGTGTAGCCTTTATGGTAGGCGTATGCCACATAAGAATACGCCCAGTGGCTTTTGGGAATATCCGTAAAAGGATGGGAGCCGGTATAAGCAAGGGCTTGCTCTTCTTCTCCCAAAATCCGCAGGAACATCACCAGTCCCTGAACTCGCGTGGCAGAAGATTCCAAATCGTAGGAGGTTCCTGTTCCCTGGAATAAACCCATGGTGTCCAAAGCGGTAGCAAGGGAGCCATAATCGATTTGAGAACTGGCCATAAGCTGGTAGACACCGGATACATAGACTTCGGCAGTAGTTGAAGTGACGTTAAGCCCACCTGAAGTCAAATCCCCACTCATGTAAAGGATTCCCTTTTTTAGTGTGTCTCCCTGGCGGACTGGCTGACCATTGGTAACATCAATCAGGCAGTCCGTGTTGACGAGTATGGTTCCTGATTGCACCATGATTTTCGTTCCAGCCAAAGGCGTTAACATATCGTCTTGCTTCAAAAGCAAAATTCCGTTGCCGGACTGGTTGGAAGAATTCCCAATTTGATTTGTTTGATTATATGAACCAATCGTTTGACATAGCGTTTGAAAACTTTCCCGGTAGGTATTGTTCAGGGCCTTGTTGGTTAAATCAGAAAATTCTGTTTCCAGCTGGGGTTGCAAAACAGACTCTAAATAACTCAAACTGACGACGGGATCGCTTTCATCCCCAGGTGCTGAGGAAACAGAACCACCCAGACTTACCAAAAGACAAAGGACCAGAAGCATTATCCAAAACTTTTTCATAATTACCTCTTTTGTAAATAAACCATAGATATTTCCATTGTAAACGGCCAGAGCGGGAATGTCAAATGCCAGCCTTTGGCTGGCATTTGACAAGAATATTGGGTGAATCGGAAGGAATGAGTTATGTGTCGTATAAATCATCCAAAGTGCCGAAACGGTATCCCATTTGCTCATACTGGGTGAGCAAGGAATCCAGAATTTCTGCGTTAGTGGAAGAGGTAGAGTGAAGCAGTACGATAGCGCCATTGTGTATCCTGGGAATTAGTTTAGAAAAGGCCTGATCTTGGGACGGTTGGTTATCCTGATACCAGTCTGCATAGGCAAGACTCCAAAAAATGGTTCGATATCCCAAAGATTGGGCCATTTTTAAATTATCTGCACTATAGACACCTTGCGGTGGACGATAGTAAGGTTTCATAGTTTCGCCGGTGATTTCCTGATATTTTTCCGCTACAGATTCCAACTCCTGGGAGAAAGACTGCAAGTCAGATATTTTGGACATATCATAGTGGTGGTAGGTGTGGTTTCCTACAATATGCCCTTCTTCGACCATGCGTTTAACCAACTCTGGGTTTTGTTCCAGGTAATGGCCTACTACAAAGAAAGCAGCAGGTGCATTGTGCTTTTTCAGAACATCCAGAATTTGTTCCATGTAACCATTTTCATAACCGGCGTCAAACGTAAGATAGATGACCGGTTCTTCTGAATCACCGACATATACAGCATCGTATTGGCGAAGGGCAGCCTGGGAGGCATTGCCAATGGGCACTTTTCCCTCGTCCCGGAAACTGAGACCCCAGGAGCCGGTGGGAATCGCCGTATAGGAAAAATATGCTGAGATACCAGTAAAGAGAAAAACAATTGCGAACACACATAATAGTATGCGAAAATTTTGTTTCAAAAAAGTTTTTAATCGCATTTTCATCACTCCCGATACATGCATATGGCCAAGGTTCCAGGCAAATACCAGGGAAATTTTTGTCCGTTTTCTGCCTTGCGGTGTATCGATTGACTTTTTGGCAATGTTGGACTATGCTAGCCGTAGAAAACTTTTTAAGGAGGCATTTGACAATGGCAATGGTAAGCGTACCGGTCAAAGAATTACATGTGGACATATTTAAACTGATGGAGGAGGGAACTCCGCTCCTTACAGCGGGAAATCGGGAAGGCGTCAACACTATGACAGTGAGCTGGGGTTCCTTGGGAACACTTTGGGCAGTTCCAGCTTGTACCGTCTATGTCCGCCCGCAGCGGTATACCCACCAGTTTATGGATGCCAACGACTACTATACGTTGAGCTTCTTCGGCCCGGAATACAAGGCACAGATGAGCTTATGCGGCAGTAAAAGCGGCAGAGATATTGATAAAATTAAAGAATGTGGGTTTACGTTGGCCTTTACGGAAGAGGGAGCTCCCTACTTTGAGGAAGCAGAAATGGTCCTGGTTTGTAAAAAGATGAGCAGCCAAAACTTTGACCCCGCCGGATTCCAGGAACAGCGGATTCATGATAAATATACCGCAGGTGATTTCCACACGATGTATATGGGAGAAGTGGTAACGGTACTGAAAAAGGCATAAGGGAACAGTATGCGGATGCAGAAAGAGAAAATGGTTTCTCCCTACTACAATACTACGTTGTGTTATGTGGAACAGAATGAAAGCTATCTCATGCTCCACAGAGTCAAAAAACAACAGGATCTCAACCAGGATAAGTGGATTGGTGTGGGCGGAAAGTTTTGGGATGGGGAGAGCCCGGAAGAGTGTGTTATAAGGGAAACAAAAGAAGAGACGGGGCTGAAGCTGACAGAATACCAGTACCGTGGAATTGTGACGTTTGTCTCTAATGAGTGGCCAACGGAGTATATGCACTTATTCACGGCTACTGGCTTTGATGGGGAACTGATTACCTGTGACGAAGGAGACTTGGAGTGGGTAGCCAAAGATCAGCTATTGCATCTGAACTTATGGGAAGGAGACAAAATTTTTCTCCGGCTTTTACAAGAAGGTGCCCCATTCTTTTCTTTGAAGCTGCAATATGAAGGACAGAGCCTCACGGGGGCCTGGCTGAATGGAGAACAAATTTATGACGCATCCACCGGCAATCCTTGTCAGTAGTTGCCTTTTGGGGGTAGCTTGCCGGTATGACGGCGGGCGAAAACCCAATGCACAGGTCATGGAACTGGGAAAAACATATCATTTGATACCGGTTTGTCCAGAAATTTTGGGCGGATTGCCGACACCCAGGAGTCCGTCGGAGCGAAATGGACAGGGCGTGAAAAACCAGTTGGGTCAGGATGTCACGGCAGCCTATGAAAAAGGCGCACAGGAGACGATGGCATTGGCCCGGTTATTTGGGTGCACTTTGGCAATTCTGAAGGAACGCAGCCCGGCTTGTGGCTCCGGTCAGATTTATGACGGTAGCTTTACCGGGACCCTTTGTGAAGGAGATGGGGTAGCAACCCAGCGCCTGAAAGAACACGGAATACTTGTCTTTGGTGAGTCCCAAGTTGCGCAGCTTTTAAAGTACCTGGATACAGAAAAGCCGTAACAGAGTACTTGGCTTTCATAATTCTGCAACGGTTATTCAAAACAGGATTCGCAAATGAAAAATCTGGAAAAGAAAACTCTGTTACAAAATACCCGGAAACAAAATACCATGACACAGACAATCCCCCGGAGAGCGATCCACTCTCTGGGGGATTGTTATGGAGCGACGAGACAAGGCAGTGTTTATAAATAGGGCTCAAGGGCTTGTGTGAGTTGCGATTCAGAACGGATTAAATCCTGGGCAATTTGTTTTGCTTGTTGACCAGCGCCGGTGTATCGATTATAGGATTTGTGCAGGGATTTAATCCCCATATGGCAGCCGTCTGTTATGAGGTCGGCTACGCAGTGATCTCCCGGTGTAATGGCCAGTTTGATATTTGTCTTAAGCCAGGAAAATCCCAGAGCCATAGGATTTGCCGATTTTTCCGGTTGGTGCAATTGGGCCAAAAGCTCTTGAGTCTGGACACCTAATCGTTCATGCTCTGCTTTACAGGAAGACAATTCTTCCAACAATTTTGAATCTTCCACGGCTGGCAGAACGTCATTAATGGCATTTACAGCCATCTGGATCCCGGATTGACATTGGCTGAGTAAATGAATGGTATCAGTTTGGTTCATACAGTACCCTCCAGAAAATAACTAGTATTACTATACCCGAAAAGGGAAATCTTACTCGAAAAGTTTTGACTTGCGATTGCTAAAAATATACTGTATAATTGTATATGGAAAGTCTATCCTGATGTCATGGAAGCTGCGCAGGAAATTTACGAAAAGAGCCGTGCTGCGGTGATCAAAGAGAATTTTCTGACTGTGTGACAGATGGATTGAAAAAAAGAAACGGCGCAGTCTATAGACTGGGCCGCTTTATTTTGTCAGCGTAGGAAAAGAGGGATTTGTTGTGGAGAAAAAAAGAATTGACATTGTAGGTGTACAGCTAGATGCTGGCGCGTCTAAACGGGGAGTCAGTATGGGGCCAATGGCAATTCGATATGGTGGCCTGTTGGAAGGCATAGAAGCATTGGGGTATACGGTAAAAGATAAGGGAGATATTGTACAATTGCCCAGAGGTGCAACAAAAGATAAATTAAAAAACTATGAGCAGGTAATGGATGCCAATCGGCGCTTGTATGCGTCGGTTATGGAGACTTTGCAGGCAGGAGCTTTCCCGGTGGTATTGGGAGGCGATCACAGCATTGCAGCTGGCAGTGTTTCTGCTACGGCGAAACACTATGGGAAGATAGGACTTATTTGGATTGATGCTCATGGAGATTGGAACAATGAAGATAGTACCGTAACTGGGAATATGCATGGCATGCCCTTTTCGGCCGTGTGTGGTTACGGTCCTGAGTGTATGGTCTCCTATGGTCAGAAACCGGTATTTGTGGATATAAAAAACTGTGTCCAGATTGGCGGAAGAGATATTGACTGTGCTGAGCGTATTCGAATGAAAGAAGCGGGGGTTACGGTATTTCCCATCAATGTCATAGATAAATACGGAATGGAAGAGGTCATGACCATGGCGATGGAGATTGCCGGAAAAGGTACCCAGGGAATCCATCTGAGCTTTGACGTGGATGCAATTACACCAGAGGCCGCTCCAGGGACAGGAACCATTGTACACAGTGGACTTACAGTACGGGAAGCATTTCTGGCAGTAGAACTTTTGGCCGAAAGTCAAAAGTTGGTGGCAGTGGATATGGTGGAAGTCAATCCTATTTTGGATGAGAAAAATAAAACCGGCAAACTTGCTTCGGAATTGGTGCTTTCTTGCCTTGGCAAGGTAGTCTATTAAAGTTGGGAATTTTGCCAAATGTTTTTGGCTGCCGGTTGTCCATAAAAGTCGAGAAGAAATCCCTTTGCCTGGCTGATTTTGGGAGCCAGACAAAGGGAAATTTTTAATGGAAAGAGTAAGGGTGCGTAGATAGAAGGATACGGTCAGGGGAAGCAGAAAGACCGGCAGAGTAGTATGTCATTTGGAGGAACCGTCTGTGCAGGTAACGGTCAAGCCAGTTTCCGCAATTGTGGAACAGAGAATATCGGCACCAAGTTTTTTTCGCATGTGAACCAGCACCGTTTTCTTGTCTGGATTCGCAACGGCCCAAACACCGTCCAGTCTGCTTAAAGCCAACTCGATTTGGCAGGCAGAAAGGGAAGAGAGATCGGGGACAGATAAAACAATTTGATACGGATAACAACCACGAGCCAGGGCGGGCACGATTTGTGGAGCTGAAATATCAGCATCCAGACAGATATCTGCAGCCAGTTTCATGAGATACCGTTTTAAACCTAATAGAAGAATTACCAAGAACACCAGTAGGAGCATGGCAAAAAAGGAAAACATTACCGATAGACCTCCTTTTTTGTAATTTTATTGTATACTATGTAAAAATAACAGGAATACGTTCTAATAGGGTGATGGTTAGCTATGGCGACCCGTTAGAAGCTGGATAATCATTTCTTTTCCAATTGTCGAGTAGAGCACTTGCCAAAAGGGAAAGAGTGTGCTAGTGTTAAAGAATAGATGGTAGAGGAGGGATAGTTTGAACATTTATGAATCAGCGGAAGACTATTTAGAGGCCATTCTCAGACTTCAACAGCGGAAGGGTTCTGTGCGTTCGATTGACATTGCCAATGAACTGGATGTGACGAAACCCAGTGTCAGTGTGGCTATGAAAAAATTGCGCGAAAACGGGTATATTGAAGTAAATGGTGACGGCTTGATCTCTTTGTTGCCTTCTGGTCGGAAAATTGCAGAACGAATTTATGAGAGGCATCGCCTGTTAACAGAGTTTTTTATACACTTGGGAGTAGATGAGTCGATTGCCGCACGAGATGCGTGTAAGGTGGAACACGACCTGAGTGAAGAAACATTTCAAAGAATTAAAGAACATGCCCAAAAAAAGTGAATCCCGAGAGAAAAAGAGCGTGCCGCATTTGCGGTACGCTCTTTGTGTGGATTCCACCGGCGGTCCAAACCGAATGAAATCAGACTAGGGGTAGAGGAGGTATATTAAAAAGAAATAATAGGGGATTACCAATTGGCCAACTGACGGCCGAGGTCATGGCAGGCTGCCAGATCAGCCATATCGGGTTCTTCATTGCATACACAACCTTCGGGATTATACAGCTGAGCGCCGGCAGACTGACAGCGTGCGCACCAATCCCGCATCCACTGACCGTCGCCCCAACCATAGGAACCAAAAAGTGCTATCTTCTTTCCAGTTAAATGACTTTCCAGATGGGAAAACATAGGCTCAAACACTTCTTCCTCCAAGACTTCGGCACCCATGGCAGGGCATCCAAAGGCTACTACAGGATAGCTGGAAAAGAGCTCCAGAGAAAACGAAGAAGGTTCCATTAGTTGAACTGTACCACCACCGTCTTTGATTCCGGCGGCTATTTCTTCGGCCATTTTTTGTGTATTGCCTGTGCCGCTCCAGTAAACCACAGCAACGTTGTTCATGAAAACATCCTTTCTTCCAAAATTTCTGTTTATGCTGCCACGACCAAGTGCATAATTGGGGTCCCGTTGGCATACCGACTTCTCAGGATATTCGTGCATCTGCGATAGGCTGCAAACCGGCGCTTGGCAACCTGAGGATCTCCGTAAGATTTCCAATAGCCGCAATAGGTATAATTTTTGCCTTTATGCTGCATAAATCCCTGTACATCCTCCAACGGATATCCCAAAAATATGCCAATTTCGTGAGGAAACGTCTGAGAACAACACAGGCGTTGAGTCAACTGCGCAATGAGAAAAGGAATGCTGTCCTGAAATGCATAGTGTAAAGAATACAAAAAAGCCTGTATCTCTGGCAGGGAGACAAGGTCAGCTAAATCAGACTGCCGGTATATGTATAGCAGATAAGAACGCGTTTTCTTACACGTTTTGAGGACCACCAGCTCAATACCACAGCTAGAGAGTTGTTTTTGCATGCTTTCTAACTGTGTCTGGAATAGCTCTGGAACGGTTGGGGAGTACCGAAACAAGCTTGCTGGTTTAAGACCAGCCAGAGTAGGGGCCCCGTATTCTATCAGGGTAGACTCTAAAGACACAGATAACACCTCACAATAGTTAGTTATAACTAACTTCTTGACAATAAATTTAGTTAGTCATAACTAACTACAATCCTAGTATAGCAGCTTCCTGGGGAGATGTCAAGGCAATTTATGTTTTTTTTGATTTTATTTGCAAAATAGGATCTGACTTCTTTTGGCTCAATTGGAAGATAGTTACCAGAGATCTGTTTGAGAGTAAGAGGTGTGGTCGATGCTAACCTGTTATGGCAATCGGAGCAAGCGCAAATGCTTGCTCCGATTTTAAGCCCTATTTTTGCCTGAGGGAAAGTGGCAACATCTGTAAACGGTGCCGAGCATTTTCCAAAGGCATTAGATTGGAAAATTGCCATGTAAATTCTTTTGTTGCCAGAGAAGTTGTTTAAATGCTTGTGCAAAGGCATCATCTTGTTCCGGTGTACGTTTGGGTGGCCCTTTCAAACGTCCTCGGGCGTTGCGAATTCGTTTTGCTGTGTGCCGGCTCAGAAGCAGAGAATCAATATTTTCGTCAGAATAAATTAGCCCGTTCTGACTGATAGGAATGGCACGACGACTTAGGCACATAGCAGCAAGTCCGTAATCTTGTGTAACAACGATATCACCGGGTTCTACCTGATTGACCAAAGCGAAATCCACACTGTCGGCACCTTTGTCATAGACTTTTGTCTGTGCCCCGGGGTAAGAGATTGTGTGGGACGTGTCACATAAAATGGTGCAGCAGACACCAAAGGAATTTGCCAGTTCAACTGCCAAACCGACTACAGGGCAACCGTCGGCATCAATAAGGATTTTCATTGTTACTCTCCCAATAGGTAAAGCGGGGGACCAAGACTCCGTTTTGCATGCAGGGTTCTTGCCACATGGAAGCGGGCCTTACCCAAATTTTCTTTTCTCCGTACAGAGCCTGATAGACAACCATTGTTTCCATTGTTTCGCTGTGGGTGGCAAGGGCCAAGACCTGATATTCTCCGCCCTTATAGTGACGGTATTTTCCAAGTTTAATTTGTTCCATTATCAATCACAGGACAAGTCGGCCAGCCTGAGCAGCAAAACGCTGGCCAAAGACATAAAAGAGCTGAGCATCTTCCGCTTCGTGTCCTGCATAGCAGATGGGGCCAAGGTGAATGTAAGGTTGTCCGCAAGCAGCACCACCAGAATAAGCCAGACCGCCCTTGACAATCAGCTGCATTAAGACGTTTTGAATTGCTACATCTGCACCTCCTACGGCATATTGGCAGGTAGCATAGCAGCCAACCAATTTACCGGGAAATTTCAGACCACTGGTGTCAATCCAATGTTTTACCTGCCAGCATTCGCTGGCACAATAATCGGGAGTCCCGACGATGATGCCGGAACAGCTATCCAGATAGGCCAAATTTTCTGGGTTATCTTTTGTGGCCTGATCTACTGTAAATTCCCGAACTTCAATGGTAGAGTCAAAGCTGTGGATCCCCTCAGTAAGAGGCTTGACCATTGCAGCAGTACGGCCGGTTTGAGAAAAATAGACTATGGCAAGTTTCATAAAAGCACCTCACAAATTTGACAGATAACAGACAAACCATAAACGGGTTAAGAGGGGGGTCACGCGTAAAAAGGTGAAGATTTTCTGTGCCTACAAGGTGAAATCTTCATTGGAAAAGGGCAAACACCCTCTCACAATTTTAATATACCATAATCCGCTTTCTTTGCCAAGAGATGGAAACAGGCGGATCCGGTTAGGTCCAGCGTTGAGGAGGAAGAACCGCTGTTTTGACCGAAAGCAGATTTAAGCTGTAGATGGCGGCTTTCTATTGTGGAATTCAGGGAGCTGTTTTTCTCGAAAGAAGAACCACATTGCAGATGGCGGCTTTCCATTGTGGAATTCAGGAGAGTTGTTTTTCCCAAAGCAGACCACATTGCGGATGGCGGCTTTCCATTGCGGGATTCAGGAGAGTTGCTTTTCCGAAAGAAGAACCACATTGCAGATGGCAACTTCCCGTCATGAGATCATGAGCAGGCTGTATTGCCGAGGAACAGGGTCTCCTTTTAAAACAGCGGTATAAAGAAAGGGAGCTTCAGGTACTGGTTGGTACTGGGAAAGAGCATAGAATGTCAGACCGTATCTTCGTGAATGAATATAGAGCGTTCCTGTATTCCTGGGAGCGACAGTATTGTGAGCACATTTCAAGTTGCGATATAATAGTCTTGCAAAAATCTTTGGGAAAATTCTGTGAGATTTGAGTACGAAAGTTGTGTATATAGATGAGAGGGTTTTGCGGAAAGGAAAGGGGGAAGTCAAATGGAAGATGCGGAGATAATCCAGTTATACTGGGACAGAAATGAACAGGCGATTTCTATCACCGCAAATAAATACGGAAGCTATTGTGGCAGGATCGCCCAAAATATTTTGGGAAATCAAGAGGATGCAGAAGAATGTGTCAATGATACTTATTTAAAAGCGTGGCATGCTATCCCGCCCCATAAGCCCTCTGTTTTGTCAGTATTTTTAGGAAAAATCACAAGAAACTTATCACTGAACAGATACAAGTACAGTACCGCTGAAAAGAGAAAGGGCGGAGAATTGCCGGCGGTCCTTGCGGAATTGGCGGACTGTGTGTCCGGAAAAGACACTGTGGAACGGGAAATGGAGTACCAGGAACTGGTAAAAGCAATCCGGGATTTTCTACATAGGCTCTCCCCGGGGAAACAGAACATCTTCATCTGGCGATATTGGTACACTGCCAGTATTGCAGACATTGCCATTCGCTGTCGCATGAAAGAAGGGGCAGTTTCCATGACGCTCTGCCGGCTGCGCGGGGAGCTGCGTAAATATCTTCTGGAGAGGGGATTTGAACTATGACAAAGGAAACCTTATATAAGCTGCTGGGAGAACTGGACGAACAGGATATCCAAAAGGCCTGGCAGTCCAGACAGGGCGAAAAGTCCCGCTGGGTAACATGGGGGGGACTGGCGGCCTGCGTCTGTTTTCTTTTTGTTGGGAGCTTCTTTTTCTTATCCAGACCTTCCGATTTTTCTTCCATGCTGGAAAGGGAGAATGCCGATACGCTGGCCTATCTCACATCCCTTCCGGTCGGCGGTTGGACCGCTCAGTATGAGCAGGTGCAAATCTCCGGAGACAAACTGGAATCCTATGTGGGGGAAGAATACTATGTGGCCCCGGCCGGTATCTGGTATCTTCCGGAAGGGGTGACAAATCGGAAGTATCTCATCCGCAGGGAGGCGGACGGCGCTCTGACCCTTTGGAAATTTACTTCTTTTGAGATGAAAGCAGGGGAAACCTACACATATGCAGATGTGCTTTCTGTCATATACGGAGTCGACAGTGCCGAGGACATTGTCCAAATTACCACAAGCCCGTTCAAAGCCAATATGACTCCGGAGGGAATCGCGATCCAGAATGAGATAGGTACGCATACCTATACGGACCGGGAAACCATATCGCAAATTTACGAGATTGTGAAAGATATCGTCTGCTATGGTGCAGGCGAAGAATATCCAGAGGATGACACAAGGTTTTCTTACAGCTTTTCCACAGAAAAGAAGGATAAGCTGACCTCCGGAGAAAGCACTTATGGGACAAGAGGCATTCGTATTGAATTTACGGATGGAACGGTGTTGGACAGTTGGAAATACAGTGCATTGAGCGGCAGCTTCTTTGAATACGGCGGCATCTTTACCCAACCGTTGGAAGCAAAGGATGTTGAAGCGCTCAATAGGATTTTCCAGATTCAGTGATTTTGAAAATATTGTAGAGAAAGAAACGGGCAGCTGAGAAAATCGGCTGCCTGTTTTCAGTTTGGCTGGTAAAAAAGAGTGACCTGTCAAAACAGGAGGGATGGAGCACCAGGAGCCATGGAATAAAAGATCCAGATACAGAAATTGTAATTGGATCTTGTTCAACGAGTGAACGGTTTCCGTAAAAGATGGATTCCATCATTTTGATACTTTAACAGAAATTTTCTCTGAAAAGAAAACGGTCCTTTTTCATTCATAAACCCACGGAGCAGAAGAAATTTGACGTCAGTGAGGCAATGGGGTAAAATAAGAAAAAACAGGAAAGATAAGAGGAAGAAAATGAGAATCCTTTGTCCGGTTTGTGGAGAAGTGCTTAAGCTTGGAGAGCGGCAGTGGTATTGTGTCAAAGGACACAGTTTCGACGTTGCTCGCCAAGGATATGTTAATTTGCTGACTGTGAACCAAAAACATTCGAAGAACCCAGGAGATACCAGACAGATGGTTGCAGCCAGAAAAGAATTCCTGGACGGGGGATATTATGAGCCCATTGTGCAGATGCTGGTAAAATGGTTGCGCGCCACAGGTTCGGGGCCACTTTTGGATGTGGGATGCGGAGAAGGGTATTATCTGGCAAAGGTATCTCAGGCGCTGCCGGAGAAGCAGTGTGTTGGCGTAGACATTTCGAAAGAAGCCGTTCGCTACGCCGCTGTGCGTAACCCGAAAGGACTCTGGCTCACGGCAACGGCGGCCCAGCTACCGTTTCCTGACAATAGCTTTTCCTGCGTTTTGTGTATGTTTGCTATGACGGTCCCAGAGGAATTTCGCCGTGTACTGTGTTCCGATGGTGCCTTTTTACAAGTCCTGGCAGGACCAGATCATCTTATGGGCCTGAAAAATATTATCTATCCGGAAATCCTCCATAAAGAAAAGAATATCCATCCACAGCTGCCTGGTTTTACACGGATACAGTCTCAGACACTAGAATTTTCTTTCCGTGTAAATTCCAATCGCCAGGTGCAGAATTTGCTGGCGATGACTCCTCACTATTGGCGGATTACCAAAGAAGGTGCTCAGCGCTTAGCCCAAACACAGACTTTGCAGGACACGGCCCAGGTGATTTTTAATCTCTATACTCCAACTGATTTACACGAGGAGAGAGACATGGTATAGTAAAAACGTTTGAAAATCAAGAACAGAAAAGAGGAACCAAATATGCTCGACAAGCTGAGACTGGTGGAAGACCGGTATATGGAATTGGAACAACGCTCGTTGCAACCGGACTTCTATAATGATCCCAAACTTGCGGCGAAGCTTTTAAAGGAGCAAAAGGATTTAGAACCCGTTGTTACTACCTATCGGAAATACAGAAAAACAGAGCAAGAAATAAAGGACTTGCGGGAAATGCTGGACGGCCAACTGGACAGTGAGATGCGGGAACTGTGTCAGGAGGAGTTTACCCAGGGGAAAAAAGAGCTGGAAGAGTTGCATGGGAAGCTGAAAATTCTGCTATTGCCCAAAGACCCCAATGATGAAAAGAACGTCATTATGGAAATTCGCGGCGGTGTAGGCGGAGAAGAAAGCGCTCTGTTTGCCCATTCCCTTTTTCGCATGTATACCATGTATGCTGCAGCGCGGAACTGGAAAATAGAACTGCTCAACTATAACGAAACAGAGTTGGGCGGCGTTAAGGAAGCAGACTTTATCATTAACGGAGAAGGAGCATATTCCCGGCTCAAATTTGAGAGCGGTGTGCACAGAGTGCAACGTGTTCCGGAGACGGAGTCTGGTGGTCGGGTCCATACGTCTACGGCAACGGTGGCGGTGCTGCCGGAGATGGAAGAAGTGGATGTGGATATTCGTCCGGAAGACATTGAAATGCAGGTATTCCGCTCCTCCGGTGCAGGTGGACAGCACATTAACAAAACTTCCTCCGCGGTGCGACTGATTCATAAACCTTCTGGAATTGTGGTTTCTTGTCAGGAAGAACGGAGCCAGGTGCAGAATCGTGAGCGATGTATGCAGATGTTGGCCTCAAAGCTTTATGAAATTGAACAGGAGCGTATTAACTCGGAAGTGACCAATGAACGTCGCAGCCAGGTGGGGACTGGAATGCGGAATGAACGGATCCGCACCTATAATTTTCCTCAGGGTCGGGTAACGGATCACCGAATCGGTTTGACACTTTACAGGATCGATGCCATTATGGACGGAGATTTGGATGAGCTGATTGATGCGCTAGTAACGGCTGACCAGGCCGAAAGATTACAACGCAGTGAAAAGGACTGATTGTAATGAAAACAGAAGTTTTAGCTGCGCAAGCACCAGAAACCGCACAACGGGCGGCGGAAATCCTGTTAGCAGGCGGTCTTGTGGCCATTCCTACCGAAACAGTCTATGGCTTGGGGGCCAATGCGCTGGATGAGGTGGCAGTTTCGAAAATTTTTGCCGCAAAAGGCAGACCACAGGACAACCCTCTGATTATTCATATTGCGGAGACGAAAGAGCTGGAAAGGTACTGCCATCATATTCCGCAGGCTGCTTATTGCCTGGCGGAGCGGTTTTGGCCTGGTCCTTTGACTATGGTGCTGCCATGTCGCCAGATTGTTCCGGCCAAGACGACGGCAGGACTGGAAACTGTGGCCGTCCGTTGCCCGGAAACAGAGATCACACGGGAGATTATTCGTTTGGCGGGAGTTCCCATTGCTGCCCCGTCTGCAAACCTTTCTGGAAAGCCCAGCACTACTACAGCCGAGCATGTGCTGTACGATTTGGATGGTAAAATTGAAGCAATTGTGGACGATGGCCCCAGCCGGGTGGGAGTAGAATCTACCATTGTGGACTTGACACAGGAAAGACCCAGGCTTTTAAGGCCTGGCGGAATTACACCAGAGGCTTTAAGAGAAACTCTGGGGGATCTGGTGGTGGACCCGGCCGTATTGGGTAATTTGCCGCCAAATGCTGTCGTTCGGGCGCCAGGAATGAAATACAAGCACTATGCGCCCCAGGCGGATGTGTTGATTGTCACAGGAAACAGTGAAAATGCGGCAGCATATGTCCGCCGCCACTTTCAGCCGGGCAATGCAGTACTGTGTTTCGAAGAAGAACTATCTTTGTACGAGGGTATGAATCCCCATAGTTATGGAAGTCGGGAAGACGAGGCGTCTTTGACCCATAGCTTGTTCGCGGTTTTGCGGGAATTGGACCAAAAGGAAATCGGTACTATTTTTGCCAGATGTCCGGAAGGCGGGGGCCTGGCGTATGCGGTGCAGAATCGATTAAAAAAGGCTGCCGGTTTTCATATTGTCTCAGGAGAGGAAACATGATTGTAATTGGGATTACCGGTGGTTCTGGTTGTGGAAAAACCACGGCGCTTGCAAGTGTAAGGGCGCTGGGTGGGCGGGTTCTGGACTGCGATGTAGTATATCACAGTCTGTTGGAAACGAACCAACCGATGTTGCAGGCAATCTCAGAGAGATTCCCCGGAGTGGTAAAGGAGGGAATCTTGGACCGGAAGAGTCTGGGAAAGCAGGTCTTTCAGACGCCTTCAGCGTTACAGATACTCAATGAGATTACGCATCCCTATGTCTGTCAGGAAGTCTGTCGGCAATTAGAAGATTGGCGCAAGGAGAACTGCCTTTTGGCGGCCATTGATGCCATAGGACTTTTTGAAAGCGGCCTGGCACAGCTTTGTGATGTGACGGTAGCAGTAATAGCGCCTGAAGAATTTCGGGTTCGGCGGCTACAAATGCGTGAAGGTATTTCAGAGGACTATGCATTGGCAAGAATCCGGGCCCAAAAATCTAACCGAGAATTTGTCAGTCAGTGCGACTATGTGTTAGACAACGATGTACAGGATATCCATAGCTTTGCAGACAAATGTGATAAACTGTTTCAAACCATAATAGGAGGGATTTCCCATGGCGGAAAATAAGGAAGAATTACGAAAAGCACTACTATACCAACCGAAAAATGGCTACGACAGTATTGGGCAACCGGATCGGGAGGCAATGGAAAGCTATAGCAGAGACTATAAATGTTTCTTGGATGCTGCAAAAACAGAGCGGGAGGCAGTTGAAGAGACAATTGCCTTAGCTAAGAAAGCTGGCTTTGTAGCCTGGGAAGCCGGAATGACAGCAAAGCCGGGGGATCGGTACTACTATAACAACCGAGGGAAGGCTATCTTATTTGTCACAGTGGGGAAACAACCTTTCGAAATGGGAACCCGGATCACAGCGGCACATATCGATTCTCCCAGACTGGATTTGAAACCGAATCCGTTATATGAAGATGGAGAGCTGGCACTCTTTAAAACCCACTATTATGGTGGCATTAAAAAGTATCAGTGGCCAACTGTGCCGTTGGCTCTGCACGGGGTTGTGGCCAAAAAAGATGGAAGCGTAGTCCCGATTGTCATTGGGGAAGATGCGGAAGATCCGGTTTTTTGTATCAGTGATTTATTGGTACACTTATCAGGAGATCAGATGCGAAAGACGTTGGCCGATGGAATCCCTGGTGAGAACCTGAATGTTATTGTCGGCTCCGTACCTCTGGCGGAAGACGAAGGTTCTGACCGGATTAAAGTAGGGGTCCTGCAACTTTTATATCAACAGTATGGAATTACAGAGGAGGACTTTTTGTCCGCCGAATTGTGTCTGGTTCCAGCCATGAAAGCGCGGGATGTGGGCCTGGATAGAAGTCTTATTGGCGCATATGGTCACGATGATCGAGTCTGTGCCTATGCCGCATTTGCACCTTTGCTGAAACAAGAGATTCCGGAATATTCCAGTGTGTGCATTTTAGCAGATAAAGAGGAAATTGGGTCAGAAGGTGTCAGTGGGATGCAAAGCCATGCCTTTGAAACCTTTATGGAGGAATTGTGTCAGGCACAGTCCGGCTCTTGGCGTCGCTGTTTTGCCAATTCTATTTGTATGTCAGCAGACGTTACCAATGGATTTGACCCAACTTATCCGGAAGTATCAGACAAACGCAACAATGCCAGAATGAACTATGGTTTGGCCCTTTGTAAGTATACGGGGGCCAGGGGAAAGGCAGGAGCATCTGACGCTTCGGCAGAGTTGGTGGCCGGAGTTCGTCGTATTCTGGATGACAAGAAGATACTTTGGCAAATGGCGGAACTGGGCAAAGTGGATCAAGGCGGCGGTGGCACAGTGGCGGTTTATATGGCAAACCGTAACATTGACACGCTGGATGCCGGTGTACCGGTCTTATCTATGCATGCGCCGTATGAGCTGGTCAGTAAATTGGACTGCTATATGACCTACCGGGCAATGGAGGCTTTTTATCAGGCTGAGTAAGAAACAGGGCGCATATTGCGCCCTGTTTCTTATAAATATCCATACAGAGGATCTAAAAACCCGGTAACAGAAAAACTTTTACTTTTTTGGAAAAAAGTGTTATGATAGGAAAAAGTTTTTGGGAGGGAAGCGTATGCAGTCTTATTGTATTGTAACGGATTCTTCCTGCGACTTGACGCAGGAACTGGCAGACCAGATGGAGCTTCAAGTGGTGCCGCTGTCGGTACAGTATAAAGGTCAGGAGTATGCCAACTATTTAGACGGTCGGCAGTTAAATATTCAGGAATTCTATGCAGGCTTGCGCGCTGGCGAACAGACCAAAACTACGGCAGTCAATCCGGAAGGGTGGATTTCTGTCATTCGTCCTGTCTTGGAAGAAGGACGCGATGTACTCGTATTGGCTTTTTCCTCCGGGTTGAGCAATACTTTTAATGCTGCCCGAATTGCGGCAGAAGAGCTTGCTGAGCAGTATCCCCAGCGAAAAATCTTGGTGGTGGATACGTTATGTGCGTCCCTGGGACAGGGGCTTTTGTGTTATCTAACAGCAAAGCAGAGATTAGCGGGAAAAAGTTTGCAAGAAGCATATGACTACGCGGAGGCAACGAAACTGCATATTTGCCATTGGTTCACCGTAGATGATCTTCACTTCTTAAAGCGCGGCGGCAGAATTTCGACGACGACTGCAGCAGTAGGTTCTCTGCTACAAATCAAACCAGTTATGCATGTAGACAATGCAGGTCACTTAATCCCGGTGGCGAAAGCCAGAGGAAGAAAGGCTTCTTTAACGGCGCTGGTAGAGAAAATGGAACAGACGGCTATTCATCCGGAGGAACAGACAATCTTCATTAGTCATGGGGATTGTGGTGAGGAAGTTTCGGAAATGGCTCAGAAAATTCGGGAGAAATTTGGTGTAAAAGAAGTAATTATTAACTATGTAGGCCCAGTGATTGGGTCCCATTCTGGACCTGGAACCGTGGCGCTCTTTTTCGTGGGAACACAAAGATAACAAAAGCAAAACAAATAAACGCAGAGGGTTTGGTATAACCAAACCCTCTGCGTTTTTAAACAGTATGGAAACTGATGAGCGATTTCTTACCTGTACCGTTTAGCCGGCTTATTCCGCTTAAAACCGGAAGGTACATCGGTGACCACCAGGCAGTGTTATGGCGTTTACAGAAAGATTATTCCAACTCAAATGCGCCAGTGTAAAGCTGATAATACTGACCATGCTGTGCAATCAGATCTTCGTGACTTCCCCGCTCAATAATCCGACCCTGTTCCAGTACCATGATAGCATCAGCATTTTGTACAGTGGAAAGCCGGTGAGCGATTACGAAGGCGGTCCGTCCGTGCATTAGCTGATCCATACCCCTTTGCACAATGGATTCTGTTCGGGTATCAATGGAAGAAGTGGCTTCATCCAGAATCATGACCGGCGGATCGGCAACTGCGGCACGGGCGATGGAAAGCAACTGTCGCTGTCCCTGGCTCAAACCGGATCCATCACCGCTCAGGACAGTTTGGTAGCCTTCTGGAAGCATCATAATGAAGTCATGGGCATTCGCCAGTTTAGCGGCAGCAATACACTCTTCATCTGTTGCATCCAGCTTGCCATATCGGATATTATCCATGACTGTGCCGGTAAAGAGGTTGACATCTTGCAGAACAATTCCTAATGAATGACGTAAATCCGGTTTTTTAATTTTATTGATGTTAATATTATCGTATCGGATTTTGCCGTCAGCAATGTCATAGAACCGGTTAATTAAATTGGTGATTGTGGTTTTTCCTGCGCCAGTAGCACCGACAAACGCGATCTTTTGACCGGGTTTGGCATAAAGGGACACATTATGGAGGACAGTTTTGCCCTCTTCGTAAGCGAAGTCTACATCCAGGAAACGAACATCGCCACGTAGCGGCACATAGGTAAGCGTACCATCTTCGTGGGGATGCTTCCAGGCCCAAAGGCCAGTGTGCTCCGGCGTTTCTACAAGTTGGCCGCCATCGGTGTATTTGGCATTGACCAACGTGACGTAACCGTTATCCTTTTCTGATTCCTCGTCTAACAGATGGAAAATTCGCTGAGCACCGGCCAGAGCCGTGATGACGGAGTTGATTTGCTGGGAAATTTGGGAAACAGGACGGGTAAAGCTTTTGGAGAGATTGAGGAAGGTGGCAATTCCACCCAGTGTCATCAGCTGGCCACCGGAAACAATGGCCAAAGCGCCGCCCAAAATAGCGATCAAAACATATTGCAGATTTCCCAGATTAGCCATAATTGGCATTAAGATATTGGCGTAGATGTTGGCTAAGGTAGCGTTTTCGCACAATTCTTCATTTCGGCGGTCAAATTCTTCCTTATTTTTTTCCTCGTGACAGAATACCTTTACCACCTTTTGCCCCTGGATCATTTCCTCGATATAGCCATTCATGGCTCCCAGAGAGCGCTGTTGTCCCACAAAGTAGGTGGCAGACTTCCCGCCGACGAATTTTGTGAAAAGGAGCATTGAGAAAATAGAAATAATGACAAACACAGTCAGGATAGGACTGGTAATCAGCATTGCGACGAAAACGGCAATAATGGTAATTCCAGAGGAGAATAAGTTAGGAATACTTTGGGTGATCATTTGCCGGAGGGTGTCTGTATCGTTGGTATAATGGCTCATTATGTCGCCATGGGTATGCGTGTCAAAATAGCGAATAGGGAGCGTTTGCATATGGGAAAACATTTCATCCCGTATGGTCTTTAAAACACCCTGGCTGATACGGGCCATGAAAATACCCTGAAATAAGCTGGCCACTACCCCGGCCATGTAAATGATCGCCATAGTGCCAATAACTTTCATTAAACCCGTTAGAACAGGGGCAGATTGGGTCATCAGCGGCTGGATGTAATCATCAATAATGATCTGTAAAAACATAGTCCCGATCACAGAAGTCAAAGATGAAATCAGAATGCAGAACAGTACCACCAATAAGGTTTTCTTATATGAAAACAGGTAGGACATGAGGCGTCGAAACGTAGTTTTATCCAACGCTTTAAAATTGACCGGCCCTTGGTTTGCGCCATTGGGGCCTCCTCTATGGGGAACAGGGGGCATATTACCGGTCCTCCTTTCTGGTTTGAGATTCATAGACTTCCCGGTAAATTGTATTTGTAGCCAGCAGCTCTTCATGGGTACCAAATGCGCCGATTTTACCGTTGTCTAAAACCAGAATCTTATCGGCATCTTGCACCGAGGAGATTCTCTGGGCAATAATTAACTTTGTGGTATCGGGAATTTCAGTGGCAAAGGCCTTGCGAATCAAGGCATCCGTTTTCGTATCTACGGCGGAGGTAGAGTCATCCAAAATCAGAATTTTTGGCTTCTTTAACAGAGCACGGGCAATACACAGACGCTGTCTTTGCCCACCGGAAACGTTAGAGCCGCCTTGCTCAATATAAGTATCATATCCTTTGGGGAACTGTCGGATAAAGGAATCAGCCTGCGCCAGCTGGCAGACATGTACCAGTTCTTCATCAGTGGCGTTTTCATTGCCCCAACGAAGATTTTCTTTAATCGTACCTGAGAACAGTACATTTTTCTGTAGAACCATTGCCACTTCATTGCGTAAGGTTTCCAAATCGTAGTTTCTTACATCAATACCGCCAACTTTTACACAGCCGGAGGTGACATCATATAAGCGGGGAATTAATTGTACCAGGCTGGATTTAGAAGAGCCGGTACCGCCAATAATACCAATGGTTTCCCCGGAATGGATTTCCAGATTGATGTGGTCCAGAACAGGGTGTTCGGCATGACGGGCATAAGAAAATACTACATCTTCAAAGGAAATGGAACCATCAGGCACCTGCATGACCGGATTGACAGGGTCTTCGATGGAAGGCTCTTCCGTCAGCACTTGAGAGATTCTCTCAGCTGAAGCACGTGCCATAATAATCATCATGAAGACCATGGATACCATCATCAGACTCATAAGGATTTGCATGATGTAGGAGATCATGCTCATCAGTTCACCGGTTGTCATGGAAGAACCGTGAGACGTGATAATTAGTTTGGCACCCATCCAGCTGATCATGATCATACAAGCATAGACACAGAAATTCATTAAGGGATTGTTCAGGGAGATAAGAATTTCTGCTTTTTTAAAATCGGAGTAAATTTGGGAGGATACTTTATCAAATTTTTTTATTTCATGGTCTTCGCGCACAAAAGACTTTACGACCCGAATTCCCCGCAAATTCTCCTGAACTACACTGTTGAGTTTGTCATAAGTTTTAAAGACGCGTTTGAAAATGGGATGTACTTTTGTCATCATAAGAGCCAGCCCAACAGCCAAAATAGGGAGAACTACCAGAAAAATCCATGCCAAAGAGGCATTAATTTGAAAGGCCATTACCAGAGCAAAGATCAACATAATGGGGCAACGGACAGCAATTCGGATCAGCATCTGAAAGGAGTTCTGTACATTGGTGACGTCGGTTGTCATACGGGTGACCAGCGAGGCCGTGGAGAAATTATCAATATTGGTAAAGGAAAAATCCTGTACATGGTGATAGAGATCATGGCGTAGATTTTTTCCGAATCCGGCAGAGGCTATGGCCGCGCTTCGACCGGAAAGAGCGCCAAATGTCAAAGAGACAATGCAGCAAACTACAAGAATGAGTCCCATTTTTACAATGTAAGACAGATCACCTTTATCTACACCGTTGTCAATGAGCTTTGCCATAAGCAGGGGAATTAAAACATCCATGACCACTTCCAGGGTCACGTAAATTGGAGAGAGAATCGTATCACGCTTGTATTCCCGAATACAAGCTGACAGTCGTTTAATCACGGGAAAGACCTCCTTGCTGGGCGGATTCAAAATGAATGTGCTGAGAATTACAGGTTCCGAAAAGTTCAGATTGATGTTTTAATAGCAGATCACGGGATTTGGGGTCTGCAAGGTTACTGGCGGCTTGGAAAAGAAGCTGGAGAAACTGGCGCTGTTCTTCCTGGGCCATTCCAGTAACAAGTCGGCTTTCCAAAGCGGCAATTTCAGCCTCTGTTTTGGCCGTGCAGGCCAAGGCTTTTTCTGTGACTGTAATTTGTTTGTGACGGCGGTCACTGGGATCGGAGAGACAGACGATGAAACCTTTGGTTTCCAGGCGCTGAAGAATTCCAGAAACTGTGGCGTGGGACAGATCAAATTGTTGTTCCAAATCCTTGGGATGGACAATTTCATCTCTATGTTGCACAAGGTGATTGAGAAAGAAACCTTGCGCGCCTGTAAGCCCCATTCCGGACAGGGCCTTATTCAAGGACTGGTCGAAACCGGAAGTGATAATGCGAAACAAAGGCCCAAAGTGATAGGTTGCAGACAAGTAAAAATCACCCCTTTTGTGCTAATAGGTAGCATGCAACATAATTATAAGCAGACTGACTAAAAAATCAAGAGGAATTTGGGAAAGTTCACAATCTGTATATAAGTTTTCGCAGGGATGCAGTACCGCAGACAAAATATCCAGGCAGAACCAGTCTGTTTTTTGGCTATTATGGCAGAAGGATGCCGAGAGCAACTGCTCTCGGCATCCTTCTGCCAAGTTTACATTTCACGGAAAAAAAGAATGGAAAACCAAGTTACCAGATTGGGACCTGCCAAAAAATCAATTCCGTATTTTTCTGCTAAATCCGTTACAATAATTCCATGACTTTCCACACACGGATACATTCGGTCCGGGTGACGGCAAGGCGCATTGGGATAAGCACACTGAGGGCAAATGGCACAGGCTTCGGTAGAGAGTACATAAGTTTCGCAGTTTTGCTCGCGCAATAGGGTCTCTACCTGATGCGTAATGGCCTCGTGTTGGGGACGAGTTGCCAGAGCCTGCTCCATATTGGCAATATCTTCTATCTCTGTTATGGTAGTAATCAACAGGGCTTTGGGGAAAGACAGACATTTTCGCTTACAATCTTCCACACTGCCTACCGCAGGGGGACAAGCCCAGGTAGTATTGTACATGGGACATTCGGTCTGGCAAATGTATCGTACATGCTCAGAAAAAATAAGTTCTTCCGGTTTGAAAAATTCATATTGTAAAAGAGGAAGTTGTGATAATTCGGTGTTTAGTTTTTCGCAATCCATTTTAGGTTCTCCTTCCAGATTTACCAATCCGTCTTACAGATTGGGTGTGAGATGGCCAGAGGAGCGGCTTTGCAGCCATGGTATATAGAGCAATGTCCATAAGACGGCCAGTAATATTGGAATACCAAGCAGATATCCAGGATTTCCCAGCAGGGATTCCAATAGAGATAAAGGGTTGCCCTTTCCTGCACCGTTTAGGAATACAAAATTGGTATGGAGAATTTTATTGAGAAAGAAAATAGGAATACAGTAAAGAAGCAGTACTCCAGCGCATTTAGGAAGGCGGCGAAAGTTAGGACGCATTCCGCCACAGAGTAACAAGACAGGAAAAAGAGCCAGAAGAATATGGACAGTAAAACTGTGTAAATGCATAAAGTTTAGAAAGGGCAATTTAGTCCAGGTCGGGAACAGCAAAGCAGCAATCGCGCCAGGCAGGCATTCACAGTATAGCAGTTCACCGGTTAACTTGTTCGGTTTCCAAGCATACAGTGCGCATAAAAAAATATTGATACTGCAAAGATGCAGCGGCAAAAAGGCGGGTTCCCAGTTGCCACCCAACAACGCGCAAATATGTTTGAAGGCTTCATCCAATAGTAAAAGCATGGCTAGAATTCTGAGATACCGCCGCTGTTTTATCTGAGAGAGCTGGCGAAACCTACGCCCCCCAACATAAAACAGACAAAGTGCAAAAACGAGCCATGCCAGATGAAGAGGACTCCATGGAGAAAAGCCCTGCCCTTTTTCAATGGTAGAACTGGTTTGTAGAAAGTTGGAAAAGTCCATAAGCCTTACCTCACAGACATGAGTATCCACCCGTATTGTAGCAGATTTGCTGAAAAAGTAAATCTCATTTTTGGGGAGAATACTGGATAATAGCTTGGCAATTGGATGATGTACTGAATATAAGATGAGCGTTGGCGTTGTTTGGTGTGCGTTATGCTCATGGACTTAGAGTGTGTGTTTGTGACTTGGTAGCGAGCTCACGATTTCTGCAATATCGTCAGATAACATGTCTTGCCTGCGCACAATACGGTAAGAGGTCCCAAAGCACAAGAGAGTCAAAAGTTGCCGATAACATGTCCTGCCTACACATGATACGGTAAGGGTTAATACGGCCGATATTGTGAATGTGCAGTCTGACTTTTGGCGTTTACTTTTGATTTGATTGTTCCAGGCAGTGACAAAAAGCAGCCAGGCATTGTAGTGGGAGGAAAAATTTGAAATAAACGGAGGATTATCTGCGAAACTCTTAGCGAAATCCAGGAGAAAAGACTTTCCCAATTGGGAGATACGAAGATTTTCGCAGATATACCTAGGTTATTTTTCAGCTATATTGGCAAATGTGCGGGAGCTTGCTATACTAAAGGAAAATGGAAAAACGGGGAAGGAGAAGGGCAATGATCAAGCATGTTATTATGTGGAAGTTTCAGGAGGACAAGCAGGAGGAAATGAAGACATTTCTAGAGCGTTTACGGTCGTTACAGAATCAAATTCCGCAAATTCAGTCGATGGAAATTGGTGTGAGCAACAATCCGGGAAATAACTTTGATGCGGTTTTGATTATGGAGTTCCTGTCAATGGAAGATTTAAAACAGTATCAGGAAGATCCGCGGCATGTAGCGGTATCTTCTTTGTGCAAATCTATCCGGTTAGACAGGGGAGCGGTCGATTTCTTTGTGGAGACCTGATTTTCCAGACTCTTGTATCTTGAAAAATAGATTGACGGGGAATGGTTGCAGGACTATAATGACGGGAGCGATCATTTTCATGTATAGATGGGAGTCATTCCGTCAGGAAGGAACGATATGAATATCATAGTATGGGTTGTTATTATGACTGCCATTGCCGGTGTCGGAGGGACCGGACTGGGAGGGCTGATTGGTGCTTTGTTGCGCCGAGATTCCCAAAAAGTGGTCAGTCTTTTACTGAGTTTTGCAGGCGGAGTTATGCTGAGTATCGTTTGCTTTGACCTGCTTTTAGATGCCATGCAGCCGGAAAATGCTGCAAATCCTATCAGCATCTCGGTGGTACTGGGAGCTACTTTCTTTGGCTATGGCATCATTTATCTTTTGAATTACTGTATTGATAAAGCTACCAATCACGAAGTGCCACATATTGATGCCGATCATCCCAAGACAGCGGATGATCTGGGGGAATTGATTCATGCAGACCATTATGAAGAACACCGGAAACGGAATTCAGCCTATGAACTGTTTATTGGTGGAGTGGTCATGGCTTGTGCGATTGCGCTCCACAATCTGCCGGAGGGCATGGTAATTGGAGCATCCTTTGCTTCTGGCGGGGATGGAGCCGCGTCTTTTACCGGTGCAGGGTTGGTTATGGCAATTGTAATTGGTTTACACAATATTCCAGAAGGAATGGCGGTGTCCGTGCCGCTGATTTCCGGAGGAATGAAGCGACTTCCGGCTGTATTGCTGACAGCGTTAACGGGTGCTCCCACAATTATTGGGGCTTTACTGGGGTACCATTTGGGAATGATGAGTCCCATGATGCTTTGTCTATCCTTGAGTTTTGCCAGTGGAGCTATGTTATATGTGGTATTCGGGGAGCTGCTTCCGGAAGCCATTTTGATGTGGCGGTCTAAAATGCCTGCCTTTGCTACTATGGTGGGAATGGCAGTAGGCTTAATGATAATTTACGGATAAAAAATCAGGCTTGCCTAAGCAAGCCTGATTTTTTATGACTTTTGCAGCTGAGATTCCCACTGTGCCGACTGAAATCCAACTAAAACGAAGTTTTCTCCAATTAAAATGGGACGCTTGACCAGCATTCCATCGCTGGAAAGAAGTGATAACTGCTCGGCTTCCGACATGGTAGAGAGTTTGTCTTTTAATCCCAATTCACGATATTTCTGTCCGGAAGTATTGAAGAATTTTCTGAGAGGCAGGCCACTTGTTTTTTGCCATGTTTGCAGCTCAGCCTGTGTGGGATTCTCCTCTTTAATGGGACGTATGGTATACGAAATATGGTGCTCGTCTAAAAAAGCCTGCGCCTTTCGACAGGTCGAGCATTTTTCATAACAAATAAACAGCAAACGTATCCCTCCTAAAATTCACGCAGGACCAGATCGGTATAACCGTCATGGCCAGCCGACTCTAAGCGTATTATTTGAGGATGCTTTCCATAAACAGTTTGAATCATCTCACGTAATGCAGTCCCACAGTGGTAGCCGTGAATCAGCCGAATTCGATAAGTTCCTGCTTTCACCCGGCGTAGTTGTGCCTGAATGGCGGTTTGCGCCTGAAAGACTGTTTCTCCGTGCAAATCCATGACAATGACACCTGGAGTCATATGCCACCTCCTGTCCTGTTATTTTAGTATATCAGGATTTCCTGGCTGAGGCAAGGTTACATTCTGTATTTGAATTTTTAGGGCAAACTGGTATAATAAAGCTTATGGAAAAGAGAAAAGCATACTATGTCAGCAATAAAAGTGTGCTGACCTGGATATCGGCGCTGATCATGATTTGCTCGGCAATGGCTCGCATTGTGTCTGGCTGTGGGGAAGGCACAGCACGCGGCGCGGTAATGTGGTTCCAAATTTTACTGCCGACTATGGCAAGTGTGATTTTTGCGTTGATGCTCCTTCTGGGAGGGAAAGAGCGGCTGTACAGGACGACAATTCCTGTGGGAATTTTTTGCCTGTGTTTTGCAGTGATGGCCTATGTGTTAGGCTTCCGTCTACGGTTTGTATTTTTACAGTGGTTTGTATACTTGGCAGTTATCGTGATATACAACCGGATTATTACAGGAAGAACACAAAATGACTGGACCCTGTTGCTTTTGTTCGGCATTGGTTTTTGCTGGTTTGGTTACGAACACGCCGCTGATCTCCGCAGTGGAGAATGGGGCCGTCTGTTACAGGCAAGCCCCAATTTGCTCCTGACATTGGGAGGCGTTTTTATGGTGTTTGCCATGCGGGAATATCCCCGCAACGGGCAATATCATCCCACCTGGGGAGACCGGCCGGATGGAAGGCGGATCCGTACGCTTCCGGCTATGGCCAGTGTATCTCCCTATATCATGCCAAACCGAAACGGTGCGTCTAATCTGTTGCGGGACAGCATCGAAATTTCCGCCATGGAGCGGTATGTTCGGGAGAAGCGTAAAGAAGGACTACATAATTTTGGACTTACTCATGTTTTGCTGGCAGCTTATGTGCGCTGTGTGGCCCAATATCCCCAGATTAACCGCTTTCTCTCAGGACAAAAAGTGTATTCCCGGGATGATGACATTCAATTCTGTATGATTGTCAAAACGGAAATGACGGTGGACGCCCCGGATACCGCCATAAAATTACATTTGAAGCCCAGTGATACGGTCTATGAGGTGTATGAAAAATTTAATTCAGCAGTGGAAGAGGTCAAAAGAGGCGAACTGGACAGTGATTTTGACAACACGGCGAAGATTTTTACCTATCTTCCCGGCGTAATGCTGAAATTTTCAGTCTGGGTATTAAAGGTGATGGATTATTTTGGACTGATTCCCAAATTCTTGTTGGAAGTGAGCCCTTTCCATGGATCCATTTTCTTTACCTCTATGGGCTCTTTGGGGATTCCCCCTGTATTCCACCATTTGTATGATTTCGGGAATTTGCCTGTCTTCTGTGCATTTGGCTGTAAACGCAGGGAGAACGAGATTACGGCCACAGGGGATGTAATTTCCAAAAAGTATATGGACTATACGTTTGTAACCGATGAACGAATTTGTGACGGATTCTATTTTGCAACGGTGCTGAAATATCTGAAGAAGATTTTGGCCCACCCGGAACGGCTGGATTTGGCGCCGGATGAGATTGTA
The DNA here is from genome assembly GCA_944386835.1 of uncultured Oscillospiraceae bacterium. GTDB lineage: Bacteria > Bacillota > Clostridia > Oscillospirales > Oscillospiraceae > CALXCQ01. Next base: position 6,010 of record CALXCQ010000114.1, on the reverse strand, counting down.
AAGGATATTGATTGAGCTTTCACGCACAGGCGGTTTTGCGCAAACGAGGCAGGACTTTGACAAATTTGTCAGAGTCCTGCCTCATTTTTTACGGCAAAAGGGCAGCTTAGCCCCTGGGATTTTTGGCTCTTGCAGTCCTGATTACCTTTAATACAGCCCAATAGACTACGAGTAAAATAATCGGCGGGAAAATATTCAGCAAGTTAAGCAGATAATCTGCACGGGTATAGATGGGATCGAAAGCAGACAGAAAAAGGGACAGGCCGGAAGCAGCTGCCATAAGAGCCAGTGCAGGGATCAGACCATATTTAAGAGAGGGCAGCCGTCTGAAGCCAGTTAAAAGAACGGCAATGATTATACTTCCGGCCCATGCAATCAGCTGTGCGACTCCTCCGAGAAGGGACGTCACCTTTAATAGGGTAAAGCGAAAATCTACCAGAGGCCGGGTGGCTTCCGTGATTTCCAGGCCGTCAGGCAGAGCAAAACAGAGATTGGTTATCAGTAGCAGGCCAGCGGAAGCAAATACAAAAAACAGAATAGCTGCAAATAAAATTTTCGCCGCAGTTTTCAAAGTATGAAGTTTTCTCTGGGTTTGATTGCTCCCATATAAAATATCGGAAATATCCGTCTGATAGATCTCTGCAAGTTTGATGAGCATTGACAGATCCGGCTGTGTCCGGCCGGACTCATAGCTGGAGATGGCCTGCCGGGTCAGCCCTATCCGGTTTGCCACCTCTTCTTGGGTCAGGCCGGAAATACGGCGCAGTTCCCTCAGGTTTTGATAAATGGTCATACTTGACACCTCCACAGGTTTTGATGAATCGTCATGCTTTGCACCTCCACCTGTAGGGTAACGGAAAGATTTCCAATAAGTCAAGACACATTTTGTTGCGCCCTGATTTTTCAAGGGGTTTGGGGCAAAAGGAGCAGACTGCCGGGAAGTCTGAAAAGGGGATTACACAGTGGAGCTTTCTAGACTCCTGAGGCTGGACATGCCAGAAACTGCCTCGGTAGAAGGAAACTAACTGCTATCGGCTGGGAAAAGAAGAGGAATCTGCTTGTGGAGATTGGGCCTTGCCGGTATACCGCTGGAGAAACTCCCGTATGGCCGCCTGACATTTGGGAGTGTCCACCAGGTAGCTGATACCGTGGGTGGCGCCAGGCACAGAGACCAAATACTTTTCACTGCGGCAGGCCTCATAGTTTTGTAGTGTAAAACGGTGAGGAACAAATGTATCTGCCTCTCCGTGAACAAAGAGAATGGGCAAACGGTTGGTTTTTAATGCTTCCAAAGTAGAATAGTCCCGAAAGCCAAAGCCGGCGACCACCTTGGAAATCAGGTTTGCTGCATCCAAAATTGGCCTGGAAGGAATGTGAAAATTCAGTTTGAGTACTTGGCGAAACTCTTCCCAGGGGGAAGTGAAACCACAGTCGGCAATGACACCTTTTACATTAGAAGGCAGTGGCAGTCCGGTTGCCATCAGGACGGTGGAAGAGCCCATGGAAAGGCCATTCAAAAAGATCGGGTGTTTTGGCCCCATTTGGGTAATTAGAAACTGCACCCATTTTTCACAGTCAAATCGTTCTTTAATTCCAAAGCAGATATACTTTCCTTCGCTTTCCCCATGGGCACGCTGGGTGGCGCTTAAAATGGAGTAGCCCAGTTCATAATAAAACTGGAAAATACAGCCAAAGTCGTGAAAACCACTGCTCCGGTATCCATGGAATAGAAGGATGGTTCCTTTGGCGTGTGGATTACGTAAAAAATATCCTACCAATTTCAGACCATCATAGGAAATTATTTCCACTTTTTGAGGGGATTGTTCCGTAAACCAGTGGGCTCCGGCTCGAATCTCCTGCGCATAGGGCTTGGGGGGAGGGACCGTACAGTCTTTTTTAGGCTTTTCCCGACTGTCAAATCGTCTTACGGCAATTAAAAACAATGCAACGGCAAAACCCCAGAATCCCAGGAAACAGAGGGCGAAAAGAATTCCTGCCACAATCATAACGGTGTACCTGCCTGTTTTTGTGAAGCGGCGTTCATAACGATCTTTTTCAGAAGTTCTACTGTCTGCTCCATATCTTCTACAGGAATGTACTCAAATCTCCCGTGATAGTTTTCGCCGCCTGTGCACAAATTGGGACAGGGCAGTCCTGCATAGGACAGACGGGCTCCGTCTGTGCCGCCTCGAATGGGGATGATTTTGGGAGAAATTCCCAGCTGCTCCATGGCTTCTTGCACGGCAGTGATAATTTCCATGTGGGGCAGAATCTTTTCCTTCATATTGTAGTAACTGTCTGTGATTTCTACTGAGACGGTGCCGGAACCGTGGCAAGCATTCAGATATTCAGCGGCAGAGAGAAGCCGCTCTTTACGACTCTGAAACATAGCCAGATCGTGGTCCCGGATAAGATATTGGAGTGTTGCTTGTTCCACAGTACCGGAAATTTGATGCAGGTGATAAAACCCCTCATACCCATCTGTGCAAAAGGGAATTTCGTGAGTTGGCAATAAGGCGTTATAATCTGCTGCCAACAAGATGGCGTTGCGCATTTTTCCTTTGGCACTTCCGGGATGAATATTGCGGCCTTGGATGGTCACGGTTGCGGAAGCGGCATTAAAATTTTCGTATTCCAATTCCCCGAGGGCACCGCCATCTACCGTGTAGGCGTAATCCGCTTTAAAATAATCCAGATTAAAATGGTCTGTGCCTCTGCCAATTTCTTCGTCCGGGGTGAACGCAATGCGCACAGTTCCGTGTGGCAAGTCAGTATTTAGCAAAAATTGGGCAGCTGAGAGAATTTCTGCAATCCCGGCTTTATCGTCGGCTCCCAATAAAGTAAGTCCATCCGTGACTACCAGAGTTTTTCCTATGTGATTTTTTAAAGCAGGAAATTCTTCCGGACTCAGAACGACGGGAACAGTGGGATTGAGGATAATCTCCTTTCCGTCATAATGGGGAATCAATTTTGGCTTACAGTTTTTACTAGGTGCATCGGAAGAGACATCCATATGGGCGATAAGGCCGATGGTAGGCGCAGAAGGCTGATTCCCCGGAACGGTTCCGTAGACGTAGCCATAGGCGTCTAAATGGGCATCTTGTATCCCTATTTCCTGCATCTGACGGACCAAATCCTGTCCCAATTCCAATTGTTCTGGGGTGGAAGGACAAGTACCGCTTTCTTCATTGGAATGGGTATCAAATGTGACGAGATGTAAAAAACGCTGTAGAACTGTCACGGGAAATCCGACCTTTCTGTTTGTAGTAAAATATTCCTATGCTTTCCCTATAGTATATACCAAAACCGGGAAAAGAAAAATCCCTGCTATTTTCATAGCAGGGATTGGAAGAAATTTATTTCGTTGCCAGCGCGGCAGTATCTTTTGCAATCATCAATTCTTCATTGGTGGGGATTACAAAAATCTTAACAGTGGAATCATCGGTGGAAATTTCCGCTTCTACACCGCGAGTGTTGTTCTTTTCCGGATCGATTTTGGCACCCAGGAATTCCAGGCCTTCCATGATTTTTGCACGGTTGCCAATTCCGTTTTCGCCAACACCTGCCGTGAAGACGATGGCATCGACACCGCCCATGGCAGCGGCATAAGCTCCAATGGATTTTCTGACTTCATAGAAGAACTTATCCAAAGCCAATTGAGCACGGGCATTGCCCTCTCCTGCGGCAGCTTCCAGGTCGCGGAAATCAGAGGAAACACCGGAAATGCCCAAAACACCGGATTTTTTGTTCAAAATAGTCAGCATTTCTTTGATGTCGTATCCATAGCGACCCATCAGGTATTCCAAGATAGTGGCATCAATGTCGCCGCAGCGGGTACCCATGGGGACGCCGGCCAGAGGGCCAAGGCCCATGGTAGTATCGACGCACTTGCCGTCTTTGATGGCGCAAAGAGAGGAACCATTTCCTAAATGACAGTTAATAATCCGGGTGCCTTCCGGGTTATTTTCGCGACCCAGAAGGGCAAGAGCGCGGCCGGCAATATAGCGGTGAGAAGTACCGTGGAATCCATACCGGCGGACTTCGTCCTTTTCATAATACTCATAGGGGATTGCGTAGGTATAGGCTTGTGCCGGCATGGTCATATGGAAAGCGGTATCAAATACGGCTACTTGAGGTTTGTTGGGCATAACCTTTTCGCAGGCTTCAATTCCCATCAAGTTGGCAGGGTTGTGAAGCGGGCCAAGGGGGATACATTTCCGGATTGCTTCTTTACAAGCTTCATCGACCAGGCAGGATTCGGTAAATGCCATACCACCGTGGAGAACCCGGTGGCCAACTGCATCGATTTCGTCCATGGACTTGATAACACCGTATTCCGGGTTAACCAGAGCAGCCAAAACTGCTTCAATGGCTTCCCGATGAGTCGGCATGGCTACATCCTGCGCGTCGATTACGGTTTTACCACCTGCTTTATAGGTGAATTTGCCATCTAAGCCGATACGCTCACAAAGTCCTTTTGCCGAAACTGCACCAGTATCCGGATCCATAAGCTGATATTTCAGCGAGGAACTGCCTGCATTGATAACCAAGACATTCATGTTTCATTCACTCCTGTAGACTGTTGTTTCAATTTTGATAGTTTCCTGTTACAATAAACAACACATAACTAACCAGTATTCTACAATATAAAAAGGGACAGCACAAGAGGCATTTGCCACAAATTTCGAATCTGGGGGCGACTTTGTGAAGACAGTAGGTATTATTTGTGAATACAATCCGCTGCATATCGGACATAGAAAACAGCTTGCATGGATTCATAAGAATTTTGGGGAAGATGCGGCTATCGTCTGTTTAATGAGCGGAAATTATGTCCAAAGAGGGGAACCGGCGGTATTTGATAAATTTGTGCGTGCCCAGGCGGCAATTTGTTGCGGTGCCAATTTGGTCCTGGAATTGCCACTGACAAAAGCAATTCATTCTGCAGAAGGGTTTGCCATGGGTGGGGTAGACATTTTCAACCGTCTGGGGGAAGTGAAATACTTGTGCTTCGGAAGTGAAACCGGCCAAATTGCGCCGCTTTGGCAGACTGCGACATTGCTGCAAAGCGAGACATTTTCCCACAAATTACAGGAACTGCTTCCTTCAGGGCTGAGCTTTCCAGCTGCCCGGCAAAAGGCGTTGGAAGCCATGGGAGAAAAGGGGGATACCCTTACGCGCCCCAATGATATTTTGGCAGTGGAATACTGTAAAGCTTTGCTTAGAACAAACAGTACCATAGAGCCTTTGACAATATCCCGCCCGGGAGATTATCACGCAGAAACGCCCAATAGGGAAAATCCTTCCGCTACCGCCGTACGAAAAGCGATTTTACAGTGCCAGGGGGATTGGAAGGCTTGTACACCAGAAGCTGTGTGGGAGCTGTACAGTAAAGCGGCAAGGTATGATTTTGCTTCCGGAGAACGGGCTTTCCTGGCACGTTTGCGGAGCATGTCAGATGCTGAGTTTGCTGCACTTCCATTTTCTTCTGAAGGTTTGTGGAACAAAGTGAAGACAGCCTGCCGTACTCAGAGTACGTTAGAGGAAATTTTACAAGCGGCAAAGTCCAAGCGGTACCCCTATTCCAGGCTGAAGAGAATGCTTCTGTGTGCTTATCTGGGAATTACCCAGGAACACATGGATAAGGAAGTCCCCTATGTTCGGATTCTAGGGTTTGACGGTACGGGCAGAAAATTGTTACGTAAATTCCGGAATACAGGGGAAATCCCGCTGATCAATGCCGGAGCAGACTGCCCGGATAAAGATTATCAGTCTTTGGAAATACGTGCTGCAAATTTGTTTACCTTGTTTGCACAGGAAAAAGAAAACATAAAGTGTGGCATGGAACAGGCAGGGAGAGTGTATTGCCGGGAAAAATAGAAAAAATGTAGGTTTGTCAAACATATTGGACGGCGAACTGGGAAGGCGAGCAGTAGTTTAAGGGCCTCATAGGGAAGTTGTTAGAGCGGCGGTTGTGGGAAGCAAGCTGTCTGGCGAAGTCATCCAAGGAGTA
>CALXCQ010000113.1 GCA_944386835.1 uncultured Oscillospiraceae bacterium | reverse complement strand
CATCGTCTCTATCACCATCTTCTTGAATTCTGGTGTGTAGCGTTTGTTTGGTATCCCTTTTGGCATATTAAAGCACCCCTCTTGTTATCCAGTATATCATACTGTCTAACAATTGGGGTGCAGTTCATCAAAGGTTTCGGCAGTTTTGTTGTTATGGTGTTATTTCTTTCGGATGACTTCCAGACCGCCCAAGTATTTGCGCAGAACTTCCGGAACCACAATGGAGCCGTCAGCCAGCTGATTCTGTTCTACCATAGCGGGGAAGATGCGGGAAGTGGCCAGGCCGGAGCCATTGAGAGTGTGGACAAACTCTGTTTTACCGGTAGCTTCCCGGCGGAAGCGAATGTTGCCGCGACGGGCTTGATAGTCTCTGGCGTTGGAGACAGAAGAAACTTCCTTGTAGCCGTTCATAGAGGGAATTTGAATTTCAATATCGTAAGTGCGTGCCATGGAAGCAGAGCAGTCTCCGGCGGCCAGCTTTACGGTGCGGAAATGGAAGCCTAGACCCTTTACCAGATTCTCTGCCTTGGTAACCAGTTCTTCAAAAGCTTCGTCTGATTTTTCCGGGAGGGTGTATTGGAACATTTCAATCTTATTAAACTGGTGTCCACGCACCATGCCCCGCTCATCGGCCCGATGGCTGCCGGCCTCCCGGCGGAAACAGGGGGTATAGGCGAAGAACTTTTTCGGCAGGTCCGCTTCGGTCAAAATCTCATCCCGGTATAAAGAGGCCAATGCGGTCTCGGCAGTCGGAAGCATAAAGTGCATCCGATCATCTGTGGGATTTTCAATTTTGTACACTTCATCGGCAAATTTGGGGAATTGCCCAGCGGTTTCTCCGCAAGCGTATTCCAGCATGTGAGGCAGCATAACCATTTCGTAGCCGTCGGCCAGATGGCATTCCATAAAGTAGTTGAGAAGCGCCCACTCCAGCTGAGCGCCCATGCCCCGGTAAATCCAGAATCCGGAACCTGCCAGCTTGGCGCCCCGCTCGTAGTCAATCAGTCCCAAATCCGTACACAAATCTACATGGTGCTTGGGAGTGAAATCAAAGTGATGGGGCTCACCATAATACCGCAAAGGCTCATTGGCCTCTTTGCCGCCTGGCGCCAGGTCCGGGTCCGGCAGATTGGGAAGACCCAGCATCAAAGTGTGGTATTCCCCTTCAATTTCCCGCAGTTTTGTGTCACAGGCAGCAATGGAAGCCTTCAGCTCCCCCATTTTTTGGAAAATAGGCGCCACATCCTGGCCTGCTTTTTTCAGCTGGGGAATCTCTTTGGAAACTTTATTTTGCTCGGCCTTCATGGCCTCGCTCTCTGCGATTGTGGCGCGGCGGGCCTGATCCAGCTCCAGAATACGGTCGATTTGCTGAGCGCAGTCTACCTGTTTCGCAGCGTAGGCCGCTTTGGCGCCGGCAGGGTCTTCTTTCAGTCTTCGAATGTCAATCATAGTTTATCCCTCACTCTTCTGGTTGGTTTTCTGCTAACAACGACTGGTACAGCTGTATACCGGTTTCCGAGAGATACTCGGATAGTTCTTTTAAGGACTCCAAAGTAGCCTGTAGGGTTTCGGTGTCTTCCTGCCAATAGGCCTGTAAGGCAATCAGAAGGACTTCGTAGGCCTCCAGCTGTTTTTGATAGGTTTCCAACTCTTCCTGGTGTTCACTTTCCACCCGTTCCAACTGACTGCCCAGGCTGTCCAGTTGGGCTTTGCGGTCCTCCAGGGATTTTTGTGTGTCATCCAATTGATTTTGCAGTTGGTTGTTTTCTTCTGTCAGCGCGGAGTTTTCGTCCATCAACTCCCGGTTCATATCCTGCAAAGCTTCTGCGTTTTGTAAGGCGTTGTTGCTGGCCTGGCTCAATTCGGAAATTGTCAGCCGGGAATCGCGCATCTGGATAAGAGAAGATAATAAAACCAGAAGAAATGCCACGCAGAATAAAATCCCCATATAACGCAGAAGAGCATTTTTCCGCTTATCATCTAAAGTTGCGCCTGCGTCAGATTTGTCGGAGGTTTCAGAGGAACTTTGGGCACAGTCCGGACAAGCGTGAGCTTGTGTAGGATCTGGAAGATTGGCCTCCGAAGAAATCGATGGCGTTGTGTCCTTTTCAGATTTGGCACTCATAATGGTCTGTTTGCTCCTTCCACTTTCAGCGTTTCCAGGGCATCCAGAAGTCTTTGTAGGTCATCTTGTCCATAAAACTCCAATTCAAAACGCCCTTTGCGCTTTCCGTTGATAATTTTTACTTTTCGTCCCAGCCGTTTTGTCAGATGTTTTTCACATTCTGCCAAATAGTCAACGGCCAGAGCTGGCTGCACTGCCTTGGGAGGCTGTTCTTTTGCCAAAGATTTACACATCAGCTCAGCCTGGCGCACGGATAACTCCAGCGCAGCGATTTTCTGAGCTGCGGAAATCTGTTGTGCCTGGGATTTCAGGGATAAAACTGCCCGAGCATGCCCGGCTGAGAGCTTACCGTCCCGGACCAGGTCTGCCACAGAAGGGGGCAATTGTAAAAGACGCAGGGCATTGGTGACAGCCGGGCGGGATTTTCCCACGCACTGGGCCACTGACTCCTGGCTCATATGGTATTCCTGGATCAGCCGCTGAAAACCTTGCGCTTCTTCCAGAGGGTTCAGATCTTGCCGCTGGAGGTTTTCCACCAGGGCCAACTCTGCCACCGTTTGATCGTCTGCCTGGACGATCCGCACGGGAACTTCCTGCAAACCGGCTTGCCGGGCAGCGCGCCAACGCCGTTCGCCTGCGATAATCTGATAAAAATCACCCTCTGCCTTACGGACGGTGAGCGGCTGTATCATTCCATGGATGCGGATGGAATCCGCCAAAGCAGCCAACTCTTCTTCGTCAAATTGTTGCCGGGGCTGCAAAGGGTTCGGCTCCACTTTTTGGATGGGCAAGAATATGGCTCCGTCTCGGGACTCCGGACCGGTTCCTACCGCCAGATCACCCAGTAAGGCGCCCAGCCCCTTCCCCAGTCCTTTTTGTGTTGCCATCAACATCACCTCAACTGTATTACAATTTGCGGAACTTCTGCTGGGACCGGTACCTTGCCGGACGATGATACGGCGGGTCCAAACAGAACGTGAAATTAGCGGAATCTTGAAAAGCAAGCGAAATCACCCCCAGCCGTTGCCTGTGGAAGGCTGGCCCTATGGCGGAAAAGAGGAACCTGCCATTGAGGCAACCGCCATTCTGCCGGAAAGAATCAAAACCTGCCCGTCACTGTGACCATGGAGGAGTGGGAGGGAAAAGAACTTGCCGGCCTGGTTTCTGCATACGGCCTGGTTTCCGTATGGGGCCTGAGGCAGGAAAACTTGCTTACCCTGGCTTCAGCCGGATATGGATTTTCCGGACATGGCGTAAGTTTTTGCACTGCGACCTTCTTGCCGGGCGATCAACTCCTGGGCAAGCGCTCCGTAGGCCACTGCGCCCCGGCTCAGCCGGTCGTAGGCGAAGATGGGGAGCCCATGACTGGGAGCTTCCGACAGACGGACATTGCGGGGAATCACACTGGCAAATACTTTACCGGGGAAATGGCGCCGGACCTCCTCTGCGACCTGCAATGAAAAGTTAGTGCGTCCGTCAAACATGGTCAGTAAAACGCCACAGATATCCAGATTGGGATTGAATGCCCGCTTAACGGCCCGCAAAGTGGTCATCAAATCGCTCAGCCCTTCCAGCGCGTAGTACTCACACTGGACCGGTACAAAAATCCGGTCTGCGGCGCACAGGGCGTTGAGGGTAAGCAGCTCCAAGGATGGCGGGCAGTCAATGAGGATATAGTCGTAGGCATCCCGAACCGCATCCAAAGCCTTTTTCAGCTGGAATTCCCGGTCAGGAAGCGCAATCAACTCTACAGCGGCGCCGGACAGAGCCGGAGAGGAGGGCAACAGATCCCCATAGGGGGTATGTAGAATGGACTCGGAAGCTGCCACACCGTTGATAACAATATCATAACTGGAATAAGGGCATTGATTTTTTTCAATCCCCAATCCGGAAGTTGCGTTGGCCTGAGGGTCAAAATCGCACAAAAGGGCCCGTTTGCCTGCCTGAGTCAGGGCTGCCGTCAAGTTGACTGCGGTGGTAGTCTTTCCTACACCGCCTTTTTGATTGACAATGGCTAAAATGACTGCCATGGGGACCTCCTTTTGTAAAAGGGGATTGCCGAGTACGCGATCCCTCAATTTCTGCATTTTGGAAACTGTCAAAACAGCCTGGAAAAGTGAAAACCAATCGTGAAACGTCTTGTATGGGTTTGCAAGATTGGGAAAATTCGCCGTTGGGGTCCGTGGAGGTATCCTTTTCGCCAAACGATTTCCGACAGGGGATGCTTTTGGTTAGGATGCCCTATTTACAATAAGGTGTGACAGAACTGTTGTTACCGGAGCCGTGGGTAACATTCCGGTATTCAGCGGACCACAGACGGGAAGACAGCTTTTTACCCCGAAGCGGCAGGAAACTGCCGGGAGAAGAAATGGGGCATAGCCGCTTGCGGCTATTATACCACACTTCCCGGTCATTTCAACAAAAAATTCCGATGTTTCACGTGAAACATCGGAATCCAAAACCTTCCCAAGGGCGGCCTTCACGACCGCAAAGACCTTTGCGCAGAGGAGCAAGAGGCCGGCGGGACTCCGCTGGCAGCGATCGGTAGCCCGGGAAGCCAGGAAAAAGCAGCCGGGATTTACACAGCCCTTCCCGGCAATAAAACCGGAGCAGTTACGGATTCTCTGCAGATGTGCAGGACTTATGGGGCCTTTGAGACAAGGAAAAACCACCGGCATCCGGATTGTGCCGGCGGTGGAGTGTTTAGTATCGCCTCTGTACAGCCTTAACCTTTCCCAGAATTTGGGCATGCGTTCCATCAATGGGCGAATAGGCGGGATTTTCCGGCATGAGCCAGACTTTTCCGTTTTTTCGCTGCAAACGCTTGACAGTGGCCTCTTCTTCCAGTAGGGCAACGACGATGTCGCCCTGATCGGCAGTGGCCTGGGGACGGACAATCACCAGATCTCCTTCCAGAATGCCGGCGCCGATCATGGAATCTCCTCGCACGCGAAGCGCAAAACAATCTGGCTCCCCGTCCCAGGGCAGATATCCATCAATGTTTTCCACGGCAAGAATCGGAAGACCGGCAGTAACGACACCAACCAGGGGAATTTGGCCAATGCTGGAAGGCGGCAAAGCGGAGGGGGAATTGGAAAATGATGGTACATTGATGGTGCGGCCCTTTGCAGGCTCCATATCGATTTTTCCTGCGCTGCGAAGAGCGTTGAGGTGATAGTGTACGGATGCCGTTGAGTGCAGCCCCACATGCGCGCAGATTTCCCGTACAGAAGGAGCATAGCCGTGTTCTTTGATAAACTCTGTAACAAACTGCAAAATTTCTTGCTGTTTGTTGCTGGTCCTGGGCATAGTGGGTCTCCTTTCAGCGGATAAGGTTCTGTAAAATTATCTTATTTTAGCACGCCTGTTCGAAAAAAGCAATAGGGCCGCTTCCTTTCCGGTTGCCCATTTCTCTTGGGATCGCGTCACGGAAGGAACGCCAGCTGACACGAGCATAAAATAAAAGGCCCGACAGCGGACCTTTTTGGAAGAACTTTCTATGAAAAAACAGGGAAATGGGAACCAAATGTTACCGGCCGAATCCGCCAGACATTTCCGGCAGAATCCATCAGGTGTTTCAGACCGAATCTGTCAGGCATTTCTGGCTGAAACCATCAGGTGTTTCCGGTCAAATCCATGAGGTGTTTCCAACCGAATCGACCAGATATTTCCAGCCTAATCCACCAGACCTTGCAGGTGAAAATCCGGGACATATACCTGGCTGGCTGAAGAAAATTCCTGAAGAAAGCCGGAGCGAATGCCCAGCAATTCCATCCAGCTGACCACAGCGTCATATTCCGTCTGAGAGATGGGCCGATCAAAGGGCGGCGTATGTGCCAGAGGACCTGCCGGGATATACTGACTCATGAGAGAAAAAAGAACGGTGCCCCGTGGGAAATGTTCCTGTAACCACTGAACAACTCCTAGGGAATTGTCCAACTGTCCTGGCAAAATGAGATGGCGAATCAAAACACCCCGCTTGAGAAGTCCGTCTGCTGTTTGTACCGGGCCTGTTTGCCGGTACATTTCCAGAATTGCCGCGGTGGCAACCGCAACATAATCCGGCGCCTGGGACAACCTGGCAGCCAAAGCATCGTCACTGTATTTCATGTCCGGCAGATAGACGTCTACCAGTCCTTCCAACTCCCGCAGCGTTTCTACAGACTCATAGCCGCCGCAGTTGTAGACAAGGGGAACCGGCAACTTGGGTGTGAGCGCAGGTAGAATGGATGGCAGGAAGTGTGTGGGTGTGACCAGGCTTAATGATTCTACACCCTGATCCACCAGGTCTTCTAAAACTTCCCGGAGATGAGCCGTTGATAGGGCAGCCCCAAAATTTTCCCGGCTGATAGGCGTGTTTTGGCAAAACTGACAACCCAGTGTACAACCGGAAAAAAATACGGCGCCGGTTCCGAAATTGCCGGAGATGACCGGTTCTTCCCAATAGTGGGCGGCAGCCCGGGCCGCCTGCATGGTGTCCGGCATACGGCAAAAACCCACTTGTCCCCGGGTACGGTCCACGCCGCATTGGCGGGGGCAAAGCCGGCAAGATGTGTAGCTGAGCAAAGCGTCTATCCTCCCTGTCAATGATTTCTCCCGCCTGCCGGGGAAAGCCGGAGGTGGGGATAGTTTTTACAGCCCTGGTGAAACTGAAAGTCGGGATAAGACTGGCTGCCGGGAGATCACATTTCCAATAGCGGCGGAGCAAGTATTACCTGGGCCTGCATGAGACGGGCTTTCGAAACGGGACCAGGGGCAAGATTCCCAACTCCCGGTAGAGTACTGGCAAGCGTCAGCCAGGAAACCGGTCAGGAGGATTTTTGCGTAAGGTCCTTTTTTAGATAGAACATATCTTCCAATAAAATACCGTCTTCCACAATGGGATGGTCATAGTTATCAAAGAAAAAGTGAGGAATCTTATGAGAATAGGAAAAACCGCATCGTTCATAGAAGCGGAGAATCCGGGGGGTACCGCCGGTACCGACCAACATGGTGTGAAAAGAGGCTGCGTATAGGTCAGTGAGGAACTCCAGAAACCGGTGACCATACCCCTGCTTTTGAAAGGCCGGGTCTACAGCAAGATTTTTCAGCTCGCAGATGCCACTTCCCTGGTCACAGACTACGGCCACAGCCACCAGACCCGGATCATACAGAGCGTACAGTTCTCCTTTGGAGAGGTAGCGGCTGACCAGTTCCGGCTGCTCGTCGCCTAAAAGCAACAACTGCCAGTACAAACGCCGGTCTCCCGTAATCCGTTTGAATTCCAAAAATATCGCCTCGGCTTTGTAAGAGATTTTTACCAGGGCCTTCCCCAACGGTCAGGACCCGGCCTATTGTATCACAAAACTGCCGTCCCTGTAAACGTTGTGGGCCATTTACGCAGGCGGGAAAATATGATATGCTATCATCGGAGGTGTATCCTTATGAAAAGACAATGGATTGCGGCCATATTAGCCGTTTTTATGATTTTTACCATGACTGCTTGTAAAGGCGATTCCGAGCAGACTTTGCCAGATGCTCCCTTTCAGGAAGACACGGAAACCAAACCGGTGCAGACGCCAGAGGAATCGGAGGAAGAAGAACCGGAAGTGGAGCCGGAGACGCAGCCGGAAACGGAGACCGAGCCAGACCAAGAGCCTTCGGTACCGGTGGAAGAGGCAGTGCAGGTGCAGACGGAAAGTAAAGAAGGCTATATTGAAGAACTGGTCAGCTATCAAATCCAAGTGCCCAAGATAGAGTTGGAGGACCCGGCGGCAGCGGAGGCCATCAACAGCTATTATCAGAGTGTGGCAGGAAAAGTGGAAGACTACGCCTGGGGTGAGGCCTACGAGGCGGCAATGGAAGACCACGGCTTTAATCACGTGGAGGCTGCCTTCTCGGTGGAATACAACCAGGGAAATATTATATCTGTTTTCCGCAGTGTCATCACCACTTCTTCCGGTGGGACCGTGACCACTACCTACAGCGCGGAAACTTTCGATCTGCGAAACGGCGGCCTTCTCACAGCCGATGACTTTTTTACCGAAACCCAGGAAAACTACCAGGAAGTGCTGCTCTCTGCGGTCATTTCTCAGATTGACGAAGGCGGAGGCTTACCCGAGGAAGGCTGGGAAAATACAGTGCGGGCCAGCTTTGACAAGACCCAGTTTTATCTGACAGAAACCTCCTATGTGGTGTATTTCCAGGAAGAAGATCTGGACGGAATCATTTCCGTACCCATCGATCGGGAGGAAATCCTGGCAGACGTTTTCCAGATGCCTGCCTAGGAACAAAGAAAATATGTTTCACGTGAAACAGGGGGAAACGGATGGTACAGAAGAATCACATCTACACAGGGGAAATCACTGGCTATACGTCCGACGGTATGGGCGTTGCCCGGATCGACGGACAAGTGGTCTTTGTGAAACAGGCCATTGCCGGAGAAGTTTGCGACATTTATATTGAAACGGTAAACTCCAATGCTGTCTATGGCAGGATAAATAAGATTCTGGAGCCGTCTTCCCATCGGACCCCCAGACAGTGCCCCTATGCCAAGCGGTGTGGCGGCTGCGACTTCTGGCATATGGATTACCAGGAGGAATTGCGACTCAAGGCTCAGCGGGTGCAAGACGCCCTCACCCGGCTGGGCGGTGTGCCGGTAGGGACGGTCCCTATTTTGCCTTCTCCGCAGATTACCGGCTACCGCAACAAAGCCCAGTACCCGGTATCGGCCCAAAAAGGCCAGGCGGTTGCTGGCTTTTACCGGGAAAAGACCCATCAGGTGATTCCCGTCGACCGCTGCCTGATTCAGTGCCAGGCGGCAGACTTGGCCAAAGATGCCGTGGTTGCGTGGATGAACCGGTATCATATTGCGCCCTATGAGGAATCCTCCCACACCGGCCTGGTCCGGCATATCTATGTGCGCACCGGCTTTGCGACATCCCAGGTGTTGGTCTGCTTAGTGGTAAACGGAAAGAAGCTGCCCAGACAAAAGGAACTGGTGGAGCAGCTGCGGCAGGCGGTTCCGGGACTGGTTGGCGTGGTGCTGTCATCCAATGAAAAACAAAGCAACGTGGTTTTGGGGAAGGAATTTTACTGCCTTTACGGACAGGAGACACTGGAAGACGTATTGTGCAACTTGCGCTTTCGCCTGTCGGCGCCCTCCTTTTATCAGGTCAATCATGATCAGGCGGAAAGGCTATATGGGAAGGTGCTGGAGGCTGCCCAACTGACAAAAGAAGATGTAGCTCTGGATCTGTACTGTGGAACCGGAACCATTACTTTATGCCTGGCCCGGCAGGCCGGACGAGCCATCGGGGTGGAAGTGATTCCCGAAGCCATTGCCGATGCCAAGGAAAATGCCCGGCGCAATGGGATTACCAACGGGGAATTTTTCTGCGCCGACGCCAGCCAGGCCGCACAGGAGTTGGCCCGGCGGGGCCTTCGGCCCAAAGTGATTGTGGTGGACCCGCCGCGAAAAGGGATCGGTCCCCAGGTGATTGAGGCTATGGCAGCCATGGGGCCGGAACGCATTGTCTATGTCTCCTGTGACCCGGCCACCTTAGGCCGGGATGTGGGCCGTTTGACCCATCATGGCTATGAGCTGAGCCAGGTACAGGCGGTGGACATGTTCCCCCGGACAGCCCATGTGGAGACGGTAGTACTATTGTCCAAACTTAACGCCAAGCAGCATGTCGAGGTTGAGTTGAATCTGGATGAGCTGGATTTGACGGCGGCGGAGAGTAAGGCTACCTACGATGAGATCAAAGCCTATGTGCTGGAAAAGTATGGTTTGAAGGTGTCCAGCCTGTATATCTCCCAGGTCAAACGGAAGTGCGGGCTGGATGTGGGACAGAACTATAACCTGTCAAAGAAGGAAGATGCTAAAGTGCCGCAGTGT
>CALXCQ010000112.1 GCA_944386835.1 uncultured Oscillospiraceae bacterium | reverse complement strand
AAAGGTGAGCCTGTCTCCATGGACAGCATGGAAAAAATCTGCACCGTGCTGGGATGCAATATCGGAGACGTGATGGAATTTATCCCTGATACAGAAAACGGAGGAATAGATGCATGATTACAGGTGTATATTAAACCTATACTGTAAACCGTTATTTTAACCGTTAATTTATAAATGCAGATAAAAAGTAATAATGGAAAAGAAGTGGGAACTTTGAGAGCGAAAGATAAAAAAGAAATCAATATCCTGGTTGGGGAGAATATAAGATTCTATCGGGAGCAAGCCAACCTGAGCAGGGAAAAATTAGCGGAGCTTTTTGAAGTGTCACCTCGATTTCTGGCGGATTTAGAATTGGGCTTCGTGGGAGCCTCTCTCACAACCATAAAGAAACTCTGCGAAGTATTAGGAATCTCCGCGGACCGGCTGCTGTGGGATCGGCAGGCAGAACCGGTAGATTTGACGGAGCGGTTCTGCCATGTGCCGCCTGCCTATCAGGAAGTCATTATCCAGTTGCTTTTAAAGCAGTTGGAACTCATCGCCCTGGCTGGCAAGGAAGGAGAAAGACGGAAACTAAGAAATTGAAAGACGCCGGTACGGCGTCTTTTTTATATCTTACCAGTCTGTGCTCGGAGAAAAAATGGAAAAGACTGATTTCAGAACCTTATCGAAAACCTTGGGAAACTGCGGCGGGAACAGCTGGAAAACGGCACCCGCCGTGTTTTTTACAAAGAATCCAGATTTTTCAGGACAAAGGAAACTACAAGCAAGTTAATTTTTAAATTTTCACAATTTCGTTGGAATTACAACGGAATTGTTACTGAAATTCTTTTACAATAAGGCACGGAAACAAGAAAACCGTGCAGTCAGGAGGAATCCTATGAAGCCCAAAATTCGAATTACTCTGGTGGACAAAAAGGGAGAGAGCCAATGCCACCGGGGCCATCGTATCGGAGACAGCTTTGATTATGACACAGAGCGGGGAAAGCTCTGCCCTATGGCAATGCACGCTGCATTTCCCTATGTGGATATTTTGCGGTATGGGGGAGAGCCGCCGAAAGCAAAGTGCGGTGAAATCCGCTTTTGTTGTCCGGATTGTGATGTTATCAATGTTTTCAGAATTGAAAAGGAGTAAGCGGTATGATCAGAAAAATCATTCAAATTGACGAAGAAAAGTGCAACGGCTGCGGCGCTTGTGCCCAAGCCTGCCATGAAGGGGCCATTGCGATGGTGAACGGAAAGGCAAAGCTCACCCGGGAGGACTACTGCGATGGGTTGGGAGACTGTCTGCCCGCCTGCCCCACAGGCGCCATTACCTTTACAGAGCGGGAAGCGCCGGCATATGATGCGGCCGCAGTTTCCGCTGCCAAAGCGGCCAAAGAGGAAGGCAACTTGCCATGCGGATGCCCGGGAAGCCAGTCTCAATCCATCCGGCGGGAGGAATCTGCATGCCAGGCTCCCAGCGCACCGGCGGTCAGCCAGCTGTCACAGTGGCCTGTGCAGATCAAGCTGGTTCCGGTCCAGGCGCCGTATTTTGATGGGGCCAATCTGCTGATTGCTGCGGATTGTACGGCATATGCCTATGGCAACTTCCACAACGAGTTTATCCGCAACCACATTACCCTGATTGGCTGCCCCAAACTGGACCAGGGAGATTACACCGAAAAGCTTACGGCAATTATTTCCAATAACCAAATCAAAAGCGTAACCATTGTCCGCATGGAAGTTCCCTGCTGCGGCGGAATTGAGCACGCGGCCAAGAAGGCCCTACAGGCAAGCGGCAAATTTATTCCATGGAGAGTGGTGACAATTTCTACCGACGGGAAAATACTGGAGTAACGGGGGACAGGAAAATGGCAAATCAGATGTTTTGTTTTCAGTGTGAGCAGACGGCAGGCTGCAAGGGCTGCACAGGGGCGGCCGGTGTCTGCGGGAAGAAATCCGATACGGCGCAGCTTCAGGATCAGCTGACAGGAGCCCTGATCGGCCTGGCAAGAGCCACGGTAGGAAACGAGCACTTGGTTACGGCCTACACCTATCAGCTGGTGCGGGAAGGCCTTTTCACAACGGTGACCAATGTTAACTTTCACAACGAGACCATCCTGGCCCTGACGAAAAAGGTTGCGGCTGAAAGGGAGCGACTGGTTCCCGGATGCGGTTCGTGTACGTCTTCCTGTGGCAGAAATGACGAGTATGACATGGAAAAGCTCTGGAACGCCCAGGAAGATATCCGGTCATTAAAATCCCTGATTTTGTTTGGAATCCGGGGCATGGCAGCCTACGCCTATCACGCAGCGGTCCTGGGGTATACCGATACCGCCATCGATAATTTCTTCTTCAAAGCCCTGTTCGCTATCGGTATGGACGACTGGGGGATGGAAGAGCTGCTGCCCATTGTAATGGAAGTCGGGGAAAAGAACCTGAAGTGCATGGCGCTGCTGGACAAAGCCAACACGGAAACCTTCGGACACCCGGTTCCCACGCAGGTGAGCCTGACCGTGGAAAAAGGTCCCTTTATTGTCATTTCCGGACACGATCTGTATGATCTGAAACTGCTTTTGGAGCAGACGAAAGACAAGGGCATCCATATCTACACCCACGGGGAAATGCTTCCGGCCCACGCATATCCGGAGCTGCATCAATACCCGCACTTGAAAGGCAATTTCGGCACGGCCTGGCAGAATCAGCAAAAGGAATTCGCCAATCTGCCCGCACCGGTTTTGTTTACGACCAACTGTCTGATGCCGCCCAGGGAAAGTTATCAGGATCGGGTCTTTACCACAGAGATGGTCGGCTATCCGGGACTGGTTCACATTGGAGAGGAGAAAGACTTTACGCCGGTAATCCAAAAGGCTCTGGAACTGGGCGGATACCCGGAAGACCGGCACTTTACGGGCATCAACGGCGGCGGGAACGTGATGACGGGATTTGCCCGCAACAGCGTACTTACGGCCGCCGGTACTGTCGTGGAAGCGATCAAATCCGGAGCAATCCGCCGCGTCTTCCTGGTTGGCGGCTGCGATGGGGCAAGACCGGGACGCAATTACTTTACGGAGTTTGTCAAAATGACGCCGCCGGACACGGTGATACTGACTCTGGCCTGTGGGAAGTACCGGTTTCACGATTTGGATTTGGGCACTATCGGAGGTCTTCCCCGCATTATGGACATGGGACAGTGCAATGACGCATACAGTGCTATCAAGGTTGCGGCAGCGCTGGCAGAGGCCCTGGGCTGCACAGTCAACGATCTGCCTTTGTCTATGGTACTGTCCTGGTATGAGCAGAAAGCTGTGTGCATTTTACTGACCCTTCTGCACCTGGGAATTCAAAATATCCTTCTGGGTCCCACCCTGCCTGCGTTTATTTCTCCTACTGTGCTGCAATATTTGGCAGAGAAGTTCCATATTGCGCCAATCAGCACACCGGAAGCGGATCTGCGCAAATTACTCAAGTAATACAATCGGGCAATGGGTAAGTCCCTTCCCACAGGGAAATTCCGGGGCCCCCCTTTTTGGGGAAGGCGCGGAATTTGAAACAAACAGGCCCCGGAGCCGCCAGAAGCGGCTCCGGGGTTATGCTTTGCCGAAAGAAGAGCGGAAGGGAAGTTTTTTGAGTACCCAACCCCGAGGGGAAAGAGCCTGAGGAAAGAAAGATGCCGGAAAATTGAGAAAGCTCTTGCAAAACAGACGGCGCCGTGGTAAAATTTTCCGAAATGGTTTTTTAGCAGGCAAACGGGAAGATTCCTGGACGAAAGTCCAAACAAGGGTTCTGCGCCGGTTCCCAAAAGAATCTTGCCGGGGGCAAGGTTCTTTTTTGTGGAAAACTCAGGGGAAAAGGAGGACAATATGGGAAACTTTGTTTTCGGACAGTGGCCGGTACCGGCACAGACAGAGAACCCCATAGTCCCTATGATCCAATTTCCCGTATGTGTTGTGGGGATGCCTTTTTTATTCAATATGTCAGTTCCCGCCTCTGACAGCGGCGGCAGCATTTTCTGGTCTCGTAGATGGTATGGTTTCATCTTTGCGGACCGGTTTTTTTATGGGATTTTTACGCTTTCACAATCATGGCTAAACTGACAGTACAGGAGAAACTTCTCCCGGAATATGGGGCGGCAAAAGGGCCGAAAGGAATACCCCCGGCAAAGGGAAGACGGAAGTATGCAAAAGGGAAGGAGAACAGGTATGACAGAAAAAAAGAACCGGAAGCTGGTGCTGGAAGACGGCAGCGAGTTTCTGGGATACGGCTTTGGGGCAGACTGCGAGCATGTGTGTGAAATTGTGTTTAACACCTCTATGGTGGGCTATCAGGAAATTGTTTCCGATCCCTCCTACACGGATCAGATTGTGGTGATGACCTATCCGCTGATCGGCAACTACGGCATTGCCGACGACGACTTTGAGACAAAAACCCCTACCATTGGCGGCCTGGCAGTACGGGAGTACAACGACCTGCCTTCCAATTTCCGGTACACCAAGACGCTCTCGGAAATTATGGAAGAAAACAGGATTCCCGGCATATTCGGGATCGATACCCGGAAACTGACCCGCAGCATACGGGATCTGGGCAGCCGGAAAGCGATTCTCACATGGGCAGATACGCCGACAGAGCAGGCCCTGGAAGTTCTGAGACAGACGGATCTGGCCCACGACGCCGTCAGCCGGGTCAGCTGCAGGAAGCGCTGGTATTCCCGTACCTCCAACCCGAAATACAATGTAGTGGCGGTGGACTGCGGAATTAAGCTCAATATTATCCGCAGCCTCAACGCAAGAGGCTGTAATGTGACCGTTGTTCCCTGGAACACCACTGCCGAGGCAGTGATGGCCATGCGGCCTGACGGCGTATTTCTCTCCAACGGCCCGGGGGACCCGGAAGACGTAACGCCGGTCATCCAGCTGATCCGGCAGCTTCGGGGGAGGGTTCCGATTTTCGGAATTTGCCTGGGACATCAGCTGATCTGCCTGGCTTATGGGGCGAAAACCTACAAACTGAAATTCGGACACCGGGGCGGAAATCACCCGGTCAAGAATCTGCAGACGGGAAAAATTGAAATTACCTCCCAGAATCACAGCTACGCAGTGGAGGAAGCAAGCCTGGCGGGCACCGGACTTTCGGTGACCCATGTAAATCTGCTGGACGCAACGGTGGAAGGCGTCAAGTGCGGTGCCGATCGGATCTTCAGCGTGCAGTATCATCCGGAAAGCGCACCGGGACCTCAGGACAGCGCCTACCTGTTTGACCAGTTTATTGAAAACATGAAGGAGGCGAAGCAGCATGCCTAAGCGGACAGATTTGAAAAAAATACTGGTAATCGGCTCCGGGCCTATTGTCATCGGACAGGCGGCAGAATTTGACTATGCCGGCACTCAGGCCTGCCTGGCCCTGAAGGAAGAGGGCTACGAAGTCATTCTGGCCAACTCCAACCCCGCCACCATTATGACGGACGTCTCCATTGCGGACAAAGTGTATATGGAACCGCTGACTCTGGAATATGTGGCCAGAATTTTGCGGTATGAGCGGCCGGATGCCATTATCCCGGGAATCGGCGGCCAGACGGGTCTGAATCTGGCAATGCAGCTGGCGCGCAAAGGGGTTCTCCACGAATGTCAGGTGGAGCTGTTGGGAACCAGCTGTGAAAGTATTGAGCAGGCGGAAGACCGGGAGCAATTCAAAGAGCTGTGTCAGGCGCTGGGCGAGCCGGTTCTGCCGTCGGAGATTGCCAATTCCGTGGAAGAAGGGCTGGCTGCGGTGGAAAAGATTGGCTATCCGGTGGTGCTGAGGCCTGCCTTCACCCTGGGCGGCACCGGCGGCGGGTTTGCCAATGACCAGGAGGAGTTCCTGGAACTGATGAAAAACGGCCTGCAGCTCTCTCCGGTACACCAGGTTCTGGTGGAAAAAAGCATCAAAGGCTACAAAGAAATTGAATACGAAGTGATGCGGGATGCCAACGACACGGCCATTGCCATCTGTAATATGGAAAATGTGGACCCGGTGGGGATTCACACGGGGGACTCCATTGTAGTCTGTCCCAGCCAGACCCTTACCAACAAAGAGTACCATATGCTCAGAGACAGCGCCCTGAAAATTATCCGGGCACTGAAGATAGAAGGGGGCTGCAATGTACAGTTTGCCCTGGACCCCCATTCCTTCCAGTATTATCTGATTGAAGTCAATCCCCGGGTTTCCCGTTCCTCCGCCCTGGCCTCCAAGGCCAGCGGCTACCCCATTGCCCGGGTTTCCGCCAAGATTGCCGTGGGGATGCACCTGGATGAAATCCAGATTGCTAATACGCCGGCCAGCTTCGAACCGGCCCTGGACTATGTGGTGACCAAGATGCCCCGGTTCCCCTTCGATAAGTTTACTTCCGCCAACAACTGCCTGGGGACCCAAATGAAGGCCACCGGCGAGGTTATGAGTGTGGGCAGAACCATTGAAGAGAGTTTCCTCAAGGCTGTCCGCTCCCTGGAGATCGGGGTGTGCCACCTGTATATGGCAAAATTCGACACCCAGAGCAACGATGCCCTCCTGGCCTATATTTCCCGGGGAACAGACGATCGAATCTACGCCATTGCCCAGCTTATCCGCAATGGGGCGGATCTGGGAATGATTTGCAATGCCACCCAGATTGACATGCTGTTTTTGGAGAAGATCCGGAACATTGTGGAGGAAGAGACCTGCCTCGCCCAGAGAAAGGGAAGTCTGGAAGAGCTGTACACAGCGAAGAAAATGGGCTTTTCCGACCAGTATATCGGCAAACTCTGGGGCATGTCCGAAGAGGAAGTATTTGCCCTGCGGTCTGAAAAGGGCATTATGCCGGTGTATAAGATGATCGATACCTGTGCCTCGGAGTTTGACAGCTATATTCCGTATTTCTATTCTACCTATGAAGAAGAAAATGAATCGGTAGTCTCCGATCGGAAAAAAGTCATTGTCCTGGGGGCCGGTCCCATTCGGATTGGACAGGGTGTGGAGTTTGACTATTCTACGGTCCATGCCGTGACCACTATCCGGCAGAGCGGCTATGAGGCAATTATCATCAACAACAATCCGGAGACGGTTTCCACAGACTATACCACCAGCGATAAACTGTACTTTGAACCCCTGAGTGTGGAAGATGTGATGAATATTATCCAGCTGGAAAAGCCGGAAGGGGTGATTGCCTCCCTGGGCGGGCAGACGGCCATCAACCTGGCCGAGCCGCTGATGCGCCGGGGCGTAAAAATCATTGGCACCGATGTGGAAGCGATTGACAAGGCAGAAAATCGGGACCTGTTTGAAAAGCTCCTGAAGGATCTGGAAATTCCCCAGCCAAAGGGCCAGGCGGTTACTAACATTGAAGCGGGTGTGGCGGCGGCCGCCGAAATTGGATACCCGGTACTGGTGCGGCCCAGCTTTGTCCTGGGGGGACGGGCGATGCAGATTGTCGCCAATGAAGAAATGCTTCGGCAGTATCTGAAGACGGCTGTGGAGATAGACGAAGAGAAGCCGGTCCTGGTTGACCGGTACATCAGCGGCAAAGAGGTGGAAGTGGATGCCGTATGTGACGGGAAAGACGTGTTTATCCCCGGCATTATGGAGCTGGTGGAGCGCACCGGCATCCACTCCGGCGACAGCATCAGCGTCTATCCGCCTTTCAGCATTTCCGAAAAGGTCAAGAGTACAATTTGGGACTATACAAGAAAACTCGGCCTGGGAATCGGCATCATCGGCCTTTACAATATCCAGTTTATCGTGGATAAAACGGAATCGGTCTATATTATTGAGGTCAATCCCCGTTCTTCCCGGACGGTGCCGTTCCTTTCCAAGGCCACAGGATTCAGCCTGGCCGATATTGCCACCAAAGTGATTTTGGGCCAGTCCCTTCGGGACCAGGGGATCACCCAGCTGACACCGGCGCCCAAGGGCAGATGGTATGTGAAGGCTCCGGAATTTTCCTTCTCCAAACTCCGGGGGATGGATGCCTATTTGTCACCGGAGATGAAATCTACCGGAGAGGCCATCGGCCACGACGACAGACTGACCCGGGCCCTGTACAAAGCCCTCCAGGCTTCCGGCATGAAGATTGTCAACTATGGAACGGTGTTTGCCACCATTGCCGACAGAGACAAAGAGGAGGCGCTGCCTCTGATCCGCAGATTCTACAATCTGGGCTTTAATATCGAGGCCACCTATGGGACGGCCATGTTCCTGAAAAAACATGGAATCCGAACCCGGATCAAAGGAAAAATCAGCGAAGGCAGTACGGAAATTCTCGAGTCCATCCGGCGCGGATATGTGACCTATGTGATCAACACCCGCAACATGGATTCCATTGGAGAAAACTCAGACGGCCATGAAATCCGCCAGTGTGCTGTGGAAAACAATGTGACGATTTTTACGGCTCTGGACACAGTCCGGGTGCTCCTTGACGTGCTGGAGGAGATTACCATGAGCATTTCCCCCATTGCCATTTCCGACGCTGCCAGTTCTTAATATACCCAGGGCTCCCCGGGCCGGCGTGAGAGGCCCGGGGGCGGGCGGCCGCCGGTGGGGATTCCCCGCTTTTGGGCGGGGCTTTCCCTGCCGGAGTCAGAGGCCCGGGGAGGCGGCCATCCGGTGAGGCTTTCCCTGCTTTTGGGCGGGGCTTTCCCTGCACGGAGCGAGAGGCCCGGGGAGGCGGCCATCCGGTGGGGCGTCTCCCCCTTTCCGGAAGAGGCGTCCTTCCGCCCCAACGGCGGAGATCTCGGCAAGACAGAAAAAAAGTCCAGCGAAAGCTGGACTTTTTTCTATGTAAGAGCCGGCCGCCGTCACCGGAAGGATGGCCCGGGAGGCGCCTTTCGGACACGCAGGCCGGGAAAATGGAAAATTTTTTACTTTGCCGTGTAAGGTTTACACCGAAAAAGGTGACTGATAGGATAGAGGGAGATGGAGGTGAAAGCC
>CALXCQ010000111.1 GCA_944386835.1 uncultured Oscillospiraceae bacterium | reverse complement strand
GAATTGCAAAGATGCTGAACTTTGCCCACGGCGATATTATTATGGTAGGGGCCTATACCGTCATTACCACTGTGATGCAATGCCATATTCCGCCCCTGATTGCAGTCTTGATCAGTGTGGCTGTTTGCGCATTTCTTGGAATTGTGGTAGAGTTTTTCGCTTACAGGCCGCTACGCCAGGCTCCGGCACTGTCTGTACTGATTACCACCATCGGCGTCAGTTATTTGTTGCAGAGTATTGCCCTTCTGGTTTTCGGCTCAGAGCAAAAAGCTTTCCCGGCCATTATTAAATTGCCCTCCATTGAAATTGGCAATGTGCAAATTGATGGAATTACGCTGGCGACCTTGGCTGTGACTGCAATTATCATGATCGGACTTACTTTCTTTATCAATAAAACCCGGATCGGTAAAGCTATGCGGGCAGTTTCAGAAGATCGAGGAGCAGCCGAACTTATGGGAATCAGTGTGAATCATACGATTACCATAACTTTTGCCATCGGATCTGCTCTGGCGGCTGTGGCCAGCATCTTTTATGGTGCAGCCTATGTCTACATCCTCCCTACTACTGGTTCAATGCCTGGTATAAAAGCGTTTACCGCTGCCGTATTTGGCGGAATTGGTTCCATTCCCGGTGCCATGCTGGGAGGAATTATTTTGGGATTCATTGAGCAATTTTCCAAGACCTACATCTCAACTCTGTGGGCTGATGCCATTGTTTTTAGCGCTCTCGTTCTGGTCTTGGTTATGAAACCCTCTGGCCTTCTGGGCAAAAAGATCAGTGAGAAGGTGTAAGAATGATGAAACAAAAAAGTAGAAAATTTACCAAACGGCTTCTTTCTCAAAATGCCATTACCCTTTATCTGGTCATTTTGCTCTATTGCGTTGTGTTCTATCTGGTCTACTCTGGCAATGCAACCCGGCAGTTATCCAATATGTTGATATCGGTTTCCTGTTACATTGTTATGGCCGTCTCCTTAAACTTGGTCGTCGGTCTGTTGGGTGAACTTTCGCTGGGACATGCAGGTTTTATGTCAGTTGGTCTGTTTTCTGGTTGCCTGTTCTCCATTGCTACTGCCCAAATGCTGCCCCTGATCATTCGCCTGCCGGTAGCCATGGTTCTCGGCGGAATTGCTGCTGCTTTTGTCGGCTTTATTGTGGGACTTCCCGCTTTGCGTCTGAAAGGTGACTATTTGGCAATTGTAACATTAGGCTGCGGGGAAATTATCAAAAACGTTATTACCAACTTAAATATCACCGGCGGCGCCCTGGGTCTGAATACCAATGCCATATATTCTACTACAAAGACGCTGCTACCGTATGCTGCAGTCATTGTTTTCCTTACGACACTGGTCATGATTAATTTAAAAAAGTCCAAGCATGGCCGTGCAATTATGGCGATACGTGACAATCGAATTGCCGCAGAATCCAATGGTGTCGATGTCACCTATTATAAATTGATGGTCTTTATGCTGGCAGCCTTTTTTGCCGGCATGGCCGGGGTGTTGTATGGCCACAGCCTGGCTAATATCAAAGCTGCTACTTTTGATTACAATATGTCCATTGAAATTTTGGTTATTGTCGTGCTGGGTGGCATGGGTTCTGTCAGAGGCTCCATTATAGCAGCCATTGTTCTTCAGGCACTTCCGGAATTGCTTCGTGAGTTTAATGACTATCGTATGCTGGTATATTCCATTGTGTTAATCGTCATTATGCTTCTCAATGCATCTCCCAAATTTGTACAACTGAAATACAAGTTGTCGCCCAGCGCTCTTGTGCAGAGCCTGCGCGGCGCCGCAAGAAAGGAGCACTCCAATGGCCAGCAATCATAATACCAAGTCATCAAAACTTGTTCCCTACCCCAGCAATGCCTTTGTGCCGGAGCGTGACCTCAATGCTATGCCGGTTTTGGAAGTCCGTCATTTGGGAATTCAGTTTGGCGGGCTTATGGCGGTGGATGATTTTTCCATTACCATTGGCAAAACAGAGATTGCTGGATTGATTGGGCCGAACGGTGCGGGAAAAACAACAATTTTCAATTTGCTCACCAATGTCTATCAGCCTACTCGGGGAAATATCATGATCAATGGTTTTTCTTCTGCAGGCAAGACGACTGCCCAAGTAAGCAAAATGGGGATTGCCCGTACGTTTCAGAATATCCATCTGTATTCCAACATGTCTGTTTTGGACAATGTTAAAGTTGGAATGCACAATACCGTAAGAGAGAACCTGTTTTCCGCTATTACCCATGGTTTTGGCTATGGGAAGGCAGAACGGATTGCTACAGATGTGGCAATGGAACTTTTGGATTTCTTCTCTCTGACAGATCTGGCCAATGAGCCGGCCGGAAGCCTGCCCTATGGTGCCCAGCGTCGCCTGGAAATTGTGCGCGCATTGGCTACCAGTCCCAAAATTATCCTGCTGGATGAGCCAGCCGCCGGTATGAACCCCTCTGAAACCATGGAACTTATGGAAAATATTCGAAAGATACGGGACACTTTCCATATTGCTATTATGCTGATTGAGCATGATATGAACTTGGTTATGGGCGTATGCGAAGGGATTTGCGTGCTCAACTACGGTAAAATTATTGCCAAAGGCACACCGGACGAAATTAAGGCCAATCCTACTGTAATCGAAGCCTATCTGGGTAAAAAAGGAGGCACCCATCATGCTGAAGGTTGACGCCATCAATGTCTATTATGGTAAAATTCACGCTTTGAAGGATGTCAGCTTCGAAGTGCAGGAAGGAGAGGTTGTAGCGCTCATTGGTGCCAATGGTGCGGGCAAATCCACAACTTTGAAAACAATCTCCGGTATGCTTCACGCCAAAACCGGAAGCATTACCTTTTTGGGGGAATCGATTTCCCATACAGAGTCTTATCGTTTGGTGGCAAAGGGATTGGCCCATGTACCGGAAGGGCGCCGGATTTTTCTCCAAATGACAGTCATGGAAAACCTAGAAATGGGAGCCTATATACATAAAAAGGCAACCAAAGAGGAACTGGATGAAATTTTTGATCGGTTTCCCCGGTTAAAAGAGCGCCAAAATCAAATTGCCGGAACACTCTCCGGCGGGGAACAGCAAATGCTGGCTATGGGCCGTGCCCTTATCAGTCACCCAAAGCTTCTGATGTTGGACGAACCATCTATGGGGCTGGCACCTATTTTGGTTGAACAGATTTTTGATATTATCCGAGAACTTCATGCTGCCGGCACGACGATCCTTCTAGTGGAGCAAAATGCAGAAATGGCATTACAGTTAGCCAATCGCGCCTATGTGCTGGAGACAGGTTCCATTGTTCTCAGTGGAACAGGAAAAGAACTTGCGCAAAGTGATGCCATAAAAAGGGCTTATTTGGGAGGCTAGTTCCCTTTTATCCATGCGCGCTTTTGGATTCCTGTTTCTGAAGAGATGATATCATTGAATGAAAAATCCTTTCCTCATTCTGAAGTGAGGAAAGGATTTTGATTATAGTGACAGCCAAAACCGCTCAGGCAAAGAAATCCCAGTGAACACGACTGGCGTCATAGCGATTTTGGGGATTTCGCGGTTCTTTTGGATAGCCACATGCAATAAAGGCAAAGACTTCTAAACCATGTGGCAGATGTAATACTGCTTTGGCCTTCTCCATTCGCTCGGCCAAAGGCGCAATTCCAAGCCATACAGCTCCCAATCCCAAGTGGTGGGCCTCCAATAGCAGATTCTCAACACAGGCACTTAAATCAATATCATGATACTCTGGGCAAATGAGATTCTCTGTCCGATAGCATGGAACCAATGCCAGCGGCGCGTTTAAAAGACATTTTGCAAATGGGCTGCACGAGGCCAATTGTTGGATTACCTCCGGCTGATTGACTACATAAAACTCCCAGGGCTGCTGGTTACATGCAGAAGGCGCCGCCATGGCAGCTCTCATCATGGCCTCTACTTTCTCTTTTTCCACAGGCTTTGTCAAGTATTCTCGGACGCTGACTCTGGAAAAAATTTCTTCCATAGATATCCCCCCTTGCAGATTTCCCTATTATTTTATCAGAGTTTTCAGGGAAAGCAAAGGGGGACTCTCTGTGAATCCTGCTACTTTTGTATCCAGTTTTTTATTGATTGCAAAATTTCAATACTTTTGAATTTCAGAACATATCCGCCAGAGTCTTCTGTTATCAAGCTCACCTGATCACTGGTAAGCCCGGCCACGGTTGCCGCCTGCTCCAAATCATCCATGGAAGCAGTCATGCACAGATTGGGAAATACTACACACCACCAATTGTGTCCTTCTGCCTTTCCAAGGTTAATACGCAAAGCCGTATAGATGCCTGCCGGGAGCGAAAATGTCTCGTATTCCCGCGTGGGAAACAATTCATTCCCCAAGCGGATGCCTACTGTTTGCTGACTTCCCAACTGTTCCAATCGGCTCTGGGCTGCCGCATATAATTCTGGTAAACTGTCTGCAATGGCCTCTTTTGGATCTTCTCCCTGCGCTTCCGCAAGGTCAATAATTTTTGCAACTTTCTCTAACACCACATCCCGCACTTCTAATTTTAGGGCTTGGTCCGATTCTGAATCGGAATTTGCCACCACATGAAGCCGAATCAATTTTTCAGAAAGCTGTCTCTGCTCACGGTTGAGATAGTTGCCGGCACACAGTACCGCGAAAGCCAATATGAGTCCAAGAATACTCAATTTTTTTACTGTTTGTTTCATAAAAAACACCGTCCATATGTAATTTCTGACAGTATGGACAGTGTTTTTTAATTTTATACATTTTGTGCTAAAAAAGTTTGATAGCCTCTCTCCATAAGCGTCATACTAGCCATAGCAGCTAGTTCGAAGTCCGGGAAAATACCATAGACCGCAGAACCGCTTCCTGTCATGACCGCTCCCAATGCGCCGCAGTCGCGCAAAACGGTTTCCATTCTGCGGATTTCCAGATGCTCCTCTGCCACGACAGGTTCGAAGACATTCTTCAGCAATTTGCAGACAGCTTCCAGATTACCGTTTTGCAGAGCTTGTATCATCTCCTCCGTCTTGGGTCGTGAAGCGATGGTCATACAGTCCAGTTTACTATATAACTCTGCAGTTGGGTTAGAAAAATCCGGTTTGCAGACAACAAACACACAGGGTGGTAGGCCGGGCAAAGCAGTCAATTCTTCTCCCCTGCCTTCCGCCAAAGCCGTACCGCCTAAAACGCAAAACGGAACGTCGCTGCCAACTCTTTCCGCTAAATTGCACAGTTCTCCTAATTCAAAACGGTTGCCATCATGTCGGTTCAGCGCCTTTAATACAGCTGCGGCGTCAGCACTGCCACCGCCTAATCCTGCTTGAATCGGAATCCGCTTGGTAATCTCAATAGTGATACCGTTGGGATCCTTCCCGGTGGTTTCATAATACACTTTTGCAGCTTTATAGCACAAATTCTCTTCATTGGTAGGAATCTCTGGGTTATCGCAAAGGATTTCCCAGGGTTTTCCGGTACCTAAGGTAATCTTAATATCATCGTGCAGGCTGATCGCATGCAAAATCATTTTCACATCGTGGTAGCCGTCCTGGCGCTTATCCAACACATCCAAACTTAAATTGATCTTAGCATAGGCTGGCTCCTGTAATATGGCCATAGTTAGACTCCTCCAGATTGTAATTCACTTTGGGAAAAAAGCATGTCCATTAACGCCGTACCTTCCGGCACATAGGGACCCAATTCTCCATTTTTTTCTGTATAGCTGAGACCACTGTCCCACTCTTGTGTGCTGTCATAAATTAAAAATGGTACCGGATCTCCATCGTGACCTCTGGTGGCTGTCAACGTTTTATGATCACTTAAGAGCAAAATCCGATATGGCATTTTTGCTTTTTCCAGCATTTCGGACAACGGTCCTACAACCCGAGAATCTAAGTAGGAAATGGAAAGCAGTTTTTCCTCCAGATTACCATTATGGGTCGCTTCATCCGGGGCTTCAATGTGAATACAGACGAAATCGTCTCCGTCACACAAACAGTCGAAAGCAGCCTGCACTTTCCCCTCGTAATTGGTCTCGGTTTCTCCCGTTGCTCCCTCTACATGGATTGGCTTTAGCCCCAAGAGAGCTCCAATCCCATGTACCAGCGGCACAGCACTGATTACCGATCCTTTTTTATGATAGGTTTTATAAAAAGAGGGCAGTTGGACAGCGGTTCCTTCTGCCCAAATCCATATGCCATTCGCAGGCAATTTCCCCGCTTGGCGGCGAGCCAAATTCTGTGGCAGCTGCTCCAACTTCTGATTGGCAAGCCGCATTAACTCCCAGATTTGATTGGCAGTTTCATTTCCATGATGGCGATACTGACCAATCAAACTCCCTAAAATATTGTGTGGAGGTGTTGCTACAAATCCAGCAATATCTCCTTGGGAAGCAATGGCAATATGCCGAAAAGACGGAGTCGGTTCAATTCGCATATGAAGTGCTTCCATGGCCCTTTGGAACTCTGTATCTTCACACAGCGCAGTAATCATGGCAATAGAATCTTCTCCGTCAATTCCTGCATTGTGAGATAAGATTCGTTTTTGTTCGAATGGCATGTCACCTGATTCCAGAGTGATCATATTGCAGCGAAAGCTAATAGAACCTGGCTCTACGGAAATACCGCATCCGGCTGCTTCCAGAGGACTTCTCCCCGTAAAGTATTGATTGGGATCGCAGCCAAATATAGACAAAATAGCAGTATCGCTGCCAGGTGGCTGATTGATCGGTACCGTCAACACACTGCCCAATTTTGATTTGGCACAGATTGCATCGATATGGGGTTTCCTGGCAACTTCAAGAGGTGTTTTGCCACCTAATATGTCAACCGGATTATCCGCCATACCGTCGCCAATGATTAGAATATATTTCAAAAAACCACTCCCATCTCGGGTGTCTCAATTTACAATTCTTTACAAAGTGGCTCTATTTTATCATGTTTTCCTGTAATTTCAAAGAGCCTTTTACAAAGTACGGATGATTTTCACACTTCCGGTCCATACTATGGATGAGTATTAAAAGATTGGAGGTTACAACCATGGATACTGTCTCTTTAATTCTTGTGATTGCTGGTGCAATTAACTGGGGACTGGTAAGTCTTTTCAAGTTCGACCTGGTAGCATGGCTATTGGGCGGACAGACTGCAGGCTGGAGCAGACTGATTTATGGGATCATTGCCCTGGCTGGGCTTTGGTGCATTTCGCTCCTGTTTCGCAAAGGACAAAGAACGTCCCACGTATAAAGCCCAATCGGGCAGACAGCATTAGCCGTCTGCCCGATCATATTTTTCCCTTATCAATCAGCTAAGATTCACACGGACAATGCAGTTTAAAGTTTGTCCGCCTACCATTGCAGATACAGTCGTGGTTCCAGCCCCAGTTGCGGTTACCGTACCGTTAGAGTCTACTGTACATACTGAAGAGTCTGCCACTGACCAACTTTGAACTGTGCCGCCTTCCGCTGACAAAGTAAACGATTCTCCAACGGAAAACAATGTGACATCTGTCTGGCTCAGTGACGCATTTCCTGTCGACTCCGCATTATTCTCTGTGGCAATGGCGGTACCCGTTATGCGACACCGTACAATACAAGTCAGAGTTTGTCCTTCAATTGTCGCTGTCACATTTGCTGTCCCTGCCGATACCGCTGTGACTGTCCCATTGCCATCTACGGTAACGATAGACGCGTCTGAAGTAGCCCAGGAGATAGCAGCGCCTGCAGGTGCATTGGTAACACGCAATGTTGCCGTCTCTCCGCCTTTAAATAGGGTAATATCTGTCGAGCTGAGCGAATAAGTAACATCCGAGCCGGATGGACCATTTGCATCGTTTTGCCCTCCCAAAGAGGCATCATAGGCAAATTGACACCGAATGGTACAAGTTTGGCTCTTTTCCCCGCAGGTAACTACAATTTCCGTAGAACCACCACCGTTAACAGCTGTCACAAGCCCGGTTTCATCTACGGTACAGAGGCTATCGTTTTTGCTCTCATAGGTCACCGGCTCTGTACAATCGCTGGGGGAAACATCGGCATTTAACTGGAACGATTCGCCTGCCTCAAAAAAACTCACATCTGTTCGATCCAATGCCAGACGTGTACAGGCAATCACAGGTTCGGTTTCTTCGTCCGGATTTTGTAATTGGTCATCTGGTGTCACGTCTTCTGAGGTTTGCACAGAATTGTCCAAAGTGTTATCGTTCTCGTCCGGATTGCGTGACGGATTGTTCTCTTCAGAGTCCTCACGATTATCCTGATCCTCAATTGGCAATGTCAAATTGGGATCATCCTGCAAAGTTTCCTCTTGGGAAAACACTTCTAACTGTGAGAAGGCAAATACAGCGCCAATTAAAACTACCAACCCTAAAATAATACAAATCAAAATTTGCAACCACTTGGGAATTTTATCTTCTGGCTGGGCCAACCGGGCTCCACCGGCTTTCCGTCCCCGTGTTGGCTTGCTCTCTTCCTGGGGTTCATTTTGCCTGCCACACAGTGGGCATTGATCCAGGGAGCTGTCATAGGACGTCCCACAATATTCGCAAACAATTTGTTCCATTGGTAACCTCCATGTTTCTCAATGAGCTTCCTCCAATATTTACATAATATCACACACTTCGGGAAAAACCAATGGGTATAGAAGATATTCTATTGCTTTTTGTGTAGGAGTACAATACATCTTGGACAGTTGAAAAAAAGGATGAAGGATAAGGCCTCATCGGTTAAAGTTGAGTTACCACACAACAACTTGACGAGAGGAGGCCATATCCTTCATGAGCAAGAGTATAACACAGGCCATGGCGTATCGGCAATCCCTAATGAAGTATGCGGAGAAATATGGCGTCAGCCGGGCCAGCCGGAAATACAACAAGAGCCGGTCGTATATCTACTTCTGGAGGGCACGCTGGGATGGAAGCGTGGCA
>CALXCQ010000110.1 GCA_944386835.1 uncultured Oscillospiraceae bacterium | reverse complement strand
TCCATCTGCGCCCAGTTGCCCCCATTTTCCTCATACCCTTTTTTGCTGAAAATTGCTGCCATGGGCATGGAAAGATTGTAAAGCAGGTCAAAACGCGCCATTGTCTGCGCTAAAACCACCGTCTGATCGTCCGGGCAATAGGACCTTTCAAAGTCAATGGACTCCACCGGCATAGACTGTCCGGACTCTGAAGCCACTTGGAGGGAAAACAAGACGTCTTCCGAAGTCATGGTTTCTCCGTTGTGGAATTTTACGCCCTCCCGGAGCGTAAGCTGCAAAGTGCCGTTATCATCGATATACTCCCATTGTGTGGCAAGGGCCGGGAAAAATTCTCCTTCAATGGTCTGCTCGATCAACGGCTCGTAGACCTGGCTTTTGATTTTCAAGGTCATATTGGTGGTAGAGCCGTGAATATCCAAATCCGTAGAGTCCTGCTCGTGGGCAATGATCAGCGTATCTTTGGTGGAAACCGGCAGGCCGCCGGCCGTCTCTTTCCCGGCGCCGTCTTCCTGCGCCTGCATACCAGTTTCCACCGTTTCGTCAGTCGCCATCGTTTGTTCTGTTTCCGCCGTCTGGCCCGCCTCTTGCCCTTGGCTTTCTGCGGCAGCCTCCTCACTTGCGCAGGCCGAAATCAGCAGGGAAACAATGAGAAAAAGCAGGATCGCTCGACTTTTCTTTTTCATTTTGAAAGACCTCCCGTCTGTATCTTCTGATTTTCACCGGTATCTCTGCTTGGATGCAAACTCTGACCCTCTGCTTTTTAACCCCCTCCCAGCCTCTGCAGCTAACTTTTTCGAAGGCTTGTGCAGCCGCTTTCGTTGCCTTTTCTCTCATTTTGTTTATTTATCCTAATATATGATATATTAGGAGCTAAAAAGCGGCCTTGCAGAAAGGGAACGTGACCTGCTGTTTTTCTCTGCCGCCCATTTCCGCTCCGGATCGTCTCCTCCATACGGTGACCGCTTCTCTTGGCAGCCGCTCTCCTCTTGTGGCCTTCTGGTCTCAACATATCACAGTCCCCCTTTCAACACAATTGCCAAATTCTGAAAAAATCTATTGTCATTTTTGGGTGTTTTTTACGAACTTATGTTCCGGATTCCTTCCCGTCATCCCCACCGGCCGCGGCGGCATGCCGCACAGCTCCCTCAGAGTCTCTTCCCGTCTGAGCCAATAGGGCACGAATCCTTCTTCTGCACAGGGGGGCTCACTGCCATTAAAATCGCGGGGCTCTCCTTACAAAAAATCAGCGCCTCCGCGCAGAGCGGAGGCGCTGTAGCTGGATCGGGAAACTACCGGACCATTGCGTACATTTCTTCTACGGTCTTGCCCTTCAGGCCCATCTTTTCAGCGGTACGGCCCTCTTTGGTGTAGTCGATGCCGGTTGCGGCGCCGATGAGGAACAAAACGGCATCCATACCGGGAGTGGGAATACCCAGCTCCTTCGCAATGGAGGCAATCGGGGCCAGAGAACCGAAGGTGTCTTCCGCGCAGAACCGGTGAGCCAGGCTGGCAGGAGACTTGATGCCCTTGTAGGACTCGGTGTGCTGAACCACATTCCACAGGCCCTTGGCATCTACATTATAAGTGGTGGCAACCCACTGCTCACAAGTCTCGTCGGGCAGGCCGAAGGCGCGGGCCACTGCCACACGGTCGGCGTCTACCATTTCGGCAATCTTGGCGATGCTGGGGGTAATGCCTTCCATATAGTAGTCGAAGCTTTCGCCCAGGTCCATCTTATTGACGTTCATAATCATGGGGATGCAGTGGAGGATGCAGTTATTGCCCATGGCGAATTCCCAGATATCCTTAGCCGGATACAGGTTGGGGAAAATGGGCTGCAGAAGGTCGATGAACTTCTGGGTATTGCTGGCGGGTACTGCGGCCAGTTTTACATGGGACTTCAGGCCGGAATGGAAAATATGGCCGATTTCCCGGGTGCGGCAGCCGTAGGGCAGGTCAGCGGTTTCCGCCACTTCCACATCGTAGGGGCAGCCATAGGTCTTCAGGGCAGACTTGAAAGCCAGGGTGCCGCCGAACATGCCGGGTACCAACAGAATCATCTGATTGGCGGTAACGTGCTTTGCAATGGCTTTGGCAATGGCCTCATGGGCATCGGCAGTCGCTACCACCAGGATGAAGTCGGTGTCTTTGATGGCTTCCACCGGATCCGTGGTTACCAGTTCGGGCATGGCTTCCAGCTCGATTTTGCCGTCCAGGGTGATTTTGCCCCGTGCGTTGATTCCGTTCACGACTTCTTCTTTAATATCCATCAACTTTGCACTATAGCCCTTGGACGCCAAAATTGCCGCCATGGTCTGTCCGCCGTTGCCTGCGCCAATAATGCCAAATCTCAGTTTACTCATAGTTCGTACGACCTTTCTTTTCTAAAATTTCATACTGACTTTGTGACTTACCAAAAACTGTACGGCACGGCAGAACCCTGTTCTCACATTCGGAGGCCAATCGCCCTGCCAAGCCCCAATTTTCTTTATTGTACCACAAACCTTTTGGGATGTACACCCCCCGGAGCGGCCGAAGGTGGAAGAAAATTCTCCCCATTTTTGTGCATTTTACAAGGGTGCATGCGGCTTGTTTTTCCCGGGAAGCCGTTGACACACTACAGAAATTGTAGGATAATACTTTCATACCCGATTCCCGCAAAAATACCAAGAAAATGGGAGTGTATAACATGGACGTCAGCTTATTTGAGATTATCGGTCCAAAGATGATGGGTCCTTCCAGTTCTGCCACCGCCGGCATGGCCCGGCTGGGCAGCACCGCCCACAAGTTCCTCACAGGCCCTGTCCAGCACATTGATTTGCGGTTTGTTCCCGCCATGGAGGACAGCTACTACGCCTGGCGCAGCCATTTGGCCCTGATTGGCGGCGTCATCGGCATTGCCGAAGACGACAACCGGCTGTTGCAGGCCATGGATCTGTGCCGGGAAAAGGGCATCACCCTGTCCTATAGTCTTTTCCCCGAGCCTGCGCCGCCTATGCTTTTGACGGTGCAGATCACCTGCCGGCAGCGAGACGGAAGCATCCACTCTCTTTATGGAATTTCCGTCGGCGGCGGCTCCATCGCCGTGGAAAAAATCGACGGCTTTGCCGTAAAGCCCACCGCCACCGAGGCCCATCTGTTTGTCTTTGCCGACAAAGATGTGGAAGGGGCGCTGCTCTCCTGTCTCCCCGGCGGGAAGCTGGCCTCCAAAGATTGCCGGGAAGGCCGGTATCTGCTTTGCATCGCTGTTGCCAAAGACGGGCATGAAGAGATGGCGGAAAAAGCCCGGAAGGTGCCCGGCGTCACCCGGGTACAGTACCTGGAGCCCTTCTCGGATCTGGGCTTTGTCCCTCATGAACCCCTGTTCACCGACTATGCCCAGATTCTGGAGCTGTCCCAAAAGACAGGCAAGACTGTACCGGAACTGGCCATGGAATATGAAGAAAACCGGTCCGGCCGCTCCCGGCAGGAAATCTGGGATCAGATGGCCGGGATGCTGGAGGTTATGAAGACCTCCGCCAGAGAATCCATGACCGAAACCATGACGCCCCTTTGCGGCTTCAATGGCGGCAACGAAGGGAAAAAGATTCAGGCGGCCTATGAAAAGGGTATTCTCATGGGCGGCACGGTCATGCCGGAGGCCCTGGCCATGGCGGTGAGCATTATGGAATACTCCGGCTCCTGTCACAACATTGTAGCCTGCCCCACAGCCGGCTGCTCGGGCCTGGTACCCGCCTGCCTGCTGGTGACGGCCCAAAAACGGGGATATACGGACAAACAGCTCATTGAATCCCTCTTTGTGGCGGCGGCCATCGGCGTGGTCATGGCTCACCACAAGGTCAGTTTTTCCGGCAACAACGGCGGCTGTCAGGGTGAAGTGGGCGTAGGCTCCGCCATGACTGCGGCGGCCCTGGCCTACCTGGGCGGAGGTGACACCGACACCATTCTCCAGGCCTGCGCCCTGGCTATGAAAAATATTCCGGGCCTCTCGTGCGCCCCGCTGAAGACCACGGGGGAAGTGCCCTGCATCAAGCGCAACGGCATCGGCGTCGGCAACGCCTTCTCCGGCTGCGATATGGCCCTGTCCGGCGTCCGCAGCTTTATCCCGCCGGATGAAGTTATCGACTCTTTGTACCATCTGCAAGAGAAGCTGTTCCGCAGTCCCGCATTCCGGGCCCTGAAGAATACGGAGGGCATCGGCGCCAACTGGACCCCTACGGGCAAAGCCACCATCGCCCGGGTCAAGGAGCAGAACCGGGACATTCTTCTGCCCAAGGTTCCACCGGAATTTTGACCGCATCCCGGGCCACCGAAACCGGTATAGCCGTCTTAGCCTGCCGGAACCGGCGCAGCCGTCCCGGTCCAACGGAACCGGTGAAGCCGCCCTGGTTCAACGGAACCGCGCATTCGTACCGGCCTGCCGGGCTGCAAACAGCATCCCTGGCTTGCCGGAATCCGTCCGGCTGTCACAGCTTGCCGGACTGGCCACAGGGATCCCTGTGGCCGAAAGATAAATGGCGCAACCTGGCCATTCCGGTCGGTATGAGCCCAGGTATCCAATACCGAAATCATATTTTGGGAGGTTTTTTAGGATGGATGTCAGCGTATTTGAAATTGTAGGCCCAAAAATGATGGGGCCTTCCAGCTCCGGCACCGCCGGTATGGCCCGACTGGGCAGTACCGCATATAAGTTTCTCACAGGACCTTTGAAAAGTATTGACCTTCGTTTTGTCCCCTCCTATTGCGGCCACTATTACGCCTGCCGCAGCCACTGGGCTCTCATCGGCGGTCTTCTGGGCCTGGCGGAAGACAATCCCCAGCTCCGCTACTCCATGGATATGGCCAAAGAGCAAGGCATTGCCTTGACCTACAGCGTCTTCCAGGACCCAGCTCCGGCTATGCCTTTGACAGTACAGATCACCGCCGAGCAGAAAAACGGGGAAGTTCATACCCTTCGGGGAGTCTCGGTAGGTGGCGGCTCCATCGCCATTGAAATGGTAGACGGTTTTGAAGTAAGCCCCGCCGCCACTGAAGCGCATCTGTTTGTCTATGCCGGCAAAGATGTGGCCGAAGATCTGAAGGCGAAACTGCCCGGCTGCCCCTTTGACTTTGACGAGCAGGGCGGAAAATACCTGTTCTGTGTCAGCATTGACGCCAAAAAGAAAGAGGAACTGGAAAAGCTGGCTACCGCCATTGACGGCGTTACCCGGGTCCAGTATGTGGCGCCTTTCATTCCTCTGGGGTATGTGCCCCATGAGCCTCTGTTTACCAACTACTCTGATCTGATCCGGCTGTCCAGGGACACGGGCAAGACGGTTGCCGAACTGGCCATTGAATACGAAATGGGTCGCTCCGGCCGTACCCGGGAGGAGATCTGGAACGATATGGCCGATTCTCTGGAAGTGATGAAAACTTCCGCCCGGGCCTGCATAGAAGAGCCCATTGAGCCCCTGTACGGCTATGAAGTGGGCGATTGCGGCAAAAAGATGATGAAGGCCTACCAGGAGGGCAGGCTGCTGGGCGGTTCCATTTTGCCCAAATCCATCGCCATTGCCCTGGGCATTATGGAGTACTCCATGTCCTGCCACTGTATTATCGCCACCCCCACCGGCGGTTCTTCCGGTATTCTTCCCGGCTGCATTCTGCCAGTGGCCGAAGCCCGGGGCTATACCGACAAGCAGCTGATTGAGTCTCTCTTTGTAGCGGCGGCCATGGGTGTGGTCATGTACTATCACAACGTCAGCTTCTCCGGCTCCAACGGCGGCTGCCAGGGCGAAGTAGGCGTCTCTTCGGCCATGACTGCCGGTGCCCTGGCCTACCTGGGCGGTGGCGACGCCGAGACGATCTGTCAGGCCTGTGCTCTGGCCATGAAGAACATTCTGGGCCTTCTGTGCGATCCCATTGAAGGCTGTCCGGAAGTTCCCTGCATTAAGCGTAACGGCATCGGCGTAGGTAACGCTTTCTCCGGCTGCGACATGGCCCTGTCCGGCGTCCGCAGCTTCATTCCGCCGGATGAAGTCATCGACTCTCTGGCCCACTCTCAGGAGAAGCTGTTCCGTGGCCCCATTCGGGAACTGAGCAATACGGAAGGGATCGGCGCAGCCTGGCCCCCCACCGCCAAGGCTTCCGTCAAGCGGTCACCGGACCTGTGCGCGGATATTCTGCTTCCCAAGAAAGAGTGGTAGCCGACCTGTTTACCCTACAGGCCCCCGGATCTTTTCAAAAGACCCGGGAGCCTGTTGTCTTTTCCGGTATTTTCCCACATTTTCTTCCGTCCCATCCTCCCGCCTTTTGCTTTACGGGCTGCCCACCTGCCCGGTATGTTTCCTTTCGGCACTGCCCGGGAATCCGGTCCCGATGGTCTGTTGGGAAATTCCAGTTGACATTTTGCACAAATTACGCCATAATAACTCTATGTTCATACCACAAAAAACACAGTTTGGAGGCAATACATACTATGGCTATGGATATCAGCGTATTTGAAGTCGTCGGCC
>CALXCQ010000109.1 GCA_944386835.1 uncultured Oscillospiraceae bacterium | reverse complement strand
TCGACGCCCGGAAGCTGGGCACCATGGTCACCCGGAAGCTCCGGGAGCTGACCGACGAGGACATTCAAAGGCTGGCCGACACCTACAACGCCTTTGTGGACGGCACCCTGGAGGACGTCAAGGGCTTCTGCGCCGTGGCCACCACCGAGGAGATCGCCAACCAGGACTATATTCTCACCCCTGGGCGCTATGTGGGCATTGAGGAGCAGGAGGACGACGGGGAGCCCTTCGAGGAGAAGATGACCAGACTGACCGGGGAACTGGCCGAGCTGTTCCAGAAGTCCCACGAGCTGGAGGCAGAGATCAGAAAGCAACTGGGGGCGATTGGGTATGAGGTGTGAGTTAGGTACAATATGCAGTCGGTTGAGCAGCGGCAAAAACATCCCTGCAAAGTTTGTTTATTCCAAAGGAAAATATCCTGTTTATGGTGGAAATGGGCTTCGAGGGTATACAGATACCTATAATTTTGAGGGAGAATGCGCAATTATAGGGCGACAGGGAGCTTTTTGTGGGAACGTCCGATATTTCAAAGGAACTGCATATATGACAGAACACGCTGTCGTGGTTTGTGCTGATGATAATAATAGTACGCAGTATTTGGCCTATTTGCTCTCTACCATGCAGTTGGGGCGTTTATCAGGGCAATCGGCACAGCCTGGGCTTTCTGTTAAAACGCTCTCAAAACAAATAATTGATGTTCCTCCATTAGAAACGCAAAAGAAAATTGCCTCCATTTTGCGATCTCTCGACGATAAAATCGAATTGAACAACAAGATTAACGAGAATTTATTGGCACAAATGCAACTTCTATATCAGAATTTACTTACCAACTGCGATTGCTCATTAATAAGACTTGGGGACATATCACGGAAAATTGCGATGGGACCTTTTGGATCAAACATTAAGGTATCGACTTTTGTTTCAGAAGGAGTTCCAATTATCAGCGGGAACCATCTTCGCTCTATATTTCTGGAAGAGCCGAGCTATAACTTTATCACTGAGGAACACGCTCAAAAACTGAAAAACTCAATAGTATATCCAAGAGATATTATTTTTACCCATGCTGGGAATATTGGGCAAGTTGCTATGATTCCGGATGGCAGTGATTATCCATATTACATGATTTCTCAGCGCCAATTTTATATGCGATGCGATGAAACTAAAGTTATTCCTGAACTGGTCTTGCTCTTTTTTCATAGCAGAGAAGGTAAAGGCAAGCTACTTGCAAATGCAAACCCGACTGGAGTGCCTTCAATTGTACAACCTTCAACCCATCTTAAGAATATTGAAATGCCATTACCGAACAAAAAAGATCAAGATGCTTGGTATAAAGTTATCCGCCCAATGATTGATGCGTATGTTACTCTGTGCCAGGAGAATAAGAGATTTGCTGCACTTAGAGATAGTCTTTTGCCTCGTTTATTATCTGGTGAAATTGATATAGAGGATGTGAGTATTTGAAGAGATTTATCAAGGGAAGATGGTTCCCGCTGATAGCAGCAACAGCAATACTTGTCCTAGCGACTGGCGTAGTATTGACGATGATGCTATTTGGCTGGCGTTTTACTTATGCACCAGAGTTAGAAACTAGTTGGGATGCTATTTCTGCTGTTGCTGCGTGGACTGGTGTAGTAGTGTCTATATTTAGTGTTACAGCCTCTTTCATTGCAATTTGGTATGCCATCCAAGTCCCTCAGAAGATAGCGGATCAACAAAATAGAATATCACTTTTTGAAAAACGATTTCATATTTTAGAATTGCTGACTAGCCTTCAAACATTTTCAATAAGTGTGAAAGTTGCAAAAAATATAAAATTGGCCAGGGCAATGTTTTTATTGGCTTTTGAGAAGAATATGTCAAAAGAGAAAGATTTAGAAGATTTTGATTATTTCCTCAATTGTTATATGAATATTTTCGGTGAATTGAGGCAATCCGAATTTTTGTTTTCGCATGAAATAAGCGCAGGTATATTAGATATTGCTGATAAACTTTCAGCTTTCATCGGGGCAATCGCCATGATGAATCCAGATCAGAATTTTGGAGTAGACAG
Source organism: uncultured Oscillospiraceae bacterium (assembly GCA_944386835.1). GTDB lineage: Bacteria > Bacillota > Clostridia > Oscillospirales > Oscillospiraceae > CALXCQ01. The sequence continues at coordinate 564 of CALXCQ010000109.1, read as the reverse complement.
AGACAACTTTATTGCAACGCATGATCAAATATGCAATATGATACAACTCGTAACTAGAAGTTTGGAATTACCAGATTGAGGTGTCAACCATGCCCTTCACCGAATCCAACTACGAAAACGCCATCATACAGCTCTTCACCGACACCTTGGGCTATTCCCATGTCTATGGCCCCGAGGTGGAGCGGGATTTTCATTCGCCGCTCTATGCCGACGAGCTGTGGCCTGCCCTCCGGGCGGTCAATCCGGGGTGTTCCCAGGCGGCGCTGGAGGACGCGGTGGCGCGGCTCAAGGACATTGAGACCGGCTCGCTGCTCCAGAGAAACATGGTGTTTATGGATTACCTCCAGAACGGTGTCCCGGTGAAGGTCTGGGTCGAAGGGGAGGAGCGCTCGGAGCTTGTCTATCTTCTGGACTACGACCACCCGGAGCGCAACCGCTTTACCGTGGCCAACCAGTGGACGGTGGTGGAGCAGAGCGAAAAGCGCCCGGACGTGATCCTCTTTGTCAACGGCCTGCCTCTGGTGGTCATGGAGCTCAAGTCCCCCTCCCGGGAGGAGACCGATG
>CALXCQ010000108.1 GCA_944386835.1 uncultured Oscillospiraceae bacterium | reverse complement strand
GACATTCACTTCAATAAGATTGTGGGGGTGGCAAATGGAGCCTTCTCCCACGCCAAGTTTACCCAAACCTATGGTGAGCAGGTAGACGGTATCTATGACATCAATTACTGGTACAATCCCAACAGTGAAGAGGCTCAGGAGCTTCTGACCACGTATGAAGAACAGTATGGAGAAGCGATGCCTGCCCACGCCATCTATGGATATGAGGCTATTATGGTCATAGCCGATGCCCTGAAGCGGTGCGACGATCCCACGGACCCTCAGTCGGTACGAGATGCCATCGCTGCTTCGGAAATCTATGATCACGTCCTTCCCCAAGGTGTCATTTCTTTTGACGAAAACGGAGAAAACCGCAATGCCGCAGGCGTTATGGTGGAAATCATCGGCGGCGAACATGTCATCGTCTTCCCGGAACAATATGCAAACTATAAGGAGGATTCCCAATGAATATTCAGGCACTTCAGTCCCTGCTTGACGGTATCCTGATGGGCGGCGTATATGCCTTGGCTGCTCTGGGACTCTCCTTAATTTTCGGCGTTCTGAAAATTACAAATTTTGCCCATGGCGCCATGATGACGGTGGGCATGTATGTGGTCTACGCGCTGGCTTCCGGGATGGGAATCAGCCCCTATCTGGCCCTGCCTGCCGCCATGGTTTTGATGTTTCTGATGGGATTTCTCATTCAGCGGTTCCCCATTCACTATATTGAGAAGGCGCCGGCCCACAACCAGTTGCTGCTTACCCTTGGCGTTGCCTACATTCTGGAAAACACCCTTCTTTTGGTATTTACCCCCAACTACCAAACTCTGACCGTCAGCGGTTTTGACAAAGCTCTGCGGGTAGGTGGGCTAACTTTTGCCCCGGCCAAGCTGATCGCCTTCTGCGTTGTCATTGTGGTGACCGGGTGCGTTTATTTTCTCCTGTACAGAACCCACACAGGAAATTCCATTCGCGCCTCGGCGCAGAACGATACCGGCGCCAGACTCATGGGCATCAACGTCCGGAATATCCGGGCGGCAGCCTTTGGCATTGGTGCCGTATGCACAGGCATTGCCGGCGGCCTCCTGACACCCATTATGAGCATTTATCCCACCCTGGGAGAAAGCTTCCAGTTGAAGTGCTTTGTCATCGCCGTTCTTGGAGGAATGGGGAATCTCTGGGGAGCATTGATCTCCGGTCTGATTATCGGTGTAATTGAGTCCCTGTCCGGCTATTATCTGGGCGGAAGCTGGAGCGATATGCTGATTTACGGAGTATTTATTTTAATTCTGTTTGTCCGTCCTACCGGACTGTTTGGAAAGGTGAACCGTCGTGAAAACTAAGAAATTGGAACAGGGGACACTGATTGTCCTTCTGATAATTGCAGGTATTTTCCCGTTCCTGTCCGGCCGGTATCTTTTGAGTGTCGGCATCTCCATTCTGGTCATGGCCCTGCTTGGACAGAGCTGGAATCTTATGAGCGGCTATGCCGGTCAGTTTTCCTTTGGCCATGCGGCTTTCTTTGGAATCGGCGCCTATGCCTCCAGCATTCTCTATATGGACTATGGTCTCTCTCCCTGGCTCGGTATGCTGGTGGGCATGGTTCTGGCTGCGGCCGTCGGTGTCATAATTGGATTCCTTTCATTCCGGTATAAGCTGCGGGGAGATTTTTTTGCCTTGGTAACCCTTGCCTTTGCCGAGATGCTTCGGGTTCTGTTCAACAACACAAAAGCCCTCAAAGGTGCAACCGGTGTTCTCATTCCCTATAAGAATGCATGGCGTGAATTCCAGTTTGCCGATGACAAGGCTTTCTATTTTATCCTTTTGGCCATGGTCATGGCTGCCACCATATTTATTGCCGTTATGAACCGTCGAAAATTCGGCGTTTGCCTGGTTGCCATCAAAGAAAACCAGGAGGCTGCCGGTTCTTTGGGCGTTCCAGTACTGAAATACAAACTCTCGGCCATGGCAATCAGTGCTGCCATTGCCGCCATGGCTGGTACCTTCTATGCCCAGTACTATGGATTCATCGATCCTACCGTAGTGTTTGCCGCATCCATTTCTGTGGAAGCCATCGTACCTTGCATTATCGGCGGGGCCGGTACCCTGGGCGGCCCACTTCTGGGCGCTCTGATCATTATTCCGTTGCAGGAACTGAGCAACAGCCTGTTTGAAGGCACCAATGGGATCAATATGATTCTTTACGGTGCACTCATCGTATTGTTTGTCGTCTTTTGTCGTGATGGTATCTACGGAACCATTATCCGCAGGCTGAAAGGGGTGAAAACCTGATGGATCTATTGCGCGTACAGGATGTAAGCAAATCGGGTCAGGGCAATCTGGCAGTCAGCCACGTTTCTCTTACGGTGAAAGAAGGGAAAATTACCGGTCTGATCGGTGCCAACGGCGCAGGAAAGACGACTTTGTTCAACTGCATCTCCGGGTATTACCATGTAACCTCTGGAAGGGTGCTGTATCGCGGTCAGGAAGTACAGCATAAGACTGCGGAAAAACTGTGCCACATGGGAATCGCCCGTACCTTCCAGATTGCCAAGCCCTTTGGAATGCTGTCAGTTTTGGACAATGTGGCCGTGGGCGGTTATAATAAGGCCAAAAGCCGGAAAGAGGCATACCAATTTGCGGAACAGAGCCTTCAGATGGTGGGACTGTGGGAAAAACAGGAAAACCTGGCACTGCTTCTGAACACCGGAGAGCAAAGAAAGCTGGAACTGGCCAGAGCTCTTGCCACACAGCCCCAGGTCCTTTTGCTGGACGAAGTTATGGCCGGTTTGACCCCTACAGAATCCCGGGAGATGGTAGAACTGATTGGGAAAATCAACCAGGCCGGCATTACCATTTTAATGATTGAGCATATTATGCCCGTTATTATGGGTCTTTCCCATTTCATCTATGTCATGGAACGGGGAAAAATGATTGCGGAGGGAACACCGGAAGCAGTATCCAAGGACCCCAAGGTAATTGCGTCCTACCTGGGCGAGGGATTAGAGGTGGAATGATGCTGAAAATTACAGACCTTCATGTGGATATCGGTAACTTAAAAATCATCCAGGGTATTTCGATGGAAGTCCGTGGCGGGGAAATGGTGTCTCTGATGGGTGCCAATGGTGCCGGTAAGACTACGCTCATGCGAGCCATTTCCGGCCTTGGACATATCACCGGCGGGAGGGTAACCTTCCTGGACCAGGATATTACCCATGCCACATCGGAACAAATCGTGGAAGCCGGTCTGATTCAAATTCCGGAAGGGCGGCAGCTCTTTCCTCTTATGACCGTACGGGAAAATCTTGAAATCGGTGCCCATACAAAGCGGGCCCGGGCAAGAATGAAGGAGAATCTGGACTATGTGTATACCCTGTTTCCCGAATTAAAGGAAATGAACGCCCAGGCTGCCGGAAATCTAAGCGGTGGCCAGCAGCAGATGGTGGCAATTGGCAGGGGCATTATGGCAGATCCAAAGCTTTTGATTCTGGACGAGCCTTCCATCGGCCTGTCCCCCATCATGACGCAGAAAGTTTTACAGGCAGTAATCGACATCCATATTCGGGGAGTTTCCGTTCTGATTGCAGAACAGAACATCCGGGACGTTTTAAAAATCGCCCATCGGGCCTATGTGCTGGAGCAAGGCGTCATCCGTATCAGCGGCTCGGCCCGGGAAATGCTGACAAACAGTGAAATTAAGAGAATGTACCTTGGGCTTTAAAACTCTGGGCAAACGGAAGATTAGGAGGAACGCAATATGGAAAAACTCATTAAAAATGGCAACGTAGTCTTCGAGACAGACGTTCGCAAAGCGGACATTCTGATCCGGGGCGAGAAGATTGCCGCCATACTGGCTCCCGGCGAGTACAGCGGCAACGGGGAAATCATTGATGCAGACGGACTGTATGTGATGCCCGGCACCATCGATCCCCATGAACATCTGGGCTTATACAAACCCCTCGGTGATGCTTTCCGGATGGATACCCCCCGTCAGGCTATCGGCGGACTGACAACGCTGTTAAACTATCACCGGGGGAAAGGCAATTACTATGAAACCGTGCAAGAAGCCATCGCCGAGGGCGAGGCAAACAGCCTGGTAGACTTTGCCTTCTCCCTGGGCCTGTGCGCAAAGGAACATCTGGACCAGTTGCAAGGCTATGTGGACAAACTGGGAATTACCTCTTTCAAATTTTTCTTTGACAAGCAGGATATCGCCCATACGTTCTACGATTTGCCCAAGGACGCAGCTTTGACTCTGGACAAGGCGGACTTTTACTTTATTTTGAAGAAACTGCGGGAAATTTCACCGGAACTGTTGCTCTGCATCCACTGTGAGGACGCCGATATCTTCCGCGCCCTGCAAAAAGCCGTGAAAGAGGAAAATGACCCGGAGGACCGGTATTCTCTGACCGGCTTTGAGAAAACCCGTCCCGGCTGGGTGGAGACCATTACCGTCGCAGACACCATGTGGATGAATCACGTGGTAGACGGCAACATGTACGTTGTGCACACATCTGCTCAGTCCTCTGTGGAGATGTATGAGACACTCCGCCCTGTGCTCAGAGGCAACGTGACCCTGGAAACCTGCCCTCATTACCTGGTACTCACAAAAGATTCTCCCTGCGGACTGCTTGGCAAAGTCAATCCGCCTCTGCGTACGGCAGCCGATAACGAGGCCCTGTGGGAGGGAATCCGCAATGGCAGCGTGAAAACTCTGGGCACAGATAACGTCCCTGTCCGTAAGGCGAA
>CALXCQ010000107.1 GCA_944386835.1 uncultured Oscillospiraceae bacterium | reverse complement strand
CAACGAACCGAACATACCCCCGATCCGATCAAACATATTGGTTTGGCAAGAAGTGTATACGGTAAATGACCCCGTCAGAGAGTCTCCGTCAATTCCCCTCCATACCGAAGGCACAAACAGTTTTTTCTTCCCTGGCCATAATCTCTCCCATCAGTAGTCGCACCGTCGCACTGTCCCAGAGGGCAAGGAATCTTACTGTTATTCGCCAAAAAGTGAAGTCTTGCGAAATAGGGAATTACTTACTGCATCCTTGCTTTCTCCCATTATATCTGCTAAAATTATATACAACACTGTCAGAAGTTGTTGTAAGCCTCGGCAGTATGACTCATATGTTCAGTGCTCTGCCAAGTGGTAGAGCATTTTCTTTGTTTTTATGTGTGAAAAGCCATAAGGCGAAAGAGAGGTGTTACATGGAAAACCTGTCTCTATTTGATAAAACAGAAGATCAAGCGCCGACACAATTGGAAATTACGCAGGCTGGCACTCTAAATGTTGTAAAAATGAATTTCTGTGGGGCGGAAAACTTGTCTTGGCAACATTTGTTTTCTGGTTTTGATTCTCTTCATGCCATCACATATTCCTCAGGAATTGGGTTTGTCTACCGGTTACTTGATCTATTTAAAGATGCAGAGATTATTTTTGGCTGTGACGAGGTTATTTCCTACTCACTTCAAGAGATCATGGCCTATCAATGCAAGACGATTGAGAGGCTGCGTGAAACTGCGAGCAAAATGAAGCTGGACTTAGTGTCTCGCGTCAAGGAGGGAACATTGCGTTTCTATGTCGCCCGCAGCATCCTATCTCATGAAAAAATTTATCTACTTTCAGCGCGTGACGGTCGCAAACGTGTTATCATGGGATCAGCTAATATGTCATTCTCTGCATTTAGCGGGCAACAGAGAGAGAACATCTGCTACTTGGATGGAGACGAGGCCTATGCATGGTATTGGGATTGTTACTGTGGGTTACGAGATGAAAGCACGGATCAGATTGCCAAGGAAACTCTATTGTATGCCGATGATGGAGATAATGTAGACGAGTTGCCGATTGCCAGAACAGTGCGCACAAGAAAAGCGCTTGTATTGCAGCCTGTAGCGGATGCACAGGATGAGGTTCGCTTTTCTCTGGATATTAAGAATTTATCGACTAAGTTTGCGCCCTCCGTTCCCAAGCCGGATAAGAAGGGCAAGTTGATGCTCTCTCCGGAAAAAATAAAATCAATTCGCCGGCAAGTGGTTTCCAATAAGGAAAAGGAGAAAGAACTACAGAGCGAATATCCACAATTAGAGATATTTCCCGACGAAAAGATAGCTCGGCTCAATGGTAAAGCCCTAAATCTGTCACCCGAGAGGGCAGAAATCGCCAAAGATATCGATCTATTCCTTAAATATATGGACGGGTACAAAAAGTTTCACGGCGATGTGTCCGGAATGCAGCGCCGGTACTATGAATTTGCCAACTGGTTTTTCTGTACCCCTTTTATGGCAGGAATGCGAGACACAGCGGTGCGATACAATCAGAACCTACTTCCGTACCCTGTGTTTGGCTTGGTTTATGGACAAAGCAAAGCAGGGAAAACTAGTTTTCTGGAAACCTTGCTGAAAATGATGATCGGGCAAAAGACCAAATTAGCTGCGCCGTATTTTACCCGATCCAGCATCGAAAATTTGAAACGTACTGTAAAAGGTGCCCCCATCATTGTCGATGATTTGACCAATGCACGATTTAGCCAGCATGCTATTGAAACCATCAAAAATGACGACTTTGGAGTAGCGGAACAATTAGTCCATTATCCAGCCGTGGTTATCAGCGCCAATGAGGACGTCAAAGCGGTGGCGCAGGAAGTTATTCGCCGCACGGTAATCTGCCGTGTCCAAGCCGGTCTCACCAATACGGAAGTAATGCGAAGCAGTGTGGTTCGCACGGTGCAACGAGAAATCGGGACAGCATTCTATCGAGAATACTTAAGAAGAATGATGGAAATCGTTCCTGATTTGCAAGAAGAAATGAAAGATGAGTCTTCAGAGAGTGCGCCAGATATTTTAGCGAACTCATCCCGGGTTTTATTAGAGATTTTCGACGAATTTACCGAAATAGAACTGCCTCCCTATATCCGCCCGCTGACACTTGATGACTATTTCAGTGAAAAAGTTACTGGTAGTTATGCCATTAAAACGATCCGCAACGCATGGAAAACCAGCCAGGCCTCCTTTGATTTGTCGGAACGAACCAACGAGTTACGCTACAACGCTGGGGCCACATACGAGGCCGATCGAATTTTAAAGGAATTGCCCGAGACACTGGATGCCCATAAGTCTAGAGACTGGATTATCATGGATTTAGATATGGCACGAGAGTTCTTTGGTATTCCTTTCAAGAAGTCTTGGTTGGACCGGTTCCGAAAAAGATAACTTTAGTAGTATAATTTACAGGCCTATCCGTAATAGTACACTGCTGAAAAAGTATGTTATTAACACATATTGATATTAAATTTATTTTCTGTAAACTTTGCAAAACTAATTGCACTGTATATTTTCATTTTATACAATGGAGGATCTATACATGACTGGAACAAATTCCAGCAATATCGGATTTGAAAAGCAAATCTGGGATGCCGCCTGCGTCCTGCGGGGCAATATGGACGCCTCGGAATATAAATCTGTGGTTTTGGGCCTGATTTTTTTGAAGTATATCTCCGACCGCTTTGAGGCCAAGTACAGGGAACTAAAAGACGAGGGCGAGGGCTTTGAGGAGGACAAGGACGAATACACCGCAGAGAACATCTTCTTCGTGCCGGAGAACGCCCGGTGGAAAGCGATTGCCGCTGCTGCCCATACGCCAGAGATCGGCACTGTAATCGACGACGCCATGCGCAGTATTGAGAAAGAGAATAAAAGGCTGAAAGATATTTTACCCAAGAACTTTGCCCGGCCAGAACTGGATAAACGCCGGTTGGGCGAGGTAGTAGACCTATTCACCAATATCCAAATGATCGAGCACGGCGAGAGCAAGGATATTCTGGGACGCACCTATGAATACTGCCTTGCCAAATTCGCGGAGCAGGAAGGGAAAAATGCCGGCGAATTTTACACCCCCTCATGCGTGGTCCGCACATTGGTAGAGGTTTTACAGCCCTTCAATGGCCGCGTCTATGACCCCTGCTGTGGCTCTGGCGGGATGTTCGTCCAGTCTGCAAAGTTCATCGAAAACCATGGCGGCAACATCAACAAGATTTCCGTGTTTGGGCAGGATTCTAACCCCACCACCTGGAAGATGGCTCAGATGAATCTGGCCATCCGGGGGATCGAGGCTGACTTGGGCAAGTTTAGCGCCGATACTTTCTTCAACGACTGCCACCCCCAACTCAAGGCCGACTATATCATGGCCAATCCTCCCTTTAACCTCTCCGGCTGGGGGCAGGAAAAGCTGCTGGACGATGTGCGCTGGAAGTACGGCACGCCGCCCGCCGGCAATGCCAACTTCGCGTGGCTTCAGCACTTGATCTGGCATCTGGCCCCCAACGGCCGCATCGGCATGGTACTGGCCAACGGCTCCCTGTCCTCTCAGTCCGGCGGTGAGGGTGAGATTCGCAAAAACATCATCGAGAACGATCTGGTGGACTGCATCGTCGCCATGCCGTCCCAGCTGTTTTACACCACGCAGATTCCGGTCTCCCTCTGGTTCCTGGCCAGAAACAAGAAGCAAAAGGGCAAGACGCTCTTTATCGAGGCCCGCAAAATGGGGACTATGGTGACCCGCAAACTCCGGGAGCTGACTGACGAGGATATTCAGAAGATCGCTTCCACCTATAACGCCTTTGTGGACGGCACCCTGGAGGATGTCAAGGGATTCTGCGCAGTGGTCACCACCCAGGACATCGTCAAGCAGGACTATATCCTCACGCCAGGACGCTATGTGGGCATCGAGGAGCAGGAGGACGACGGCGAACCATTCGAGGAAAAGATGGGGCGGCTGACTGCGGAGCTGGCTGAGTTGTTTGCGAAGTCCCAAGAACTGGAGGCACAGATCAAGGAGCGGCTGGGGGGGATTGGGTATGAGGTGTGAGCCAATCATTGTGAAATTAAAAGATTTGTGTATTGGAGGAAAAGGGAAATACGGTATTCCCGCGTCCGCTGTTCCGTACAGTGAAAATCTTTATACATATCTTCGCATCACTGATATAACTGATGATGGAAGAATCAATAAATCGGGATTAGTTTCTGTGGATGATAAAAAAGCAGGGGAATACCTGTTACAACCTAATGACATTGTTTTTGCCCGTACAGGCGGCAGTACTGGACGGAACTATTTTTACGATGGGACAGACGGCGTACTTGTGTATGCAGGATTTCTCATTAAATTCAGCATTGACCCAAAGCGTGTAAACCCTAAATATGTGAAGTATTATTGTCAGAGTAAGCAATACCGGGACTGGATAAATTCGTTTAATACCGGAAGTACCCGCGGAAATATTAACGCTCATACATACGCCAACATGGAAATACCTGTTCCAGACACGAAACAGCAAGACTTACTTGTTGCCACACTATCAGCCCTCGACGACAAAATCGAACTGAACAACAAGATAAACGATAATTTAGCGACTTAGAGCTGGATGTTAGAGACATCGATCTCGCCGCTCATCAGCTTCGGCAGAAGACTATCTCGTAACCGTTTTAGCCTGTCATTTTCAATGGTGTTGCATTTTATTTTCTCAAACATAGGTGAAACAATACCTTGATACTCGGCTATCTCTTCGGTATTAGGTAAAACCAGTTCAAATGCAAGGGTATCAGATGGTGTAGTCCTTTGCCTACTACCTGTCGATCCAGTAACATGACTACACATAAAATCTGAAAACGAAACGCTGTCTATAACTGAATATAAGAAATCAGTGATTTCTTGACTTTTGGCCTTATAGACTATGAACTCGGTTGAGCAGACGGCATTCGCTGTTAGGCAATAAGGTTTCCATACGCGCTTTGTTGTTGGATTCAGCTTGGAAATCATAAAGCAGGAGTCATCGACGATAAACTTGTTGCTCTTAATCGCGGTCGATGGCTCAAACACAGGAAAATGTGCTTCATCAAAAGCGGGGATGCTGTAATGTTCAAGTAGCATTTCCGGCTCTTTAGCTGGATTGAAGCTCTTTTTTGAGATAGTAGCCACATCGCCGAGCCGTACAATGCGCCAGCCAACGGGTAATTTGTCACGATCTACTGTTTCAAACCGCTCGTGGTATAGCAACTCAGCTTGATGCTCTAAATTATCGTTTATCTCAGAATTAAGTTTTATCCGCTCTTGCAAGGAACTAATAAGTCCAACTACCTTTTTTTGTGCTTCAAGGTCTGGCACTTCAATTCCGATTTCTTGAAAGGTGGATGAGGCGCGTCCCAAGGCACGAACCCCCAC
>CALXCQ010000106.1 GCA_944386835.1 uncultured Oscillospiraceae bacterium | reverse complement strand
GCTCTCTGAGGGGCAGCAGTAGGTGATAGATGGGAATGCGTTCGTAATGGGTAATGCGATTTCCCGTAATTTCCCCAACAAAGGCCGCGTCAACCGCCTCGCGAAAGGCTTCCGTCAGCCGCTCCGCCCTGTTCGCAACATTACTGATTCCCAAAATATAATCCGGAACCTCGGGCGGAAGTGTGTTGAGCAGTACCTTGAGGAGATGATCCAGTTTTTTATAAACGCCCAAATCGATGACAAGAAATCCTCCATTGCGATAATTGAGAAAGGATATGCGGAACTGAGAAAAAATGCTGCCTTTTAAATGGGGGAAGATGTTCTTGGCCGCTTGCGAAAACTTTATGTAGAGGCAGACGTATCTGGCGGGGCAGTTTGGAACCAGATAGCTCCAGGTGTCCTTCTGCTCTCCGGGAGAAAGCTGTTCATGCAGCAAGGTATGCAGCTTTACTTCTGTGTACATATCCAGCTGTTCCGTCATGATAAGATTGGTAATTTTTTGAATCAGAGTGGCATATGGAATGTCGTCGCGAATCGACACAATAGGATATTTGTACTTGTTCGCCAGCCGTTTTATGCTGTCGGGAAAATCTTTCACATAGGTATCCAGGGCAAGGCAGCAAGCGCTTCCTGTCTGAATATAAAACTTGATCAAATCGTAGAGTTCTTTTTCATTTTGGCTTTGGATGTACAAGCTCAGAATATACATATCGCCCTTTTGTACCAGAGAATATCCAGGGTCACGTTCCTCAAGGGGACAATCCGTAAAGTTCACCCGGAGGACCTCCCGATCAAGTCCGGCTTTTCCGGCAATCAGCTTTGCATCCGCCAACAAATCCAACGCCAACACATCTTTGACTTCAATCCCCATGATCGTCCGTCCCCCTTTGATAACATAATACTATCATATCTTCCGTTGTAGTTTTTGACAACAAAAAAAATCCAGCGTTGAACTTTAGCATAATGATATAGCGTTGTGAACGTCCTATAATAAACATACATTTTTCGGAAGAAAGGAATGAAAAAATTGTGAAAAAATTAAGTTTGCAGGACCTTCACGACATTATGATGGGTTGTGCGATTCTCGGAACCGGCGGTGGCGGCTCTTTGGTGGAAGGCACTGCCGTGGTGGAAAAGCAGTGGAACGCCGGCAGGGAATTTAAGCTGCTGGATTTCAGTGAAATTCAGGATGACGCGTATTATGCCAGCCCCTATTACTGTGGGTGCATGGTTCCGGAAGAGCAGGAAGTGGAGGAAGAGTTGTTTGACGGTTCCGACATTGCCTTGTCGGTCCGGGAGCTGGAAAAGTATATGGACACCAACTTCCACGGCGTGGTTTCCATTGAGTATGGCGCCGGAAATACCGGCGAGGTCATGGCCATTGCCGCTCAGACCGGCAAGTATATCGTTGACGCGGACGCCGCAGGGCGTGCGGTCCCTGAGCTTCAATTTTCCACCTACTATGTCACCGGTCAGCCCATCACTCCGCTGGCTGTGGGCACGATCTACGGGGATGTAGCTATTCTTCCCACCGTAAAGGAGGATGCCCGGGCCGAGGCCCTCACCCGGTTTATGGCCGTAGCCACCAACGGCGCGGTTGGGATGACCGACCACCCCATTCTGGGCAAGGATTTGAAGAATGCCGTCATTCCTGGCGCCATCAGCAAGGCCCAAATGGTGGGCCGGGCCAGAAGAGAAGCGGAAGAAAGCGGACAGGATCCCATCCGGGCGATTCTGAAGGCCGCCGGCGGCAAAATGCTGTTTACCGGCCGAGTCACCGGGGATACCAACTGGTATGACAAGGACGGCTTTACCTTTGGCGATATTTATCTGGATGGCCTCGACCACGATGCCGGTCACAAGGCACGTGTCTGGTATAAAAATGAGAACATGATGCTGTGGGTTGACGATCAGGTCCGTTTGACTTGTCCTGACCTCATCTGTGTTCTGGATCGCAAAACCGGAAAGGCAATTACGAACCCCAACAGCAAAGAGGGCATGGAACTCTGTGTACTGGGGTTTCCCTGCCACGAACTGTGGAAGACTCCCAAAGCCCTGGAGATCCTGAACCCCAGGTTTTTCGGATTTGATACGGACTGTGTATTTTTGGAGGATTGATCCAGGAAATTAAATCAATCGACAGAAGGTGAATGTATGCAGAGGTCAGCAGGAACGGCGGCTGCCTTGGAAGAAAAGTATAACGACTATGAGAAAACACCAGTTCCCCCCTCTGCCCGGCGCACTTGGTTTGAGCAGGGCATGGTCTGGCTGGGGGAGGGCTTTGGACTGAGCGGATTGGCGGTTGGCGGCGTTCTGGCCGAGGGGCTTTCCTTCCGGGATATGCTTCTGGTCAGCGCGTTTGGCGCACTGGTGGTATTTCTGCTGGCCTCCATTGCAGCGCTCATTGGGACGTACACACACCTTCCTACCGCTATCAACTGCAGGCGCGCCTTTGGACTGAAAGGCTCCAAGCTGATCGGTATTATTTTCTGCTTTTGTAATTTTGGGTGGTACGCATTTCAGGCCGATCTGTTTGGTGAAACGATTTCAGCCCTCATTTACAACATTGCCGGGGTATCCCTTCCGACCGTTCTGTTTACCGTCATCGGTGGACTGGCTATGGCCACAACCGCTGTGTTTGGATTTAAGGCCATCAAGAAACTAAGTGAGATTGGCGTTCCTCTGCTGTTCGTGCTGTGTACCGTTGCCGTGGTCAAGACCTGTCAGATGCTCCCGGCCAGTGACATTCTCACCGCAGGTCCAACCGGCAGTGCCATCAGTATTTCGGCAGGGATCTCTGTAGTGGTCAGTTCCTTTGCCGTGGGCATCGCAATGATGAGCGATTTCAGTCGCTTCTGCAAAACTCCCAAGCACTGCGTTATCGGAATCAGTCTTGGCTATTTCTGGGGGTACGTACCCGTCATGGTCTGCGGAGCATTTTTTACTTACGCATTCAAAAACTGGAACGTGGTGGAAGTGATGGTGCTCTCCTTGGGGCTGGGTCTGTTTGGCGCTGTGGTTTTGATTTTAGGCCAGTGGACCACCAATGACAACAATCTTTACGGCAGCGTCCTGGGCCTGATGAATACCTTGGACGGTGTTTCCAAAATCCCCCGCAT
>CALXCQ010000105.1 GCA_944386835.1 uncultured Oscillospiraceae bacterium | reverse complement strand
GACGGTGATGTATTTATGGCAAGCGGCAGGAGAACCGGAGCCCACCAGTGCAAGTGCATTCAATGATATAGCCGATGACGCAAATTATAGGCAGGCTATTGCATGGGCAGTGGAGCAAGGGATTACTTATGGCACCGGGGATGGCCTTTTCTCTCCAGATCAGATTTGCAGTCGTGGACAGATTATGACCTTCCTATACCGCAATTTAGGCTGAAGAGGCTTGTCTCCAGTATGCAGCGCCGTATATGTAGTGCGGTTTCAGGTGAACTATCATAAATTGGTACAGTTTCGGAAAAAGTGGTGCAGAGAGAAACATCCGTGTCAGAAGTGGTGCGATAGACCAGTTTTCCAAAATGGCCTTTTTCTCCCGCTCACAAAAATGGTGCATCTCGATCTCTGGATAAAACCTAAAACAACCAAAAATGGACATAAAAAAGCGGGACACCCCTGTTATTCACAGGGGTGTCCCATAACTTTGCGCCGCTATGCGATATCCATAGACGACGTCCTAATGTGGCGGAGAGGAAGGGATTCGAACCCTTGAGACGCTTTTAACGCCTACACGATTTCCAATCGTGCGCCTTCGGCCAGCTCAGCCACCTCTCCAAAGTGGTCTATCTCATGCCTCAACTTGAAACAGCTCATTTATAATACTCGACAATACGGAAAATGTCAAGTGCCGAGTTGATTTTTTTGTGATGAGCGTTCCCTTGTTTTCCTCTCAGAAGGGAAGATGGAACAAAACAAAGTAAAACGATGCATGGCAATTGGCACAGTTGGAAAAAATATCTTTATTCATGGCCAAAAATTATTTCATAATTGTTAAAAAACTGTTTTAGCTCTGGTCATATTTTTTTCATAATTACTCGATAAGATAAAGCCATAAAAAAGATTGAAAAACTCAAAGGGAGTTATCATAAAAAGGAGAGAGTACAATGTTTGAAAAACACGAATCAATGGATTTTGAATTTGAACCGGTAAGCTCGAATCCTTCTTACCAAAATGTTCATCAGGAGCCCCAATTCCAAAGCCAGATGCCTTCTGGGTCTCCAATTCCTCCCAAAAAGAATTCTAAATTTGGATTGAAAATTGTTGCATTGGCTTTGGTGTGTGCCTTATTGGGAGGTGTCGGCGGCGGCACGTTGGTGGCAGGTCTTTTGAACTCGAATGGATCAGATGCAGAAGACACTTCGGAATCTACACCGGTTATGAACACGACGGATACTACGCAAGACACTTCTACAACTTTATCCACAGTTGTACACACAAATACAGGGGATAAGAATTTGACACCGACTGAAGTGTATAATCAAAATGTAAATGCGGTAGTTGGTATTTCTACGGAAGCGACAACGACCAATGTTTTTGGCCAGGTGAGTTCAGCCATCTGTTCCGGCTCTGGGTTCATTATTACTTCGGATGGCTATGTGGTAACCAACAATCATGTGGTGGAAGATGCCGACAAGGTAACCGTTTCCATGTATGACGGTTCTACTTATGACGCAAAGATTGTTGGGACAGAGCCCTCCAATGATGTGGCGCTTTTAAAAATTGAAGGTAGCAATTTCCCCACTGTCAGCATTGGAAACTCTGACGATGTGAGTGTTGGCGACCAGGTTGTGGCGATTGGAAACCCACTTGGCGAATTGACATTTACGTTAACCGTCGGCTATGTAAGCGCATTGGATCGGGAAATTAATACAGACGGAAATCCTATCAACATGCTGCAGACAGATGTCTCCATTAACTCTGGTAACTCTGGTGGTCCGTTATTTGATATGAACGGTAATGTAATTGGCATTACTACAGCTAAGTATTCCAGCAGTTCTTTGAGCTCTGCCAGTATTGAAGGAATCGGTTTTGCAATTCCCATCAATGATGTTATGAGCATAGTGGATGACCTGGAAAAATACGGCTATGTGACAGGCAAGCCTCAACTCGGTGTCACAGTGCGGGACTTTGATACTACTACAGCTGCCACTTATGGCCTTCCGGCCGGGGTTTATGTACAGGATGTAGAAGCGGGAAGTGCAGCTGAAAAAGGCGGCATTCAGAGCGGCGATATCATTACTGGCATGAATGGTGAAGAGGTTGCCAACTATACGGAAATGGCAGTTGTTATGAAACAGCTAAAAGCTGGGCAAACGGTAGAAATCACTGTTTTCCGTGGAGGTCAGACATTAACACTGACAGTTACGCTGGATGAAAAGGCTCCCGCAACGGAAGAATCCGCATCAACTGAGAATCAGACAACTTCAGATGCACAGGATCAGCAGCCTAGTCAGGGGCAAACTCAGGATCCTCAGCAGTCGGAAGATCCCTTTAGAGACATCTTTGGCAGTGACGGTTTCTTTTCTATTGGCTAAAAGCTATCACTGACCTTGGATTTTATATAGAGATTGGAACGGGACAATGGTACCATTGTCCCGTTCACTATGGATTAATTATTTGAAAGAATAAAAAGGTGCCAGCACAATTGAAGTGACCCCGAAAAGTTAGACAATATTTTTGAAGGAATTGTTCAAGCAACCGAGAGGGCTTGTTGTCTGTGGAGAGCAGGCGGCAAGCCCTTTAGTTTTATCTTGATTCTGCGGTTATTGTAGT
>CALXCQ010000104.1 GCA_944386835.1 uncultured Oscillospiraceae bacterium | reverse complement strand
GATCCAGGCCAAGGCGGACGGCTGCTATGAACTGCTCCTTCTGGAGTTGTCTGCGGGGCTGCGGCGAGGCGAACTGCTGGCCCTCCAATGGGACGACCTGGACCTTGAAACCGGTGAACTGCGCGTCAGCAGGCAGGTTTCCCGGATACAGGGAAAGTTGACCGTCTCCCGCCCAAAGACGGACGCCGCCCTCCGCACCATTGTCCTTTCTCCCGCTGTGACGGAACATCTGCGGCGGTACCGGGAACGTGCCGTTTCCCGGTGGATGTTTCCCTCGCCCAATAAGGAGGACTCGCCCCGGGATCCGGCAGCAGCCCGAAAACTGCTGAGCCGGGTTCTGGAGCGGGCGGGGTGCCCCAAAATCCGTTTTCATGATCTCCGGCACACCTTTGTGACCACGGCGTTGTCATACGGCATGGACGTAAAGACCCTCTCGGCGGTGGTGGGGCACCGGTCCTCCAGCACCACACTGAATGTCTACACCCATGTGACGGAATCCATGGAGCGGCAGGCGGCTGTCAAAATCGACCGGGGGATTGGGAAACAGGAGGCTCCGCCGGAGGAAGTTCAGGAGACGAAGCATCCAACCATGACCACTTTCCGGGCCGACCCTGGGAAGCGGCGCAAGCCCGGCACCGGCTGTGTAACTCAGATTGGTGATCACCTCTGGGAAGGAAGATACTCGCCACGGGGGCCAGACGGGAAACAGCGGTCCCGAAACGTCTATGGCCACACCGTGGAAGAGTGTGAAGAAAAACTGAAAGTCCTGATTGCCGCCATGAAAGCGGAGATCCAGGCGGAGCGAAAGCAGTTTCGGGAAGCGGAAGGTACGGCATGAGCACAAAAGAGAAAACTCCCGCGGATGCGGGAGTTTTCCTGTCTGTGGTATTTCTGTGGTCAATCAAAAACAGCAAAAAATCGGGGCACTACAAAAGTGCAAAAAAGTTGCAAAAAGCAAAGAAAAGAACCTGATTTCATAAGAAATCAGGTTCTTTTTGGTGGAGACTACGGGACTCGAACCTGTGACCTCTTGCGTGTGAAGCAAGCGCTCTAACCAGCTGAGCTAAGCCTCCATAACGGTGCTTATTATAGCACCTTAATTTGCAAAAATCAACCGATTTTTTCCTGGCTGCTTCAGAATTTCTTTTTTCCTGTCCCCATGTTTTTCTTGACAGCCCTATGGGACAGGGCTACACTAACAATTGTCGTCTCCATTTCCCAGGAAAATTTTTTCTTTCTTCGTTTTATCGACTGCTACCAAGCTTGATAGCCAACCGCTATCAATCTTTTTTCTGGCCTATCTTAAAAATGGAGTGATCGATTATGGGATTGGTACTGACCAGCATTTTATTTCTTATGGGCCTGCTTTTGATTATCAAGGGCGGCGATCTGTTTGTGGATGCGGCAACCTGGATGGCCCGTGCCTCCGGAATCCCCCAGTTTATCATTGGTGCAACCATAGTTTCCATTGCTACTACCCTGCCGGAAATTATCGTTTCCACCATGGCTGCTCTGGATCATAATACGGAAATGGCCATCGGCAATGCCATCGGTTCGGTTACCGCCAACACGGGACTTATTATGGGAGTCAGTCTCATTTTTATGCCCATTGTCATCCGTCGGAGCCGGATTGCTCTCAAGGGTATTCTAATGCTGCTCAGCTGCACCTTCTTATGGCTTCTTAGTTCCAACGGCAATCTAGACCGAACCGGCAGCTTTATCATTCTGCTTTTGTTCTTCGCTTTTATTGCGGAAAATTTACATAGTGCTTCCCTGGAAAGCGCACAAGCAGAAAAAGACTCCGTAAATAAAAAAGATTTGAGCGCCAACGTGGTAAAATTTCTCTTAGGGGCCCTTTGCCTGGTAGTGGGCTCCCGTCTTTTGGTGGACAACGGAACCATACTGGCCGAAGCTCTGGGCGTACCTACCCGGGTAATCGCCGTTACAATGGTAGCAATCGGTACCTCTCTTCCGGAGCTGGTCACGGCTATCACAGCCATTGTCAAAAAACAGACTTCTATGTCTGTGGGCAATATTTTAGGCGCAAATATTATAGATATTACCGTTATTTTACCCCTTTGCGCCTTGCTCTCCCAGGGGAGTCTGCCGGTATCAGACGCCACCTTGTCCCTGGATATGCCCATCTGCCTTTTGGAAGCCGGGATCGCCATTATCCCCACCATTCTTTTCCAGAGATTTTACCGGTTGCAGGGCGTGATCATGGTCGCACTGTATCTGGCTTACTTGGGCTTTACCGTCATGGTTTGATTCCCATACTCTTTCAGGCCTTGTTCCCTCGCCAAAGACAGCAAGCGGTCACGGCGGTTGTCTTCCGGATGTTTCAATACATGGAACAGGAGCTTATCCAACAAGTATCCAATCTGCTTGCCCGGGACGGCACCCAGCATATCTCCCGTAACTGCCAGCTGGGACAAGCTGACACAATCTCCGGAATCCCGAATCTCCTTCAGCGTGTGCCCCTGCCCATTCAGACCACTGAGGCACCTGGCGACTTCCCACCCCTGCCGGGCAATCAGAGTTTTCCAGTCTAACAAGGACATGGCAGGTGCATACGCCTCAGCTGCTGCCTGTGCTATTCGAAGGGTCTTTTTATCCATGTGTAGCGCCTGTAGGTCCAGCCCACAGGTGTATACCAACAACCCCGCCCAACGTACTACCCGGTCCGGCTCCGTCCTGGCCAATGGAGTTAAATCCTGCCAGCTTTGCAGCCCAAACCGGTCCAGAATCCCCAAGGGGAAAAATTCCCCTATTTTTTCCGGTTGATCCGAACACAGGATTTTTTCCATTTCTTCCCGAATTCGCTCAGAAGATAGAAGGCCGCACAGTCCCGCACATTGGCCCATAGCCCGCCGGGTCCCTTCTTCCAGAGAAAATCCCAGCTGAGCAGAAAACCGGATGGCACGCAAAATCCGCAGCGCATCTTCCGAAAATCGCACCGCAGGCTCTCCCACACACCGGATCTGCCTGGCTTGCAAATCTTCTCTGCCGCCGTAATAATCGAAAATTCTTCCGTCTGCCCCCATTGCCATGGCATTGATGGTAAAATCCCGGCGGCAAAGATCTTCCTGCAAAGTTCCCACAAAGGAAACCGCCTCCGGACTCCTTCCATTTTCATACCGCCCATCTGACCGATAAGTGGTAACTTCTATGGGCAGCTTTTCCACCATAACCGTAACCGTACCGTGCCGCAGGCCGGTAGGGACAGTATTGGGGAAAATTGCCATCACATCCTCCGGATGGGCAGAAGTGGTCACATCCCAGTCGTGCACTGGCCGACCCAGACACAGATCCCGGACACATCCGCCTACCAAAAACGCTTCAAATCCAGAGTCTTCCAATTGTTTCAGCAAATCGTTCACTTGTCCCGGAATCATACTATTTTCTCCTGTAAAATTAGAATTTCCTATGCAGCCCGCTTATTTTCTCCTTGTTTTATCCATATACTTATATTATAATCAGGAATTGAACTGCGCGCAACGCTCTGAGTGCGCAGATTGTAGATTGGGAGGAACCGATATGCCATTTGCAGTCAATACAATTGAATCCTACCTGCGCCCCGGGAACCATATTCACCTTGTGGGCATTGGTGGCGTTTCTATGCGTCCACTGGGTCTTGTCCTGCGTGGCATGGGTCTTACCATTTCCGGCTCTGACATGAATGCCTCCGTTTCCACCGACGATTTGATCGCCCAGGGTATTCCCGTCTATATTGGACACCATCCGGAAAACATTGCCGGAGCTGACTGTGTAATCCGCACGGCCGCTGCCCGCAACGACAATCCGGAAATTGCAGCTGCCCGAGAATTGGGAATTCCTATTTTTGAGCGTGCTCAGGCCTGGGGCGTTCTGATGAAAGCGTACCGAAATGCCATCTGTATTTCCGGTACCCACGGTAAGACAACCACAACCTCTATGATCACCCAGATTTTCATGGAGGCCCAGTGGGATCCTACCGTCATGATCGGCGGCTATTTCCCGCTTCTACATGCCGGCCATCGGGTAGGAAAAGGGGATACCATCATTATGGAAAGCTGCGAGTACTGTAATTCTTTCCTGAATTTCTTCCCAACTACCGCCGTAATTCTCAACATTGAAGCTGACCATTTGGACTTCTTTGCAGATTTAGAAGACGTGGAGCGTTCCTTCTTAAAATTCGCCTCCCTGGTCCCGGCAGACGGTCACATTATTGCCAACGGAGACGATGCCAATACTTGCAAGACCCTTGGCCAGCTGAACCCCATTACCTTTGGCCGCAATGCAGGGAATACCGTACGCGGCGTCAACTTCTCGCATAATTACCAGGAATTCGATGTTTTGTATCAAGACACCTTTTTCTGCCATATTCATCTGCAGGTGGCAGGGTTGCACAATGCCATGAATGCCCTGGCCGCCATAGCCGTGGGACAGCTGTACCAGATCCCTGCCGATGTGATTGCCCAGGCTTTATCCCACTTCACGGGAGCCGGCCGCCGGATGGAGTTTAAGGGCCGCTATCACGGTGCAGATGTATATGACGACTACGCTCACCATCCCGGTGAGTTGAATGCCCTGATCACTGCCGCACAGTCCATGGGATATAAAAGAATTATCTGCGCCTTCCAGCCACACACGTATTCTCGCACCGCTGCGCTATTTTCCGACTTCGTGCAGGCTTTGCGACGGGTCGATCAGGCTGTCATTGCTGAAATTTATGCTGCCCGGGAGCAAAACACAATTGGGATTTCTTCCAAGGACCTAGTGGCCCAAATCCCCGGCGCTGTCTACTGTGAATCTCTTCCGGATGTCACGGCCTATTTACAAAAAGTAGCACAAGAAGGTGACCTGATTTTAACGGTGGGTGCGGGAGATATTTATAAGGCGGCAGAGATGTTGGTAAAAACATAGACTCCCAGCGTACCGTCTGTAGCCGTCGGTGCCAAAAGAGGAACAAAATAGCATTTCTTGCTTTCAGCATGAAAAATCGCCAGCGGCAAAGGGTATCTTTGCCGCTGGCGTTGTTTTTGGAAACCAGGCAGACAGGCTGATATTAAGCCACTACCTCATAGCCCGCTTCTTTCACAGCCGCTTCCAAAGCAGCCCGGTCGGCGTTACCGGTGACTCTGGCATTTTTTTCTTCCAGACTCACTACGACACTTTCCACACCCGGTACCGCCTGCAAAGCCTTTTCCACATGGTTCTGACAGTGCTGGCACATCATGCCTTCAATCTTTAAAATCTGTTCCATTGTTTTTGTTTCCTCCTTAAGTTCAATTGGACAAACCTGACATGCTGACAGTTCCTCTCCCGCCTGGCTTTGCAGGGACTTGGGACGGAAGAACCGCAGCCGCAGGGCGTTGGTGACCACACAAACAGAGCTGAAGCTCATGGCTGCCGCCCCAATCATGGGACTCAGCTGCAGATGGAAAAGGGGATAGAGCACACCAGCCGCAATGGGAATTCCCAAAATGTTATAGAAGAAGGCCCAAAACAGGTTCATTTTAATATTTTTCATCACGGCCCGGCTCAATTCTATGGCACCGGCCACATCTTCCAGATTGCTGCGCATGAGCACCACGTCTGCCGATTCAATGGCCACATCGGTACCTGCCCCAATGGCAATGCCCACATCTGCTCGGACAAGGGCCGGTGCGTCGTTGATCCCGTCTCCCACCATGGCCACCTTGTGTCCCTGGCTTTGCAGTTGGGCTACCGTCCGCTCTTTGTCCTCCGGTAAAACTTCCGCAATCACATGCTTCAGGGATAATTGCCGACCAATTACTTCCGCCGTCGTCCGGTTGTCCCCTGTCAGCATGTAGACCTGGGCCCCCAAAGCCTCCATGGCAGCAACCGCCTCTTTGGCCGTAGGCTTGATCACATCGGCACAGGCGATCACACCCAGAAAACGTCCATCTTTCGTGCCAAAGTACAAAGGAGTTTTCCCTTCCTTAGCCAGATCTTCCCGCTGGCTTACAGAAATGGAGGTCTCCTGCATCAGAGCCAAATTTCCCGCCACATAGGCAATGCCGTCAATCTCCGCCTCAATTCCCCGGCCGGCAATGGTGCGGAACTTCACTGTTTCCGGCAATTTCAAATGGGCTTCCCGTGCTTTTTCCACGATGGCCTCCGCCAGAGGGTGCTGGGAATTCTTCTCCAGTGCAGCGGCCAGGGTCAGGAATTCCCGTTCCCCAATCCTATTACCAAAAATGTCGGTGACCACTGGTTTGCCTTGCGTAATGGTTCCCGTTTTATCCAGCACCACGCAATCTACACTGTGCAGGGTCTCCAGGGCCTCGGCAGATTTCATCAGGATGCCCTGCTCTGCTCCCCGTCCGGTACCGACCATAATGGCCACAGGTGTGGCCAGCCCCAGTGCACAGGGACAGGAAATTACCAGAACTGCAATCCCGGTCGTCAGGGCAAATTCAAAGGTCGCCCCACACAAAAGCCAGACAACTGCACTACAAAGGGCAATTCCCATAACTACCGGCACAAAAATACCCGCGATCTTGTCTGCCAGACGGGCAATGGGAGCCTTGGAGCTGCCAGCCTCTTCTACCAACTTAATAATCTGTGCCAGAGACGTATCCTGGCCCACTTTATCCGCCCGGAATTTCAAAAATCCGCTTTTGTTAATCGTGGCCGCCGCAACCCGGTCACCCACACCCTTTTCTACCGGAATGCTCTCCCCGGTCAACGCACTCTGGTCTACCGCCGTTTCCCCGAAGGTGACCACACCGTCTACCGGGATACTGTCGCCTGGCCGCACCAGGACAATATCCCCTACCTGGACTTCCTCAACCGGAATCTGTACCTCCTGACCGTCCCGCTCTACCGTGGCAAACTTGGGGGACAAATCCATCAGCTTGGCAATCGCCTGGCCGGTCTTTCCCTTGGAACGGGTTTCCAAATATTTACCCAGGGTAATCAACGTCAAAATCATGGCTCCGGACTCAAAATACAGAGCGTGGGAATAGTGGTTCACCAATTCCCAATCTCCATGGCCCAGCCCATAGGCCATGCGATAAATTGCCAGAAGGCCATAGAGAATTGCGGCACCACTTCCGACTGCTATCAGCGTATTCATATTGGGGCCGCCATGTAGCAGAGATTTTATCCCGTTTTCATAGTAGGCCCGGTTAATGTAGGCCACAATCAGCGTCAGAATACACTGGGTAAGTGGGGACATGAGAGCATTCTCCGTACCCACAAAGATTTTCGGCATGGGCAGACCCAACATATGCCCCATAGATAAATACATAAGCGGGAGTAAAATACACAACGAGGTCCAGAAGCGGTGCTTCATATTCGCTTCCGCTTCTTGCTGCACCGCCATAGGTTGGGCAGCCCGGGTCTTTTGTTCCTTTCCTCCTGCTACGCTGGCGCCATAACCGGAAGCTGTGATGGCCGCTATAATCTGCTCCGGAGTCGTTTGCTTCTCATCAAACTGGGCAACCATTGTGCCTGCCAGTAAATTGACCTGGGCAGAAGTGACACCCGGCAATTGGCTCGTCACTTTTTCCACCCGGCTGGAACAGGCGGCGCAGGTCATGCCCGTAATCGTGAATTTCTGCTTCATGAGTTAAATCCTCCTAACCGCTGTCGGTCTTATTATAGCATTCCCTGTCAAGTATGGCTACTTACTGGAAAAAAATATTTTTCATCTCTTTTTGAGGGAGCTGCCCCTTTGCGCTTCCGGTTTTCACAGGTTGTTCTGCGTTCCGTTAAACCGTCTGCGATTGTGCCGGGCGGCTCAGGTTCCTGCCGGATTCTCTGGGCGCCTGTACCGCTGCCCCAACCTTCCCCGGACTTGCCCGGACTCTTCCCGGACGTCCCTTCCTCCCCCTGGCATCCTGCGCCAGAGAAGAAAAAACAAGGAGATCCACACAGTATGTGCAGATCTCCTATCCTCTTTACTTGGGAACCCGCAGGGCCCGGGTTGCATTTAAAATGGCAATGACCGATACGCCTACATCTGCGAATACCGCTTCCCACATAGTTGCAATATCAAACGCGCCTAAAATCATAACCAGGAATTTAATTGTCAGAGCAAAGACAATGTTCTGTACCACAATGCCTCTTGTCTTCTGAGAAATCCGGATAGCCTGCAAAATTTTAGAAGGCTGGTCATCCATAAGCACGACATCGGCAGCTTCAATGGCTGCATCCGAGCCCAGGGCACCCATGGCAATTCCAATATCAGCGCGGGAAAGAACCGGCGCATCGTTGATGCCGTCTCCTACAAAGACCAGTTTGCCTTTTCCAGTCTTCTCTTGAAGCAGACGCTCCACTTCTTCTACCTTGTGCTCCGGCAAAAGCTCAGCCCGGACCTCATCCAGTCCCAGTTCAGAGCCCACCATCTGGCCGACACTCTTTTTATCGCCTGTCAGCATAACCGTCTTGGCAATGCCTGCCGCTTTCAGGCCCTTGATCGCATCCTTGGCATCTTCCTTCACTTCGTCACGGATGACAAGGTTGCCCAAATAGGTATCGTCTTCTGCTACATGAATGACCGTACCGTTATAATCCTGGGCATCACAGGCAATTCCATACTTCTCCATCAGGCGGCCGTTGCCCACCAGGACACGATGGCCCTCAACGGTTGCACAGATGCCAAATCCAGACTGCTCTTCTACCTGCTCCACCTGGCTCTTGTCCAGAGGCTTTCCCCAAGCCGCTTTAATGGACTCGGAAATGGGGTGATCAGAATAGCTTTCCGCCAGAGCCGCCAGGAACAAAAGTTTTTCCTCTTCTGCCTGGGCATTGACCTGGGCTACCCGGAAGGTTCCTTTGGTCAGCGTTCCGGTCTTGTCAAAGACTACAATCTGGCTGTGTGCCAGAGCTTCCAGGTAATTGGCGCCCTTTACCAGAATTCCGCAGCGGGAGGCACCGCCGATCCCGCCAAAGAAGCTCAGGGGAACCGAAATTACCAAGGCACAGGGACAGGAAATAACCAGGAAAATCAGTGCCCTGTGAATCCAGTTGGCCCAGCCGCCTACAAACAGTGGAGGAATCAACCCCAGGAGGGCTGCGCAGATTACAACGCTGGGCGTATACCACCGGGCAAACCGGGTGATGAAGTTCTCGCTCTTCGCCTTGACGGAAGAAGAGTTTTCTACCAGTTCCAGAATCTTGGCAACGGTAGACTCACCAAATTCTTTGCTGACTTTCACCTGTAAAAGGCCAGTCAGATTGATACAGCCGGAAATGACGGAGTCTCCCGTCATCACATCGCGGGGCATGGATTCGCCGGTCAGAGCCATGGTGTTCAGGCTGGAAGCTCCCTCTAAAATCACGCCGTCCAGAGGAATCTTCTCACCGGGCTTTACTACAATAATGTCGCCTACTGCAACTTCTTCCGGGTCGACCTGAACCAGTTCCCCGTCCCGCTCCACATTGGCATAGTCAGGACGAATATCCATCAGTGCCGCAATGGATTCGCGGCTTTTGCCGACGGCAATATTTTGGAACAGCTCGCCAACCTGATAAAACAGCATGACGAATACGGCTTCCGGGTACTCGCCAATAGCAAAGGCACCCACTGTGGCAATTGCCATGAGGAAGTTTTCATCAAACACCTGGCCATGGGCAATGTTGCGAATAGCCTTCCACAGAACATCCCAACCAATAATCAGGTAGGGTACCATATAGCACAGGATTTTTACCCAACCGGTTACCGGGATATATCCCACGGCAATCAGCAACACTGCACTGAGGATAATCCGGTATAAGGTTTTTTTCTGTCTTTTTGTCATATCTTACAGAACCACCGTACAATTGGAGTCGATCTTCTTTACTGCCTTGACAACTTCCTGCATGATTTCGTCCAAGGATTCCCGCTCTGTTTCAATGGTCAGTTTCTGAGCCATAAAGCTGATGGAAGCTTTGCTGACACCTTCGATTTTCGAAATGGCATTTTCCATTTTTGCGGCGCAGTTTGCACAGTCAAGTTCTTGCATTTTAAAAGTTTTTTTCATTTCTTACTCCTCCAAATGTTCTTTGGCCATGCCGATAATGGTCTTCACATGCACATCCGCCAAAGAGTAAAATATTGTTTTTCCGTCTCTGCGGTTCTTTACCAGCTTTGCTTGTTTGATAACCCGCAGCTGATGGGAAATTGCCGATTGACTCATCCCCAGAAGCGCTGCGATATCACACACGCACAGCTCGGATTCAAACAGAGCATATAAAATTTTGATGCGGGTGGAATCGCCAAATACTTTAAACAGTTCCGCCATGTCCAAAAGTTCTTCCTCCCGGGGCATATGATTTCGTACCTGCTGCAATGCTTCCGTATGTACAAACTCCTGGTCGCAGCGTTCCGTTTCATATTGGTCGATCATCTGCATCCTCCTTTCATATGAATATCTGTTCATATGTTTATATATCATATTCTATGCTTCCTGTCAATAGATATTGACCACCTTTCTTAAAAATTTTTACCGCAGGATTTCTTCTGAAAAATCCTGCGGTAACCATACCTGTTTCTAAATTTCAGGAACTTCCTTGGTAACGCCGGTCCGCCGCTCTTTGGCCAGACCGCCTGCCATGGCCGGCAGCTCTCCTTTTAAAAATCTGGCCCGTAAGATGGCGTCCTCTCCATAGCGGCTGCGAATGGTGTCCACCGCCTGGTCCATTTTTTCCAATTTCGCATATCGCTGCCCGGTAAACAGACTCACCTGTCGGTAGGCCTCATGGCTGACCCGGCTGACCTGTATCCCCAGTTGTCGCAGAGGCTGCCCTCTCCAGGCCTGTCGGAACGCCAGACAGGACGCCTGATACAATTCCTGGGTAATGTCCGTGGCATAGTCCAGGCAGAGTTGATGGCCGTAATCGAGGAACTGGTCCGTCCGCAATTGTACCGCCACGCAGCTTCCCTTCATTGCATCCCTCCGCAGTCGCATCCCCACCGTCTCACACAGGGATAACAGCACTTTCCGGGCCTCTGCTTCCGTCACGATATTTTGGGGTAACGTAATGGAGTTTCCATACCCTTTATTTTCGGCCGGACGGGACAGTACCAAGTCGGTGGCATAGCCATTGGCAAACTGCCAAATGGTCTGGCCGTGTTTGTTGAGTTTTTTCCGCAAAAACCCCACATCGCATTGAGCCAGATCTCCTACCGTCCGAATTCCCATCTGCTGTAGCTTTTTTTCAGTGGCCCTGCCCACTAAAAACAGTTCTCCTGCTGGCAAAGGCCATAACTTTTCCTGGATTTCTTCCGGAAACAAGGTGTGAACCTTATCCGGCTTTTCCAGTTCTCCCGCCATTTTCGCCAGGATCTTATTGGAGGAAATGCCGATATTGACCGTAAATCCCAGCCGCTCCCGGATGGTGTCCTTCATCTGGTAGGCCATTTCCACCGGGTCCCCATACAAGCTGCCCGTCCCTGTCATATCGGCCCAGGCCTCATCAATGGAGTACTGCTCCACTACCGGCGCTACCTCCCGTAAATATGATATAAACTGCCGCGACGCCGTCACATATAGACCGTAGTCCGGTTTGGCTACCAGCAACCCGGGACATTTTTGCCTCGCCTGATACAGAGGCTCTCCCGTATGAATGCCGTATTTTTTGGCCGGAATGCTTTTGGCCAGCACAATTCCGTGACGGGAATCCTCATTGCCCCCAATGACAGCCGGAACCTGACGCAAGTCCAGCTTCTGCCCCAAAACCTGTACCCGGTAGGCTGCCGTCCAGGATAAAAACGCACTGTTTACATCCACATGAAAAATCACTTTTCTCCCCATTGTCCTTCTGGCGCCTCCTTCCGCTGCTCTGTCTCTCCAGCTGCCGCCCACACACTCACCGGTATCGCATCTGCCCGCATCCCTTCTACCGGCGTCACTCCCATCTCCCCTGATTCCAGGTATCGCTCCGCCACATTTACCAGAAGCCTCACCGAGAAGCCCCCTTCCGTCCGGAAGGGAATCGCGCCCTTATCGTTTCCGGAAGTCTGCCTTGGGTGCTACGGGAGCCGGTGTCATTCCCAGAAGGCTCCACTGATGGCCTCGAATACAATAGCGCAGGACAAATTCCTGCATGCACTCGCCTAAAATTCCCCGGCACTGATAACAAAACGCCTCTTTTCCCACATACAGCACTTGCTTCACTGAGAGAATCTGACCAATCTGTACTGTCTGCCAATGCTGATTCTCATCTGTAAACCGGAAACGCAGAGGCCGGATGGTTCCGTCCGCCCCACAAAACGATATCACTTCCACTGAAATTGCCTGCTCCATAGCCGGATCTCCTTTATCGAACGTTTGTTCTATTATAAAACACTTTTTACTGTTTGACAAGAGACTGTGCCGGAAATTCTCCCTCCTTTTTCTGCCAAAAATTACGGAATTTCCCCTGTTATCCTCTTGACGCCTATGGTATAATAGCCACAAGTGGCCAAGAGACGTCGGGGCAGACGCTCATACGGTTAAAAATTGCTCTGCCGGCGGAATCTTCGTGCCTTTTCCGCAACCGGGTTTGTATCTGCACGAAACGGCTCTGCGGCCCAGCCCCCAATATTGGGGGAGCGAATCTCTCATCGCCAGCGGAACAGGAGGTGCATCCGATGGAAGCGTCCGGTGTGAAAATCATGGCCAAAAACCGGGAAGCCTACCATGAATACTTTGTAGAAGAAAAAATGGAGGCCGGTATTGAACTGACCGGTACGGAAGTCAAATCCATTCGGCAGGGCACCTTAAGTCTGAAAGATGCCTGGTGTGCCGTCAAAGACGGCGAACTCTGGCTGCGGCAGATGCATATTAGCCCCTATGAAAAGGGTAATATTTTTAATAAGGATCCTTTGCGTCCCCGCCGCCTGCTGATGCACAAGCGGGAAATCACCCGCCTGTTCGGCAAGGTCAAGCAGGACGGTTACGCCATTATTCCGCTGAGTGTCTATTTCCGCGGTCCCCGGGTGAAGGTGGAAATCGCCCTTTGTAAAGGTAAAAAACTCTATGACAAGCGGGAAGATGCCGCCAGAAAAGACGCAAGACGGCAAATCGACCGTACCATGAAAGAAAGGAATCAACGATAATGGAACATCCTATCGCTACCATTGAAATGGAAAACGGCGGCAAAATCGTCGCCGAGCTCTATCCGGAAATCGCTCCGAAAACGGTCCACAATTTTATTGCCCTGGCCAACAGCGGCTTTTACAACGGGCTGATTTTTCACCGGGTCATCTCCGGCTTTATGATTCAGGGCGGCTGTCCCGACGGAACCGGAATGGGCGGCCCGGGCTACTGCATTACCGGTGAGTTTCGGCTCAACGGCATTGCCAATTCTCTGTCCCACACCCGTGGCGTATTGTCTATGGCCCGTTCCCAGTCCCCTAACTCTGCCGGAAGCCAGTTCTTTATTATGCACCAGGATGGAAATTTCCTGGACGGACAATATGCCGCCTTCGGCAAAGTCCTGGACGGTATGCAGACCGTAGACGCCATTGCCGGTGTAGAGACAGACCGGAATGACCGGCCCCTGCAAGAGCAAAAAATCAAGTCCATTACCGTGGATACCAAGGGAGAAACTTACCCGGAGCCCGAAAAACTTCCCGATCCTTACGGACGTTTCTGATCCAGCCTACCACACTGCCTTTGGCAGTGTGTCATTTGGGGGCGTACCGGTTTCGACGGGGGCAGTGAGGCTTGAATAGCGAGCAGAGGCGCCTGGCCTCTATAAAACGGGCAACTTTTTAAAATTAACTGACAACAAAACTGTTGCTCTGGCAGCCTAATTAGGCTACCCGTCCTCCCCGAAAGGACCACGGTTCGGGCTAGGGCGTCGATCAGTGGTGAACATGCGTACAGTAAGCTTTGCCTGTGCCATGGATTATGAAGCTACCAAACCATAGAGCGTGTTAGCTCGCGCTATGGTAAGGGAATGTAAAGAACTAACTGCGCTCGGAGAAGTTCATGTCAAGTTGCTTTCGGACAGGAGTTCGACTCTCCTCGCCTCCACCAAATAAGAACCGCAATTTTGATACAATGCGTATCAAGGTTGCGGTTCTTTCTTGTGCCACAAAAGCTCTGATTCCAAGGGGTTTCTGGCTTTTATCGGCCCCAGCCGTCGCCAGACAAAGCGAAAGCCTGCCGCCAGCCCAGTACGCAAAGGCGCTGGGTAGCAGCAGGCTA
>CALXCQ010000103.1 GCA_944386835.1 uncultured Oscillospiraceae bacterium | reverse complement strand
AGTATGTTGGTCTTGGGTACTCCTTTGATATTGAAGGGAACTTTATGCCAGAAGATGAATTCCCCGGAGTAACGAAGTGGACATTCTATTTGTTTGGATTCGAAATGGAAACTCAAGTAAGAGAATAAGAGATTACCGATTTCGATTTGATGTTCTGAGTTTATCCTCTAAAAGGTGCAAAACTTGGATGGCTGGTGCATAGGTATGCTCCTTTTTGCATATCAGATTCTATCAACACTTCTGTGTGATTGGAAGTTATCATTTTATATAATATTTTCAGTAGAAATGAAAAATCCGAACTACATTACCCACCTGGATAATATAGCTCGGATTATCATTCATTGGTCCGAGTGCCGAGATTCGAACTCGGGGCCTCTTGAACCCCATTCAAGCGCGATACCAAACTTCGCCACACCCGGATATCAATACTTGCTTTAGCTCGAATATAGTAGCATATCTTTTTTCTTTTTGCAAGTCTTTTTTTCACTTTCTTCCCAATTATCTTCCCGGCTTCCCGCTGCCGAGGAGTTTCTGGCCTGGCTACCGCAGTGCGGAGTTTTTCACACTGACTTCCATCCGCTAAGGGGGATTTCCCCCTAGCGGAATACCCTTCCTTCTTTGTCAAAAACCTCTTCCCGGCTGCAACGGACAAAATCCGGTGCCAGCTGGGAAAGATAGGTCTGAATTGCTGTCACCAGAAACAGAGGATTACAAGACGGGTTCTGGGCACACACCACTGTGTCCAACCAGATTTGTGTGGGAGAATGGTCCTGAACCTGCACACTCTGTATCATAGGACGAATGTCCAGTAAAGTCTCACCCTTTTTGCTCTTTTTTGTAATCTCCAAAGTCTCCCGGGAATAGAGGGAATTCAGCATTTCCGACGCGCCGGACGGGATGCCGGAATCATAGCAAAGCTCTAATCGGGCCTGCAGATAGGTCAATTCCTTCGCTTTCCTGCTCGATTCATATACTTCTTTTACCTGGATGCCTTCCGGCAATACCTGATTTAGCCGCTCCTGTGTCTCCTGAAAGGAGATTTCTTTATCCTCCAGGGTGCATTCCAAAATTTCACATTGGCTGGCTGTACCCACAGATAAAGGTAAAATGACAGAAACAAAGGGATGCGGACTGTAACCCTGCGTATGGGCAATGGGAATATGGGCACGTAAAAAAGCTCTCTGAAAAATTCGCATGACATCCAGGTGAGACGTCCAGATGGCATCTGCCGTCTTAGAGAACAACAATCTATGCATCGCACACACCTCCCGGACACAGGGAATTGGCTCCACACCCAGCGCATTGGGTCCGGCAATCCGACGTAGTGAGAGATTGATAAGCCTTTTCTCTCTCGTGCCAGAAAAATTCACGCCGAAGCCCGATAGAAATAGTCTGCCAGGGAAAGACTTCTTCTTTCCCGAATTCCCGGCAGGCATAAAAATTCGGGTCAAGGCCACAGCTTGCAAAGGCTTCCATCCAGATATCATTTCGGAAATACTCTTCCCAGCTGTCCAGCCTGGCTCCATTTTTTACAGCCTCTTCCAGAACCGCTCCCAAACGCCGGTCCCCCCGCGCCAGGACGGCTTCCAGACGGCTCAATTCCGGCCCGTGGTATCGGTAATCCACCATCTTTGTCTTGATGGCACTTTGCAGCAAATGTACCCGGCGCATATACTCTTCAGGGGTAATCTGTGCTTCCCATTGAAATGGCGTAAAAGGTTTGGGGACAAAAAAGGCAGTAGACAAATTGATGCTCAATCCCCGTTTTTTTTCGCTCCCGTAGGCTTTCCACTCTTTGATTATTTTCCAGACCAGTTCTGCAATTCCCAGCACATCTTCGTCCGTCTCTGTTGGAAGTCCCAGCATAAAATACAGTTTTACCGCATTCCAACCTCCAGAAAAAGCAATTCGGCAGGTGGTCAGGATCTCTTCTTCCGTGACGTTTTTGTTAATCGCATCCCGCAACCGTTGTGTGCCGGCCTCCGGCGCAAAGGTGAGGCTGCTTCTTCCGCTCTTCCGCAACTTCAGCATCAATTCGCGGGAAAAGTTGTCCGCCCGTAAAGATGGAAGGGAAAGCTTGATCTTTCTGGGAATACAGTAATCCAACATCTTATCTGCAAAGACATCCAGCTCTTTATAATCCGAAGTGGACAGACTCGAGAGGGTAATCTCGTCATTTCCCGAACTCTCAAGAGACGCAACTGCCTGATGATAGAGTACTTGCGCACTTTTCGCCCGTACCGGCCGATAACAAAATCCGGCTTGACAAAACCGGCAGCCACGGATGCAGCCACGAAAAACCTCTACGTTGGTTCGATCATGGACGATTTCCATGGAGGGCACCAAAGTATCTGTTGGATAGTAGGCGCTGTCCAAGTCCTTTACGATCCGTTTCAAGACTGTCTTAGGCGCACTAGGATTCGGCACAATCGCTTGCAGCGTGCCATCTTCTTGATAGACCGGTTCATAGAAAGACGGAACATAAACACCGGGTATTTGGGCAACCGCGCGCAGAAATTCCTCTTTTTCCCAGTCCTCTAATTTTGCCTTCCGGTACAGCTGGAGAATTTCTTTTGTGATTTCTTCTCCTTCACCCAGACTCACAAAATCCAGGAAATCAGCCAGTGGCTCCGGATTATACATACAGGCTCCACCGGCAAAGACCAGATTCTTCAGGCCTTTCCGGTCTTTTGCCCGCAGGGGTACGCCGGCCAAATTTAACATATTGAGAATATTGGTATAGCTCATTTCATACCCGACTGTAAAAGCGATCAGATCAAACTCTTTGACTGGATCCTTGCTTTCCAAAGCATAGAGCGGAAGGGCGTGTCTACGCATTTGCGCTTCCATATCTCCCCAAGGGGTAAAAACGCGTTCACACCAGACACCAGGCATGTCATTCATAACGCCATAGAGAATCCGCATACCAATATTGGACATCCCGATTTCATACGTATCCGGGAAGCAAAACGCCACGCGAACATCTACTTCCTGCTTTGACTTGATTACCTGCCCATACTCCCCACCTACATAGCGGGCAGGTTTCTGAACCGTAGGCAAAATGCGCTGTAATTGTTCCGTCATAGTACTCCCTCAATTGGCTTTTCTTTTGCTTTATTTTAAAGCCCAGGGCCATGATTTGCAACTTATTTTTCATCCCGCATATTGGCATCCAGTCGAAAGAGAACCCCTGCACCTATGAGTGCAGGCCACAGGCCATAGTGCTGTACACAGCTGGCCCAGATAGCAAAGAGGACGATCCCTGCTAAGACACCTGTTTGAACTCCTTTTTGAAGACACAACGCTTTTTTCTCAGAGAAACACTGAAAAAAGCAGGCTTGCAGAGCACGACCGCCATCCAGCGGGTATACCGGCAACAAATTGAACCCCCCAAGGAATAAACTCATAATTGCAAATTCCGGAAACTGTTCCCGGAATCCCATTGCACACACCAAATTCACAGTTGGCCCTGCCAATGCGCAGATAATTTCCTGCCTGTAGGACATTGGCTCTGTCTGAATGACTGCTCCCAACAAACCCAGACGAATACTTTCAATCCGTTTTCCCATCCAAAGGATTAGAACAACATGTCCCAACTCATGGAGCACACAGGCCCATAAGAATGGCCAAAATAATCCCAGTGGATTCCCGCAGTACAAAGCGCATAGTCCCGCTACAAACAAAGGACCGATCTGGATTTTACCCAGCCCCCATCACCTCCTGGCAAAATGCGGAAACTGCCTCTTCCATGGGTGCCCCTTGGGCAAATTGATCCCTCAGCTCACAAAAAGCTACTTCCGCAGGATTTCCTTCTGGACCCATAAGTAAATAGCATACAGCTGCCTCAAATTCAGGCAACAGCAATTTGACAACGATGGCAGCCAGAAAAATTGCCAATACCAGAAGCAGCGGGAAATGGCTGGATCCCGTATCTCTCTCCTGCCTTGTATGGGGTACCTGCTTTTTCCTATCTGGCACAAATCCCTCTCCTTTCCCGTCACACAGGTCTCTTTCAATTTTGACTTGACAATCCCCGGCGTTCAACATATAATAAATGCGCTATCGGGATGTGGCGAAGTTTGGTATCGCGCTTGGTTCGGGTCCAAGAGGCCCCGGGTTCGAATCCCGGCATTCCGACCATATCGCCGCGAACGTTATTTCGTTCGCGGCGACTTTTTTATAAAGTCGCCTTTTCTGCGTCCGGTATCCCACCCTGTCAGGCCCTGCTGATTTCCGGCTTCGGTTCCCTCACTTCCCACTTTCGGGCACCTGAAAGGATTCTTCGGTATCGTGTTGAAATGCCGGCTTCCATAACCATTCCGATTATCTGCCCTATGCGCCAGGAATGATTATGGGCACAACACTTAAAATTGTTCGTCTGCATAGATGCCAAAGCTGGAAAATACTGACTGTGCACAATCCTGATACTGATCCCCGCACGATTCCTGAACAGAAAATACCAGTGCATAGAAGTAGCCACCGTCATCCAAGACAGTGGCCCGGGATACAATCCCTCCGCTGCCGGTATTGGATGTCCAGGCAAACTGATATTCCGGCAAAGAGCCCCGCAGGGTCTGCATCACCGTCAAATCTTCCATAGAAAAGCCTGTCAGCTCTTGTACTACATCGGCAATACTGTCCGCTCGCAGGGCCTCACTGGTAATCTCGTAGTCACCATTCTCCTGCAGATATACTTTCCGGGTATCGCTGGAAGCAAACACCTCCAAAACCGCATCGTCCGGAATGCCAAAAGTCATAGCGTACGGCTCCTGTATGACTTCGATTACCTCCACCAGTTCATCGTCGACTGTCTCCCACTGCGGTACCGTTTCGGCTTGACATCCTGTCAGAAATACAGGCAGGAGAAGTGCCCAAATCCATTTTTTCAACAAAATCCCCTCCAGAAAGGTAAATATTGAGTATGAAACTCTATCTAGTCCTAATAAATGCGCTGGGTCTTCTGGTTATGTGTCTGGATAAATATTTTGCAAGACATCACATGTCCCGAGTACCCGAACGGACACTTTTTCTCCTGGCTTTGTTAGGTGGAAGCCTCGGCTGTATCCTGGGCATGCAGCTTGCCCGCCACAAAACCCGCCACTGGCAGTTTGTCTGGGGGATGCCCGGGATTCTCCTTTTGCAAATTTTGATTTTTCTGATTCTTTCCCGGCAACAGCTTGGTTGGCCCTTTTCCAAGTGACGGTAAGCCCGTCATGAAAAAGCCCCGAGAGCTTGCTTATTGCAAGACTCCCGGGGTCTTTTCCTTTTTATTCAGCTTGTGTTTATTTCCCTTTTCGTCAACTACATAGGTATGCTCCAACTGATCTACCAGGTTCCGCTTTATGGCCGCCAAATACTCTTTCCGCAGCCCCTCCTGCTCCAACCGTTCTTCTTCTGTCAGCCCCTCTGTCTTGGCCTTTTTGGCCAGAGCGTTAATTCTGTCCACTTTCCACTGTTCCATAAGTTCCCCCTCTATAAATAACGACTGATTAAAATCCCAATTCTGTCTTTTTTTGTTTTTCCCGTAATCTCCGTCAGCGCAATTTTTCCAAACCCCCGTCCGGAAATCACATCTCCTTTTTCTACCGTTTGATCTGGCTTTTCACAAGGCATCCAGTTGCGCTGTACCAGCCCACGGCTGATAGCCTCAGCGGCCTTGCCTCTGCTGATTTGGAAGCCGGAGGCAAAAACAGCATCCAGGCGTAAAGAGGATACCGTATCCCGAATCAGTTTGACTTTTTCCTCCGGGGGTGCCAGCTGGTCCATCCCTATCGGCTGAAGCTGGATTTTGGCATGCCCGACACTCAAGAAGTTCTGTTCCAGATAGGGAGCTACTTCCCGCAGTACCAGAAAATCGCAGGTTCCCTGACCCACATAAATATCTCCTACGGTTTCCCGTTTGATTCCGCATCCCATCAGTCCGCCCAAAAAATCCCGATGGCTTAAAACCTCCTGATCATAAAATACCGCCCGGTAGGCGCAAAGAGGGGAACCCTCTCCTGCCAAAAAGGCCTCCCGGTCAAAATAGTCTGGTAAGAAACAGCCAAGCTTCCGCTCAGCTTCCGGCAATCCTCCATAAAAAAAGATCGGCACATCCGGCAGAAGCTTTTCCGTCAAAACCTGCTCACGCCTGGATAAAAAGCCGGTTGCCGACGGAATATCCCGCTGCCAACCACCCAATAACCGGTCGTAAACTTTGGCCAAAAGAATTCGCTCCGCCTCCGTCTGGGCCAACGTATCTATTCGTTGTTTTTTCTCCATACTTATGAATCCTTTTTCGTAACCTGCCGTTTTTGGCATTCCTTGCAATACCCATATAACTCCAGCCGGTGATCCGTGACGGTAAATTCTTCTTCCTCCGTCTGCACACCCATCCGCTCCAAAGGGCACTCTTTCAGTGGAAACTGTCTGTGACATCCCAGACAAATGGCAAAATGCTCATGGTGCCCTCGCAACCGGTACAGCTTGGATTCCTGGCCAGAAAGAATATACTTTTCCACCAGCCCGGCCTCTTCAAAAGCCGTCAAAACCCGGTAGATCGTGGAAAGGGGCATATCCTTTCCCAGCTGAACCAGGGCCCGGTACAATTCCACTGCACTCAGAGGCTGCCGGGCATCCTCCAATATCGGTAGCACCTGCTCCCGCTGCTTTGTTTTTTTCAAGTTTTCCGGCCAGCATCCCTGCAACTTCATAG
>CALXCQ010000102.1 GCA_944386835.1 uncultured Oscillospiraceae bacterium | reverse complement strand
AGGACGACAATCACCAGGACCAAAGTTGCAATCTGTTTTTTCACGATTTGGGCCCGCCTTTCCGGTTTTCTTGTAAAATGCCTAAACGGATCTACGGCTGCTCTCATTGTATCACAGGCGAACGCTTTGACGCAATAACAGTTTCCAGGATACCCAGAAGACTGCCAACCACGTCAAAATCCCCAGGCCAATCCACCCCTTTACAGGGACCTTGCCTACCTCACTCCATATTTGTTGTCCAATAGACAGAATTTCTGGGCTGGCTTTCTGCGTAAAAAGGATAACCAGCCGGGGCGCAACAAATACCGCCGCAAGAAAGGCCAAATACAAGACAAAAAGTCCTCTATTGCCAAATCGGCCAAATATGGCACTGCAAAACAGAGTAGCCAGTAAGATAATCAGACAGGCAGAAAGTACAAACTGCCATTGGAATATCAGGAAAGCATTGGTTGGAATGCTTCTGTTGGATGCCGCTAAATGGTAGAGGCCGGTCTCCAGCCGGAAAAATATCCAAAGCAGCAGGTATCCGGCTGCCAATTCCAACACAACCAACAGTAAATAGGTCTTTAAGTGGTCAATCCTCCGCTGTGTCATGGAAACAGCTACCTGGTATTTTAAATTTCCCCAAATTCCTCTTCTGACAACCAGCAAAATTGCCAGACAGCCCAAGCCCAATACCGTTCCCAGAGAAAAGTAAGCAGAGTCAGAAGAATCCAACGCCATCAGCAGGCCTCGCAGGCCGACCCCAATCCAGTAGATACCAAAGAGAATCAAAAAATCTATGCCGAAACTTTTTTTCTGCAATCTGTATTCCTTTTTCAGTTGCACAACCATAATCCTCCCTACATCCGAACTTCATAGCAGCGCAATACGCGGGCTTCCAACAGAATATTCAGCAAGTAAATTCCGATGCATATAGAGATACCCAAGACGACAAACTGGGTTCTGGACATGGACAAAATCTCCCAGGCATGCGTGTTTTCCATGGAAAAAACCAGAGCAGAAACGATCCCCAGCCCCATCGCCGCAAAGGCAATGACCAGAACGGTAATCAGAGCACCTAGCTTTCCCCAACGGCAATATGCCATGCCTCCCCAACTTCCCACAGTTCCCGTCAAAAGGATGACGGCTCCATAAAACGGAAGCAGTGGGAAATATGCACTGCCCACTTCTGGAAACAGCAATCCATAGCCTAAAACAAACACTGGGGCGCCAATGGCACACAAACACTTGATCAACTGAAGGCCCAAAAGACTTTCTTTCCGCGTGCTTCCAAAGCTGACCGCTAACGGCAGTTGCACCTTATACGTCATCATCATCATAATCAGCAGGAAGTACCCGCTTCCCAACAGTAAAAATGCTGGCATCCGCGTCCAAAAAGAGGACATACGCTCACCTGTCATCTGGATTACCGTGACAGCCATCATAAGAAGGCCAACTCCGATACCGCCAAAGAGCGTAAAAAGGGCTCTTTGGAACCAAAATTTCAGTTTCATATCTGTGTCTCGCCTCCGCACAGTGCCACAAAGACTTTCTGCAAGTTTACCGGTTGCACCGTAATCTCATAGCCTTCCGGAATAGACTGGCCTTTCTGTAAAAAGACCATTGCGGATTCACTGCGGCCCAAACTCTCTTTGTGATGCGTCTCCAGATTTCCAATTGCCGCTTCCACCTGCTCGGCAAGTCCCGTGACCTGAAACGCCCTTCCTACCAGTTCTTGGGTATTTTCTTTTCGAATGACGCGGCCCTGGTCCAGAATGATCACCTCTTCCAGCAAATCCGCCGCTTCTTCAATAATATGCGTAGATATGACAAAGGTACGTCCGGTCTGGGTATATTCCTGCAAAAGCAATCGGTAGAATTGTTCTCTGGCCACAACATCCAGGCCTGCAACCGGTTCATCCAATAAGGTAAACTCCGCTTTGCTGGCCAAAGCCACAATAATGGTGACCATGGAAAGCATGCCTTTGCTCAATTTATTCAGCCGCTTTTTGGCATCCACACCAAAGGTGGTCATTAAATTTTTCTCCAGATCCCGGTCCCAATGCGTATAGTAGGTAGCCGCTGCCCGTAAGTAGTCTTTCACTCGATAGTTCCCCAAACCGGATTCACTGGAAATGTTCAGCTCCCGGGAAAAGCACAGTCGGTCCAAAGCTTTTCTGTTCTCCCAGACCGGCTCCTGATCCAGGGTAACCGCCCCCGCCGTAGCAGGGTTCTGATTGGAAAGGATCGACAGCAAAGTGGTCTTCCCCGCTCCGTTCCGGCCGATCAATCCATAGATTTTCCCCGATTCCAGAGTCAAATCTATCCCATGCAAAACCTCTTTGTCTCCATAGGATTTTGTAATTCCATGACATACCAATTGGCTCATTGTTGTTCCTCCCACCGGCTGATCATGCTGACCAGCTCTTCTTTCGTAATTCCCAGACTTTTGGCTTCTTGCAGAAACTGAAATAGTTTTGTCTTTTGAAATACCTCTTTGCGCCGTGTCCGAATTTTGTCAGCGGCGCCTGTGGCAACAAACATGCCAATCCCTCTCTTTTTATATAAAATTCCCTGGTCTACCAGTAAATTGATCCCTTTTGCGGCGGTGGCCGGATTGATGGTATATAGCCTTGCCAATTCATTGGTGCTGGGCACTCGTTCTTCTTCCAGCAAGATTCCCCGCAAAATGTCCGTCTCAATCATTTCGCAAATCTGTAAATAAATTGATTTCTGTTCTGTTAAAAATTCCTGCATTTCCTCACCCGTCTTCCTTTGTTCATTACTTACGTAATTAACCATATCACCGAATAAGTGTTTTGTCAATAAAAAAAGGAATGCGAATTGCATTCCTTTTAAATGGGGACTGGTTCCGGCTTCTTTTCTGTCTCCAGACGTTTTTCCTTTTGGGTGACCAGCTCTGGTTTATCAATTTTCTGATGGTTCCGCCACGCGTTGGACAGCATCAGTTTAATTCGGTTTTCCTGATTGACCTGTGTGGCACCCGCATCATAGTCTATGGCTACAATGTTGACATCCGGGTTTCTCTCTTTAATGGGCTTCATCATGCCCTTTCCGCAAATATGATTGGGCAGACAGCCGAAGGGCTGAGTACAGACAATGTTCTTCACATTCTGATCCACCAGCTCCACCATTTCCGCCGGAAGGAGCCAGCCTTCTCCCATTTTTACCCCAAAGTCGATGTAATCTTTTGCCAACTCCAGGGTATGCGTAAACAGCGTAGGAGCCCGATACCCGCCGATTTCCTCATAGGCCGCAATCATGTCCCTCTGCTTTTTCAAAAACAGAGAAAATGCCCACTTGTAAACAGGATAGGCCAGCTTGCTCATCCCATACTTTTGATAGTCCATCAGTGTGTTGTAGACCACATAAAAGCAAAAGCCAAACAGGCCGGGCACCACAACTTCTGCCCCTTCCTTGATCAAGAACGCCTCCAGATTGTTGTTTCCCAAAGGCGAGTATTTTACAAAAATTTCCCCGACAACACCCACCAGGACTTTGTCTTCCCGGCGTTTTTCAATCGCGGCAAATTCTTTCAGAATCTCCCGATAGTGCTTTTTAACCTTTCGGTAGGATACCCGGCCACCCTGGCCCATCTCTTCTCCCAACCGATCGGTCCATTTTTTGGCCAGTGCTTCTGCCTGACCGGGGTGGACCTCGTAGGGCCTGGTCTGGTTTACCAAATCCATCAACAAATCCCCATAGAGAACCGCATACAGCATAGCATGCCACATAGGAATGGTCAAAGTAAATCCCGGGTGCTTTTCAATCCCGCTCAAGCCCATGGCAATCACCGGTATGTAAGGATAGCCCGCCTTAGCCAGTGCCTTCCGGAGCAGAGACAGATAGTTGGAAGCTCTGCATCCGCCTCCTGTCTGGAACAATACCAGCGCCACTTTGTGAGGATCATACTTCCCGCTTTGAATAGCCTGCAAAAATTGGCCTATTACCAGTATAGCCGGGTAACAGGTGTCATTATGGACATAGTGAAGCCCAAGCTCCGCAATTTCAGAACCGGTTGTTTCCAACAAATCCACATGGTACCCATAGGTTTTCATAATCTGAATAATCATTTTTAAATGCATCGGCAACATATTGGGCACCAGTATGGTATAATCCTTTTTCATTTCTTTGGTAAACTGTACATAATTAAGCTCCACATTGTCCCCTCCTTTCTTCCAAAGCTCCCAGAAGACTGCGAAGGCGAATCTTGACAGCTCCCAGGTTGGTAATCTCATCAATTTTAATTTGGGTATAGAACTTATCTCCCGCTTCCAGGATGGAACGCACTTCATCGGTGGTTATAGCATCTACTCCGCAGCCAAAGGATACCAACTGCACCAATTCTGTATCCGGATGCTCCACAGCATACTGCGCCGCCCGATAGAGCCTGGCATGGTACGTCCATTGGTTCAAAACATGGATACTGGGTTTGGACGCCAGATGACAGACACTGTCCTCACTGACCACTACAAATCCCAGAGAAGTGGCCAGTTTGTCAATTCCATGGCTGATTTCCGGATCGATATGATAAGGCCGGCCAGCTAAGATCATAATTCGCCTTCCATGGGCCCTGGCATACTCCAACGCTTCGTGTCCCCACTGCCGTATTTGTGTGCGGTATGCGTCAAATGCCGAGAACCCGGCTGTAACGGCCCGTCTTACTTCCCCGTGGGTCAAGTCTGGCCAGAATGGATGTAAGTACTGATACAGTTCTTTTGTCAGCTCTTTTTCCGAGTTAATATTCAGATACGGGTACAAAAACCGTACAGAATCCAGACGGTGGAGGTTGCTGCGCAAAAGCTCTGCATAGTAAGCAACAATAGGACAGTTGTAGTGATTGTCACTTTGCTTTTCATCAATGTTATAAGACAAGGATGGATAGAAAATGGTCTCAATTCCCTTATCTATCAGTTCTTCCATGTGCCCGTGCATAATTTTGGCCGGATAACACGCGGTATCAGAAGGTATGGAAAATTGTCCTTTTTCATAGGTACGCCGGGTAGAGAGGCCAGAAAATTCCACTTCAAATCCCAACGCTGTAAAAAGGCCATGCCACAGAGGCGCCAATTCATACATGCCCAGTGCCAGTGGAAGACCAATCTTTCCCCGTTTCCCTGGCTTTCCTTTTAGCTGGGTAAGATAGGCACGCTTTTTTGCATACAAATTTGGCAGTTCCGCTTCCTGGGAATGGAGACCTGCCCCTTTTTCACACTGATTTCCGGAAATAAACCGCTTCCCGTCGGAAAACGTGTTAACTGTCAAATGGCAGTGATTGGTACAGCCCTGACAGACGGCAGACTTGGCAGTATGGGTAAATTTCTTCAGTTCCTCTTCTGTCAAAAGCTGACTTTCCTTCAATCCCATAGCATATAACGCTGCCCCATAGGCTCCCATCAGTCCGGCTATGGACGGACGAATCACATCGCATCCCAATTCCAGCTCAAACGCCCGCAAAACGGCATCATTTAAAAAAGTGCCACCCTGCACCACGATGTTTTTCCCCAGCTCTTCCGGAGAATTGGCTCGAATTACCTTGTAAATCGCATTTTTGATCACACTGGCAGAAAGTCCCGCGGAAATATCCTCTACCGTGGCGCCTTCCTTCTGAGACTGCTTCACAGAAGAGTTCATAAAGACAGTACATCGGCTGCCCAAATTGACCGGAGCTTGGGCCGCCAGTCCCTTTTTAGCAAACTCCTCTACCGTATACCCCATGGATTTGGCAAAAGTCTCAATAAAGGAGCCGCAGCCAGAAGAGCAGGCTTCATTGAGTATAATAGAGTCTATGGCTCCATTTTTGATTTTAAAGCACTTAATATCCTGACCACCAATATCCAGGATGAAATCCACATCCGGTTTAAAATACTTTGCAGCTGTATAATGGGCTATGGTTTCCACCAGCCCGATATCAACCCGAAATGCATTGCGAATCAGTTCTTCCCCATAGCCGGTAACTGCACTGCCCCGAATCTGAATCCTATCGGCACACAGATGATAAATTTCTTCCAGCTGTTGCCGGATAATGCCTACCGGATTTCCCTGGCTGGAACTATAATACGTATATAAGATTTCTTTCTCCTTCGTAAGAAGGACAAGTTTTGTCGTGGTGCTGCCACAGTCAATCCCCAAATAGGCATCCCCCTGGTAGGTTTGGGGATCACAATGCGCCACCGTTGCCTTCTTATGACGAGACTGAAACGCCTCATACTCCTCTTGAGAGGAAAAAAGAGGCCGCGTCCGGTTGGAAAGAGACGTGCCTGCATTGGGATTGTCCAGTGCCAACATCAAAGTCTCATAGGTAAATGTGTTTTCTGATTTATCCCCATAAAGGGCCGCTCCCATTGCCACTGCAAATCTGGCATAAGAGGGAAAAATCACCTCATCCGGTTTTAGCTGCAGTGTCTGCACAAACTGTTTTTGCAGCCCCTTGCAATAATACAGTGGGCCACCTAAAAACATGACCTTCTTATCGATTTTACGGCCCTGTACTAATCCGGCGATAGTCTGATTCACAACCGCCTGATAAATACTGGCAGCAATATCTGCCTTTTTTGCACCTTGGTTCAAAAGCGGCTGGATGTCACTTTTGGCAAATACACCACACCGGGAGGCAATGGGATAGAGCCGCGAGGCTTCCAGGCTCAACTGATCCAATTCCTCTACACTGACGTTGAGCAGCGTCGCCATCTGGTCAATAAAAGCGCCGGTACCGCCTGCACAAGAACCGTTCATCCGTTCATCCAGGCAGCCTTTAAAGAAAATGACTTTGGCATCCTCTCCGCCCAGCTCAATAACTGTCCCCACATCTGGCTCCAGTTCGTGCACCACTTCTCCCGTGGCATAAACCTCTTGCACAAAAGGAATCCCCGCAGACTGGGCCAGGCCCAATCCAG
Source organism: uncultured Oscillospiraceae bacterium (assembly GCA_944386835.1). GTDB lineage: Bacteria > Bacillota > Clostridia > Oscillospirales > Oscillospiraceae > CALXCQ01. The sequence goes on along the minus strand of CALXCQ010000102.1, from coordinate 16,383 downwards.
CCGACCCGGAAATAGCCAAGGAAAACCGCTTTCCCTGTAACAAATCCCGAATCTCTTCTATCATGGCACGGGTTTTGCTGCGCACCTGGGAATAATGTCTTTCATATTTTTCGTAAATGACCTGGGTCCCTTCCATAACCACAACTTTTGCCGTTGTGGAACCGATGTCAATTCCCAGGGATGTTGCCAGATGATACATAGTTCAGCCTCCAAGATACCTGCTGTTTTCTTCTCCTTCCAAACAGCATCGCCGATGCTCAGAAAACGGAAAAAACATTTCATATTAATTTTGTATTATACACTTTTTCCTTGCAAAATGCTAGTCCCCCATTTTTCTTCTTTTTTTTACAGAAATTATAAAAAAAGGAAAAGCAGCACTTTTTTGCTGCTTTTCCTTTTCAATTTGTATCCTGTTAATACTGACCAATTCCTCGATCAATGGCAGATACGCCGACGGTCACTGCAAATTCTGAGTGCTTAAACATTACCAGTAGCTCTCCGCCCGGCATTTTGACGGTTATCTCCGTCTCCGGGGCACAATGGTGATTGGCAATCGCGGCAGCAACCGCAGCACATGCCCCTGTTCCAAAGCCGGCAGTCTCTCCGTTGTCCGGCTCGTAGGCCCGCATTATCAGCGTGGTTGGATTTACAACTTTTACAAACTCCGTATGCAGTCCTGGTGCAAATTCCGGCGCTTCTGAAAACAGTTTTCCTACTTCCTGCACATTCTCTACCCGGTCGACAAATACCACACAGTGGGGACATCCCAATGTGAAACAGTTAATACGATAATACCGATCTCCCAACGTAAAGGGGGTATCCATGATCGGATTTTGTGTCTGTCCTGCTTTCCCTGGTTTTGTCTGCCAAACCGGTTTTTCCAGCATGAGCCGTACCGAGCTTACCTTCCCATTTTGAAGGAATAGTTGTAAATCTTTTACGCCGTTTTCCGTCTCAAGGGTAATTTGCTTTTTTTCTACAAAGCCATTGTCATAGAGATACTTTCCGCTGCAGCAAAGCGCATTGACTGAAAAGGCGGCACAGCCTCCGTCCCGGGTAAATACCCGAACCTTGGCGTCAGCTGTGGGTGATGTTTCCAACAGAATTATCCCGTATCCTCCTACTCCCCGATAGCGGTTGCAAAGGCTGATACACAGGGACTCCGGACAGGTAATTTCCCCGCCAAAGTTCTCCACAACGATGTAATCGTTGCCGATGGCATGCATTTTGGTGAAGGGCAAGTCCTGCCTGTTTTTGCGCATATGATTGAGATCGACCAATTCCGTGTTTTGCTGCGTATACCGGCTGCCAATAATGTCTGCCAGCGCATTTGCTGTATCCAGAGAGGTAAAACAGGGAATGGAAAGCTGCAAAGCCTTGCGGTGGAGCGCGATATAGTCATCCACTGTCTCATCCAGCAAAGCTCCGGTATACACGATATAGTGGATTTTCCCGCTGTCTAGCAACTCAAAGGCATGCTGGCTCTCTTTGATACCGGGTATCGTCCGCACGGCAATTCCCAAACTGGCAATGACCCCAGCCGTCTCCTCCGTGGCATAGAGGAAGAGTCCCAGGCTGTCCAGCTTCTTTGCCAGTGTAGTAACTTCCCAAATATCGTGCGTATCCACACTGATCAGGACGCCAACTTCTTTCTGTTTTTGGGTTGATGCCAACAACATGCCCGCAGAGGTCAGGCCCTTGAACAGTGCTTCTTCCAGAGTTTTCCCAATTCCCAGAACTTCTCCCGTAGATTTCATCTCAGGCCCCAGATATGCGTTGACATCTGTCAGCTTTTCAAAAGAAAATACAGGCACCTTGACAGCCACATAGGGCGGAATGGGATGCAACCCCACACCATATCCACAGTCACGTAGTTTTTTCCCTACCATAACGCTGGTGGCCAAATCCACCATAGGTACTCCGGTCACTTTGCTGATATACGGAACCGTACGAGACGCTCGCGGATTGACTTCAATGACATACAGTTCCCCGTGGTCAATCAAATATTGAATGTTCACCAGCCCTTTGGTTCCCAAGGAGAGTGCCAGTTTGGTAGAATTGTCCACAATGGTTTGCATCATTTCATCGTCAATATTGTAGGGGGGATATACGGCAATGGAGTCCCCACTGTGGACACCGGCCCGCTCAATGTGCTGCATAATTCCCGGAATCAACACGTCTTCCCCATCGGAAATAACATCCACTTCCAGTTCTGCACCCATCATGTATTTGTCAACCAAAACCGGGTTGTCGATCCCCTGATTCAGGATTCGGCGCATGTATAAACTGGTCTCCTGATCGTTGTGGACAATTCGCATGTTTTGTCCGCCAATGACATAAGAAGGACGAAGCAAAACAGGATAGCCAAGACAGTTTGCCGCCTGCAGTGCCTCCTCTAAAGTGACTGCCCCCATCCCTTTAGGACGCTGAATCTGAAACGTTTCCAAAAGCTCGTCAAAGCGCTCCCGGTCTTCTGCAATGTCAATACTCTCTGCCGAGGTTCCCAAAATTGGAATTCCCTCTTTCTGCAAAAAACCAGTCAGCTTTATAGCCGTCTGTCCACCAAACGCCACCACAACGCCCACTGGATTTTCCGCCTGAATAATCTGCATCACGTCTTCCGGCGTCAGCGGCTCAAAGTACAGACGATCTGCTGTATCGTAGTCAGTGGAAACCGTCTCCGGGTTATTATTAATAATGACCACATCGTAACCCAGTTCCTTCAGTTTCCACACACAATGAACCGAAGAGTAGTCGAATTCAATTCCCTGTCCAATCCGGATCGGCCCGGAGCCCAATACGATGACAACCGGCTTTCCCGAACGGGGAAAACTTCTGGACTCACAGTGAGAATCGGTAGTCGCATAAAAATAGGGTGTCTCGGCTTCAAACTCGGCTCCACAGGTGTCAACCATCTTATAGGACATTGTCATGGGACTTTGCCCGTCCCAGCAAAACAGCCTTTTTAAGGCAGCATCCGGATAGCCCATCTGTTTCGCCTTTTCATAGTCTCCCTCTCCAAAACCTTCCTTCTGTAAATGCACCTCAAAATCGGCCATTTTTTTCAGTTTATAGAGGAACCATTGGTCAATACGGGTTATAGAATGAATATCCTCGACTGGGATTCCCTGTTTCAGCGCCTGGAACACAGTAAAAATACGCTGATCGTCGCAGGCAGCGAGCGCCTGGCGGATATCTGTTCCCTCTGGGAATTTTGCGTTCAACGTGTCCTGAGCGATCTCGGCTCCCCGGATTGCTTTCATCAAAGCCATCTCAAAGCTGGTACCGATGGCCATAACTTCTCCCGTTGCCTTCATTTGTGTCCCCAGTTTTCTGGAAGCCCCTGCAAATTTGTCAAAAGGCCACTTAGGGAATTTTACGACCACATAATCCAACGTTGGTTCAAAGCAGGCACAGGTCTTTCCCGTAATGTCGTTCTGAATCTCCGGCAAGGTATACCCTAACGCAAGCTTGGTGGCAATTTTGGCAATGGGATACCCGGTCGCTTTGGAAGCCAGCGCCGAAGAACGGGAAACCCGGGGATTGACTTCAATCACCGCATATTGAAAGCTTTCCGGATCCAGTGCAAATTGACAGTTGCAGCCACCTACAATTCCCAGGGCAGTAATAATATTCAGGGCCGCGCTGCGCAGCATTTGAAATTCCTTGTCTGCAAGGGTCAATGCCGGCGCCACGACAATACTATCACCGGTATGAATTCCCACCGGATCCAGGTTCTCCATGCTGCATACGGCAATCACATTGCCTGCCCCGTCCCGCATGGTTTCAAATTCTATCTCTTTCCATCCATAAATGTATTTTTCGACCAGAATCTGCGTTATGGGCGAAAACTCCAGCCCGATTCTGGCAACCTCTTTCAATTCTTCCGGATTGCTGGCCACACCACCGCCGGCGCCACCCAGGGTAAAGGCCGGACGTACAATGACCGGATAACCGATTTCCTCGGCAATCTCCAAAGCATGTGCCACATCTTCGGCTGTATCAGAGGGAACAGTCGGCTCATGAATGGCCGCCATAGTCTCTTTAAAAAGCTGACGGTCTTCCGCTTTTTGTATGGCTTCCAGATTACTGCCGATGAGTGTTACATGGTGTTGTTCCAAAAAGCCATTTTGACTCAGCTGCATGGCCAATGTCAGGGCCGTTTGACCTCCCAATCCTGCCAACAGGCTATCCGGCTGTTCCTTGATAATAATCCGCTGGATACTCTCTACTGTCAAAGGTTCCAGGTAAATCACATCCGCCAAAGCCTGATCGGTCATAATGGTAGCCGGATTGGAATTGACCAGGACTACGCTGACTCCCGCCTCCTTCAGTACCCGACAGGCCTGCGCTCCGGCATAGTCAAATTCGGCTGCCTGGCCAATCACAATGGGGCCGGAACCAATTACCAGAACTTTTTGAATCGTTGGCGCTAGCGGCATGATTTTTCTCCCTCCATCAGCGTGGAAAATCTGTCAAATAAGAATTGGGTATCCAGGGGGCCGGCACAGGCCTCCGGATGAAACTGGACGGAAAAGGCCTTTTGTTCCGGATAGTCAATCCCTTCACAGGTTCCGTCGTTGGCATTCACGAAGCGAATGGTACCTGTTTTCATACTGTCGGACACCACTGCATAGCCGTGATTCTGGGTAGTAATATAAGTACGACCGCTGCAAACATCCGTCACCGGTTGGTTTACGCCCCGATGGCCGTACTTGAGTTTCTTGGTCTTACCCCCATTAGCCAAGGCCAGGAGCTGATGCCCCAGACAGATTCCGAAAACGGGAACTTTGCCCAAAATTTTTTGAAGCTCGGCAATTTCCGCCGTGTTCTCCGCCGGATCTCCCGGCCCGTTGGACAGCATAATCCCATCCGGCTGACATGCCAGAATCTGTTCCGCTTTCCAGGAACCTGGCACAACTATCACCTGGCATCCTCTCTTTTGCAGGCACCGTATAATATTGCGCTTTGCGCCATAGTCCAGTAAAACAACCTGGAATTTTTTCTCGCCCCAGGCAGGAAAAACCTGACTTTGTGCCGGCATAACAGCTGAAACTGCCTGGCAAATCTGATATGCGGCAATCTCTGCCGGGTTATCTGGAAGTTCTGTGCAAATCCGTGCGTTCATGACTCCCTGCTCGCGGATCCGCTTGGTAATTTCCCGTGTATCGACGCCAAAAATACCTGGGATTCCTCTCTTTTTTAAAAAGGTATCCAGAGTATACTGGCAACGGAAGTTGGAAGGCGTATCGCACCATTCCCTAACCACATAGCCGTTCAACCAGCACTCGCCTTCAAAGTCCTCTTCTATGATGCCGTAGTTTCCCATTAGCGGGAACGTCTGCAGTACAATTTGACCGTAATAACTGGGGTCGGTCAAGGTCTCGATATAACCACCCATCCCGGTAGTGAAAACCAGCTCTCCCGTGCAGGCCGTTTCCGCCCCAAAGGAATATCCCGGAAATACACTCCCGTCTTCCAACACTAAATACGCTTTTTTCATATTTCTGCCTTTATAACGTAGCGGCCATTACGGCCTTGATCGTGTGCATACGGTTCTCCGCTTCATCAAATACAACCGATTGCGGCCCCTCAAAGACCGCATCGGTCACTTCCAATTCTGTCCTTCCAAATTTTTGCCCTACCATTTTCCCTACAGAAGTCTTCCAATCGTGGAATGCCGGAAGGCAGTGCATAAAGATGCACCCAGCCTCTGCCTGCTCCATAAGTTTTTGGTTCACCTGGTAATCGGACAAGTCATGAATTCTCTGTTCCCATACCTCCATTGGCTCCCCCATGGAAACCCAAACATCGGTATAAATGACGTTGGCGTGGGCTACTGCCTCACTGGGACTTTCTATGAATTCCAGAACCGCCCCTGTAGACTTTGCGATTTCCTGACAGGTTGAGATCAGCTGCGGATCCGGGAAATACTGACGGGGTGCGCAGGCTACAAAGTGCATTCCCATTTTGGCACAGCCCACCATAAGAGAGTTCCCCATATTGTAGCGGGCATCCCCCATGTAAACCAGTTTTACCTTGGACAGATCACCCAATTTCTCCTGAATGGTCAAAAAGTCCGCTAAAATCTGAGTGGGATGAAACTCGTTGGTCAGCCCGTTCCAGACTGGAACCCCTGCATATTGGGCCAACTCTTCTACGATTTCCTGACCAAATCCCCGATACTCAATTCCGTCAAACATACGTCCCAAAACCCGGGCTGTATCTGCAATACTTTCCTTCTGCCCAATCTGGGAAACCGTAGGGTCCAAATAAGTGGCATGCATTCCCAGATCATGGGCAGCCACCTCAAAACTACAGCGGGTTCTGGTACTGGTCTTTTCAAAAATCAAAGCGATTTGCTTCCCCTCATAAAGTTTATGGGGAATACCGTTTTTCTTTTGGAATTTCAGTTGGGCCGCCAAATCCAACAGCCCTTGAATTTCCTGTGGTGTAAAATCCAATAATTTTAAAAAGTGCTTTCCTTTCAAGTTCATTTGGTACCATCCCGCTTTCCGTCTTTACAATATTTTGAGCTGCTGTTTTACATATGCAATTTGCGCTTCTACAGAGGCCTCCGAAGTGCCCCCCTGAGAGCATCTCTTGGCAACGCAAGTTGCCAGTGCAATCTCCGTATAGACATCCTTTGCAAACAGCGGACTAAACTGTTGATAAGTTTCCATGGACAGGGACTCCAGGGTGCAGTTGTTCTCCAGGCAGTAGGCCACAATCGCTCCTACAATTTGATAGGCTTTGCGGAAAGGCAAGCCTTTTTTCACCAGGTAGTCCGCCAAATCGGTGGCGTTGAGGAAACCTGTCTGCGCAGCTTTCAGCATGTTATCCGCTTTCACTGTTAGGGTCTCTACCATTGCACTCAAAATCTGCACACACAGTTTTACCGTCTGCAGCGCATCAAAAACCGCCTCTTTATCCTCCTGCATGTCTTTGTTGTAAGCAAGTGGCAGCCCTTTCAGCATAGTCAATGTTCCTATGAGATCCCCATATACCCGGCCAGTTTTTCCCCGAATCAATTCCGCCATATCCGGATTTTTCTTTTGCGGCATAATACTAGAGCCAGTGGTATACGGATCTGCCAAAGTGACAAACTGAAATTCCCAACTGGACCACAGAATCAGTTCTTCGGAAAAACGTGACATGTGCATCATCAGAATACTGCATGCACTGAGCAGCTCCACACAAAAGTCCCGATCTGAGACACCGTCCAAGCTGTTGTGTGCAATTTCAGAGAATCCCAACGATTCTGCTTCCCACTGCCTGTCAATAGGATAGGTTGTGCCGGCCAACGCACAGCTACCAATCGGCGAAACATTCATACGCTCCTGTGCATCCTGAAACCTTCCTATGTCCCGCAGGAACATCATGGTGTAAGCCATTAAGTGATGACCGAATGTGATGGGTTGTGCCCTTTGTAAGTGGGTATATCCAGGCATTATGGTGCCTTTGTGCTTTTGGGCCTGTTCTAAGAATTTTTCTGTCATCTCTTTGAGATCCGACTGCAAAGTCTGAATTTCCTGCCGCAGATACAGGCGTAAATCCAACGCAACCTGGTCGTTTCGGCTTCTGGCTGTATGAAGTTTCTTCCCCACTTCGCCCAACCGCTGGGTCAATGTTTGCTCAACAAAGGTGTGAATATCTTCACTCTTCCAGTCTATGGAAAGTTTCCCGGTTTTCAGCTCTTTTTGGATTTTTTTCAATTCTTCTGCCAGTGCAGCTGCCTCGTCTTGAGGAATAATCCCTTGCTTCCCCAGCATGTTCGCATGTGCAATGGAGCCCAAAATGTCCTGCTCCCAGAGCTTGCAATCCACAGTTATGGAAGAATTAAACTCCTCCGCTATCTGATCCAGCGGCTGATGCAGCGCCCCTGCCCAAAGTTTTTCCATTTCCGTTTCCTTTCTCAGGAGTTTTGCGCATCTACCATAGCCTGAACTTTGGTAGGCAGTCCCCACAGATTGATGAATCCTTCTGCATCTTTCTGATTGTAGTCGCTCTCTCCAAACGTGGCGATTTCTTCACTGTAAAGAGAATAGGGGCTCCAGACTCCTGCGGGAATTACATTGCCTTTGTAGAGTTTCACTTTGACGGTACCGGTAACTTTTTCCTGAGTTTTATCAACGAAGGCAGACAGAGCCTCCCGCAAAGGAGAAAACCACTGCCCGTTATATACCAGATCGGCAAAGGTGATGGCCAGTTCCTGCTTTTTATGGGCCGTCAGCTTATCCAGGCAAATTGACTCCAGAAGGGTGTGCGCTTTGTACAAAATCGTTCCGCCCGGCGTCTCATAGACTCCACGGCTCTTCATGCCAACCAGCCGGTTTTCCACAATGTCTAAAAGGCCAATACCATTCTCGCCGCCTAACTGATTCAGCTGAAGGATGATTTCTTTTGCACTCATTTCTTTTCCATTGAAAGAAGTAGGAATTCCCTTGGTAAATCCCAGCGTCACATAAGTCGGTGCATCCGGAGCCTGCAAAGGCGATACGCTCATCTCCAGGAAACCCTTTTTCTCATAAAGCGGTTCATTGCCGGTATCCTCCAGGTCCAACCCCTCGTGAGACAGGTGCCACAGATTCTTATCCTTGGAATAGTTCGTCTCCCGGTTAATGCGCAGAGGTACGTGATGGGCTTCTGCATAGGCAATTTCTTCATCCCGGGACTTTATCTCCCACTCCCGCCAAGGGGCGATGATTGCCATATGCGGTGCAAACGCCTTAATTGCCAACTCAAACCGCACCTGGTCATTTCCCTTTCCGGTACAGCCGTGACAAATGGCATCCGCATTCTCCTTGAGCGCAATTTCTGCCAGACGCTTTGCAATAACCGGCCGTGCCAATGCCGTTCCCAAAAGATATTCTTCATATTGAGCACCTGCTTTGACTGTCGGTATGACTACATCATTGACAAATTCATCTGTCAGATCCTCTATGTACAGTTTGGATGCGCCGGTAGCTTTTGCCTTTTCCTCCAGGCCTTCCAGTTCGTCTGCCTGGCCTACATTGCCGCAAACTGCAATAACCTCACAATTGTTGTAGTTCTCTTTCAGCCAAGGAATAATAATCGAAGTATCCAAACCTCCCGAATACGCCAAAACTACTTTTTTAATGTTTTTCTTTTCCATAATGACATCCCCTTTGAATATCAATCTTTATTTTTGTTTAAATATACATTCTTTATTTCAAAATCTCAAGTATCATTTTGAATAAATATTTATCATTTTTTCGTTAAAATGTAGTAAATATTCACTTTATCAATAAAATATACATATATACACAATCCATTCACAATACACACTATTGCTTCATCATTGTTATATTAATACATACAACATGTTTATTTCTTATTTGTGGCATACTATTTTAGGGGTGATTATTTTGACAGTGCATTCAAATTTATCTGCGCAATTTTTCTCTGTATTGGGACAAGACACAAGGGCCAACGCTTTTTATCAGGCTTGTAACCCTACACAAAAACGCGCAATTCTTCAACAAGCCAATATGCTTTCATCGGAACAGGCTTTGCATGCTTTTATTGCTCATTTGCCTAGCGCAGCGCTTTAATCCTGACGACTCTTTTTATAAAATTGAAGCGGCGGATAGAAAATTCTATCCGCCGCCATTTTCTATTATTTCTGAAGGTCAACTCTGTGCAGCGTAGCCACCAGTTCTTCTCGGGTGACAAAAGATTTATACCGTTTCTCCCCCTTGGCATCTCCCTTTATAATCCCGTTATCTTCTGCCCACTTTCTGTCTTCTGCGGACCAAGTGTCAGCTGCCAGAGATTCCCGCTGCATAAGCCAGTTTTTCATCATGGTATCAAACTGTTCTTGTGTCATAGTCTCCTCCATATTTTCCTCTTGCTCTTTCACAGCAAGTCCGTTTAAAAAACTGGTCCAGGCCGATGTGTTTTCCACAAACGGAGCCGGACATACTTTCCCTGTCACATCATAGTGTCGCAATACATTTTCCTTCGGAATACGATATTGCTCCATTAATGCGCGGGCCAACTTTTGTGCATTCTGTACCGTTTCCGGTAAGAAATAATAAACGCCTTTCGTGTCTTTTCGACTGCATAATTCAATTCCCAATGAATTATTGTTTCGGCATTTCGGATGCCGGTACGTGGTAGCCCCGCAGTGCCATGCGGTATCTCCATCTGCTACCGACTGTTCCCATCCGTTTTCGTCCACCAAATAATGTGCTGATGCGTACAGACCCGGATTCTTTTGAAAATAGCTACAATTTCCTTTGGCGGTGTCACCATTATTCGCTGTATAGTGAATGACCAAATATTGAATCGTGCTGGATCTGCCGGTCTGATAATTCGTTTTATTGCAGGGTATCATGTTACCCACCCTCTATCGAAATCTTATTGGTTGGAATGTTAAAACAGGATGCTCAGATACTAAGGCCTCAATCAGCCTTTGTTCTTTCCTTCTATCGCATCTATTTGCAGGTGGACGGGATCTTCCTTTTCACACTTCATCTGGTAAAAAGAAAGTCTACCCGCGCCAATACCTTGATGCTTTTTCAATGGAACCCAAATGCAATTTCAAACGGAAAACAAATTTCCAAAACTCGAAAACTTGTTTAATTTTTTTCGAAATCTCCCAATATATTGGTTCTGGTTTCCGGTATCTTGAGCCGGACTTTCTCGCTTTTTATGAGAAAATAGAAACAACTTATTCTCCTTGTGTTGAGAAAATCACTACGCTTTCCTAGCCTGGAATATGGTCATCCCCCACAATCTGTATCCTCGCTCCACTAATGTTTTTCAAGATTTTTTGTCGTTTTTCATAATGCGAAGCATTGTTCATGGGGATTTTGTGGAAGCTGTTATAAACTTCCAAAAAAGGAGGCTTTGACCATGTCACGTGTGACTTTAAAACTAACTTTCTCAGGTGCCGTTTTACAAAAAAGAAAAGCATTGGGCTTGACACAAGAAGATGTTGCTGATGCCGTTTCCATTTCTGTTCGATGGTTCCAACTCATTGAAAAAGGCGTCCGCCTGCCCAGTTTTATAGTTGCACTCAGATTGATTGTACTTTTAGATTTAGATGTGACAACATTTCTAAAGGTGGTGAATATCCGTGTTCCGGTACACACTCGTTGAGGGATCTTCTTTTGTCTTTCACAACAAACAATATCAATCTTACGGCATACTTGCTTGGCACCGGACCGTGAATGGGTGGCAAGAAGTTGCCATTGCCCCTGATATTTCTTGTGACAGAAATATGGTGCTCAACTTGGCTGAGCAGTGTACCCGGCTACAATTGGATCCCATCCATCTTTTGGACGTAGTAATGGATGCCATCTCCTAATGTGAAACCAGTAGAACATTTATCTGATTTCCCACTTTCATTTTGAAACCTTTGCTTTCTCCAGAAGTCCTACGTTAACTGGTTTTGGTAGGAAAATTAGGATTTCTCCGGTCCGACTCCGTATAACAGGCCAAATTTTCTCAAGTTAATAGAAAAATTAAAATATTATCCGGAAACCCATGCTGCACTCCCCACCCAGGTTAGCAGTCAGTTTGACACCTTGGCTGGCCAGTTCTGTGTTAGATAACATCGCACCCAGGTTGGCACGCAGCCCTGACCTTATACTATCCAATACTCCAGAGATAACGTGATATGAGGACATCTTTGCATGGTATCGATTCGATACCACTCCTATATTTATGTTGGAATGTGGAATTTGGTTCCAATTCTAATGTTGGAGCGCATCTTGGACACCGCTCATGGGACTTTTCCTTTTCTACAGATACCAAAGTCCTTCCAGTGAGTTTGTCTCCCCGCATAAAATCGTATTTCAAACTTCTTTTGGACCGGTTTCCAAAACAAATGCGGATTTATTGAAAAAGCATTCAGAGATCACATTCCTATTTGAGCTTTGCAAAAAACCGGAGTAAGCTTTCTCATTGCTTACTCCGGTTTTATGTACCAACGACTGTATCGTTTTCAACAATATCTGCTTTTTTACCTATTCTCAACTTTCTCACCCATTGTGCAGAAAATTGAGCGTTTACACACTGTATCAAATCCGTTGTATCGGTTACCCTTAGGTCACGGGCTCTGTCCCATTATCTATAAAGGGAAATCCATCCCATACTGGTTTACCAGAATAATGTATGGCCTGATCTTCACCGTGGAGCACCTTTAAAACTGAATATGCCAGTGCTTCCTGCTCCATTTCTCCAGGATATACTGAAACAGGTGCTATCCACTCACAGCGTTTCCGAATACCATTAATGATATCCTGGAATCTGACTAAGCCCCCAGTCAAGAGAATGCCATCAACTTTTCCTTCCAAAACAACGCTCATAGCACCAATTTCTTTGCAAATCTGGTAAATCATTCCATTCCAAATCAAAACTGCCTTTGGATCCTCTTTATCCACAAGTGCATGAATTATATTCGCATCAGCCGTGCCAAAAAACGAGACAAAGCCTCCGGATCTAGAGCACATCGTACGCACTTCCTGCAGGGAATGCGTCTGCAAATAATCCAGCAAAGATAAAACTGGAACACTTCCAATTCTTGTAGGTGTATATGTCCCATCCCCGCCGGAACCAACATTTCCATCTGTCATCCGTCCATGATCGTGGGCATTAACCGTAATTCCGCCGTCAATGTGCGCTACAATAAAATTACACGCTTCATACCGCTTTCCAAGACTCTTCGCGTGTGTCTCAGCCACAGCTTTTTGGTTCAAAACATGAGACTGTGCGCTTCGATAAACACCTTTGATTCCCGTTAAACGTGCATAATCGTTGAGCTCGTCCACGTTTGTAGGGTTAAGCGTATACATTTTACCACCAAACTCTTTACATAACTCATAAGCGATCAGTACTCCCAGTTTAGCAGCATGTTCACTCCCTCCCACACCTTTGAGGGTATCCTGGTACAAAGTATCATCAATTACGGTAACCCCGGTATGTTGCGAATAAGCGCTTCCTCCGCGGCCAACATATACGTCAATATTTTCTGGCCCCATTCCGTGAGCACGCAACACATCCAGAATAACTTTTTTTCTAAATGGTACCTGGCCATTGACATGCGGATACTTTAAGAGTTCCGGCGCATCATGAAAAACGCTTTCCACAAATAACTCTTCATATTCATCATATACACTGATTTTTGTAGAAGTTGAACCTGGATTTATGATAAGCAGCTTCATTTTACAGTCCTTACTTTCTAATGAACTTAATTCTTACAGAATCACCAAATGTATGTTTATTTTACATGTTTTCTCCTGTAATTGCAATAAGGCAAAATCGATATTCCGGCAGGAGCAAGAGCCACTCACACTATTTTCATCTGGAAACCATCTCGCCAGAAAGCTTTTCAGAAAAACGAGAAATCCCTGCACACGGATGATCGGGTTTAAAGCAAAAAATTCGGAGCAAAGTTCACTTTGCTCCAAAGCTGGTTTACATGGTGGTAAAGAGTTTTTTTAAATTCCTGTAATATCAATGATTTTGGGGCTCTAACCGGAAATTATTTTGTATATCTCCTTGTTCTGGGCAGCTATTTTAACGTAGCCGCCCTTTCTATTTCCAAAATGAATGGTACCCATAAAATGGAAAAGCCCTTCCTATCATCGGAACAGGATCCTACAGGTGTGACCGCATCGCCGAGTTTATCAATGATGGTGCAGTCGTGTCTGAACTGAGAGATGTCAATTCCTGCAAAGTACAGGGCTGTCCTACTTTACCCAGATTCACACTACTGCTTCCACAGATGCGGAGCCCCCCCATCTGTGCCCGCAGGAAAACCTGTGGATGCTGGCTGCTTGCTCCGCTTTGGTGGGAGATATCAAGGGGCATTGGGGTGGTAAAGTAAAAATATATAAAGAGGCTTGGGACGTGGAAAAGAGAGGAGGCAGAATAAAGCAGACAAGACGTTGGAAAAGCAAACGGCTTTCTGACCGGCCATGACCCGCCAGCTGAAAAAGGAGACCCCGCGCGGCGGGATATGGAAACATAATGACTAAGAAACGGTGGACAAAGAACGATGAAACGGATGAAAATGCGGCCACAAATGAGAAATTTGATCCCAACCTCTCGAAAAAAGAAAAAAATGCCGGAGCAACTGCTTTGAGCAAAGAGCCCTTCAAAACCTGTGGCGCATAAAACAAAAGGAAAGGTACACCTGGTCAATAGGCTCCCTCTCCTGTGGTCAAAACCGAAACCCGTCTGTGGCATTTGTGCGGTCAAAGCCGACAAACAAATTTCTACATAAAATAAAACCGCTGGAATCCTACCATTCCAGCGGTTTTTGGTGCGCGAGGCGGGACTTGAACCCGCACGTCCGGAGTGGACACTAGAACCTGAATCTAGCGAGTCTGCCAATTCCACCACTCGCGCAATTGGGCAATCACTTGATTGCTCCGATATAATATCACAGGGTTCCGACATTGTCAACATAAATTTTCCCTTTTCCCGGGTAATTTCCCTTGTCGCTCCCGCTTTATCATTCCGCTACAAAGCGGCAATTTCCTCGTGAGCAGGAGAAATTGCCGCTTTTCTATACAAAAAGAGTTCCTTGCCGTAATCCGTTTTGCGGACTACTTTCCACATTTAAAACCAAAGCCGCCCATATTAAAGCTCCTCTCTGCTTTCAACTATGCTTTGGAATTCTGTGGTGCTATAACTCTTGTTTACTCCTATGTCGGCGACGTCCTATTTGTATCACTCCCCAAACACAGGCCAGCAAAATCCAAAACAGGAATCGTTTTGCAATACAGGACAAATCTTTTACCATTTTGATCTCCTTAACTTACAATTCTATAATATGTCTTCGCCGTCATACGATAAACAAAACTATATATCACGGCAAAAGCCAAAAATGTCCCGATAGTACAGTAAAAAAACAGCTGTATGTTCTGCAAAGAAAAAAGGGACAAAAGCTTTGTGATCATTTTAAAAGCAAAAGCCACATGCACAGCCGCCATCACCAAGGGTAAGAAGAAAACACTGATAATTTGCGAACGAATGGTTTTCCATATCTCATCGCGACTCATTCCCACCTGTTTCAAAATCTCAAATCTGGCCCGATCATCGTAACCTTCAGACATTTGCTTATAATAAATGATCAGAACAGTTGCCATCAAGAATAAGGAGCCCAAAAAGATTCCAAGGAATAAAAAGCCGCCATAGAGAAGACGCCCTTCTTTTTCACCTGTAACCCGGTCCTCCCAACGTACAGACAAACTTCCATCCTCATTATAAGACTCTGCTGTTTGGGCTACTTTCTGTCCCACAATATTGATATAAGCCTCTTTTTCCGTGTTGGTACCGTCTACATTCAGATAAAGAACATACTGTTTGTTGCTGGCATATTCCTGATAAGCTTCCAATTGGCCTTCATACATACGTTGAAATGTCGCCCGATTCACGACCAGGAAAAATACGTTCCGAATATACGTGCCGAATTTCCCCTCGGCAAGAAACGCTTCTCCCTCTTCTTTCACAGTATAGGTCTGGCCAAAGAGTGTAAACTGGGGATCCACGGTACCCGTGGGACTATAAGCTACCACCTGGTTGTCTCCCAAGGTAATGTTCTTTCCTGTCAGTGTATTATAATCCTCTACCGGTATACACACCAACTCTGCCAACCCAGATGCTGAGGTCATTTCCTCGCCTGCGACATATTGTTCACCTTTTCGTTCCACGGCAAATTCCAAATATTCATATTCTGCTTGGGAAGTTACAGTAAGTCCTTGTTGTTCCACTGCTTCTATAGCATCTTCACGAACCGCCGCAATGCACGCTTGGCTTGCATTGCCTCCTAAATTAATGGAATAGTCCGCAGGGTATATATTCTGAATCTGGTTTTCCATTCCGATATACAGGCAGACTGTAGTAGAAATAATCACCAAAACCATTGTGGACAAGATGCAAATATTTGCCAATCCCGCCGCGTTTTGCTTCATGCGATAAATCATGCCGGAAATGGATATAAAATGCTTTGGAGAGTAGTAATAGGACTTCTTTTTCCTCAACAACTTTAAAACAGCAATACTCCCCGCTGTAAACAGACAAAACGTACCTCCGATAACGAGAAGCACAGCGACAAAGAAAAGCGCTAAGGCATCCACCGGCGAAGTAACTTCTTGAGCAATAAAATATCCAGAGCCCGTCAAAAGCACCCCTAATACCGCCAGAACCCACTTCGTTTTCGGTTCTTTTTCTCCCACATTGCTACCATGTAACAGTTCAATCGGTTTGCTGCGTAAAATTCGCAACAAATTAGACACTAAGATCAAAGAGAAAATACAACCAAAACAAATAGCGGTAACAGATATGGAATGCTTAGACACATAAAACACAAAAGACGTAGCAATTCCTGTGATTTTACACAGCAAT
>CALXCQ010000101.1 GCA_944386835.1 uncultured Oscillospiraceae bacterium | reverse complement strand
GGCCAAGTCTTTTTCTGCCCTGGGTATGATCTCCTCCACCAGTAGACGCAGGTAATCATCCGCCCCGCCGGTAAAGGGCTCCCCGTTCTTGAACGCCGCCGGGCTGTTCCACGGGGCCATGTCGTGGTTCCAGTCCAGATTGCTGATGGTCACCAAGGAAAAGGTGGGACAGCCAACCGCCTGTGCAGTCTCATATACCTTCTGCCCCTCATTAGAGTAAGTATTCAGGTAAATCACCGGGGCACCAGGAAAAGTAGCGGGAAAGACGGATGCGGTTTTCTTTTCCATGGTAGGGGCAATCATTTTGCGACACCTGCTCTCTGTGAAAATCCTCACCATTTACTTTAATTTTATTATACTGGAACAAATTCAGTTTCACAACGATAGTAAACTTACATATTTTCTACATATGATGGGTCGCGCCACATAACACGAAGGATCCGGGGCACGACAGGCTAAAAGTGTAGATTTATGTTGATAATATTCGCCAAATCGTGTATTATCAGAATTAAGAGGAATTTGCAGTACTGTCGATTAGGAGGGCCCAGATGGATTACATGACCATTTCTGATGCGGCTGCAAAATGGGGGATTAGTTCCCGCCGGGTTCAGATTCTGTGTGCCTCTGGCCGTATCTCCGGAGCAGAGCGCCTTGGACGAAGCTGGGCGATTCCAAAAGATGCTCAAAAGCCTGATGACGCCAGGATCAAAAGCGGGAAATATATCGGTTTTTCCGAGAAGTATCGAAAGAAAAAAGAATGTTCTGCCGAAAGTCCTGAAGCTTCTGACCATTGAAGGAGGCCGTTATGCAGATATTAGATAATGGCTTTATGTTCTGAGCAGTACGGATAAGAATATCAACAATCGAAGAGACAATTAAACTTCTAATTAAGACTTCGGCAAAATATTTTGGCGAAAGCAAAAAAATATAGACGAAAGCGTAATTTTGCGATAAAATATTCTCGTTTTCAGCCCGAGGCATCAATTTTCGGGCGATTAGGGGCGCTGGCCAATAATCTCCCAAATTGTATCTGCTATCGATTTCGTAAATGACAAGGGGTAGTGTAATGGAAACCAATATCGGTAAAAAAGGACGTTTCAGCTACAATAAGTTGTTCAAACTGCTGATTGATAAGGGAATCAAGAAAAAAAGCCTCTGCGAACTGGCTGAAATCAGCGCAACCTCTCTTGCAAAGCTCGGTCACGGCGGAAACACCAATACCGAGATCCTTTGCAAAATCTGTTGCGCCCTCGACTGTGATGTAGGAGACATCATGGAGTTGGTGAGAGAATAATCGGAGAGAGAGGTTTTCATTCATGCTGAATCGGGAAATCCCTTTTAGGCCAAGGCTCGAAGGTGATTTTCGTATCCGGTTTTACAATGCGGTATCCAGAATAACTGAGAACACGACTCTGGCCGATATCGAAAACATTGCGGATGAGGAAATCAAGTGGGTAACTTCTGAATGCACCTTCAATCTTAATCAACGAAAAAAATACAGAGCAGTTTGGTTCCTCTTCCGGGACCTTATCCATGCTTCGTGGAAGGCGTTTTATAGAGATGGCGTCCTTTACATGAACCTTCCAACCCTCAACGAGAATTCTACCCATGATGGGTCTGCCCCCGAGGTAAAGCAGTTGCTACGGAGTTGGATGAGTGAGAGTCGGCACGAGCGTCTGCTTACTTTTACCGACTTTATCAAGCATATGGAGGCTCGGAACTCTGCCGGATACGATATTTCCGAACTTATTGCAGACGGCCCTGAACTTGCCAACCGGTTAGAACAGGCGCACGCAGGAAGGATTAGTGTTAAGCAGGCAATCCAGCCATATCTGCAACTCGTTACGGAAAACGAACGGGACCAGTTTACCGGCCTTAAGATATCAGAGATTTGGAGATATTTCCGGCTGACATGGTCCACGCCTTCCGAGACTACTCCCGGAAGAACGATGCAATATCTCATCAGAGATGCCGCCCACCCCATGCATGCAGTCATGGGAATAGCATCCCTGGAAAACTGTGCCGTGCAGATCACTTGTAGAGATGATTATATTGGCTGGAACCAGCATGCTTTTATCGAGAATATCCTCACGCTGTCCGGCGATGATGCACGTCTTGAGTTCCAGCGTCTGCTGGGATATATCGAGGATGGTATCTCCGGCATCGACTATTCCGAGCTTTGTACAGAAATGACGGTCAGGAATCCAACGGATGAAGATATCCGTATGCTTCTTGATTTTGCAGCAGATGCAGAGCAACAGCGTCAGGATTCTCTCAGAAATTCTTCCGAAAACGGATACAACGATGATGAACGGAGCGAACTCGGAAGCATATCTACAAAAACAGAGCAAGCCCTTTACAACAGGAAACGGGCCGAGCAGCTTGCGAGATTGCTGATTGCCAAGAAAACACTCACCGACGTTGTAAACGATCCTGGTTATGATGAGAACTGGATTAATTTCTGCAAAAGCGAAACTGGTAGTTCTGTAATTCGCAATGCCCTCGTTGCTCAAAAGGCCAAGCATATCGGCTCCAGCCTCATGGAACTGAATGTTTGCGGAGCAATCCCGCCGTACAACGAAATCTTGGGTGGAAAACTCGTTGCTCTGCTTGCCACCTCTCCCCAGGTCGTCCATGACTATAAAACCCGATATGAAAACAAAGCCAGCGAAATTGCCAGCAGACTCAAAGGCCAGCCAGTATGTCGTCCAGCGGAGCTTGTCTATGTCGGCACTACGTCCTTATATTATGTTGGCTCAAGCCAGTATAACCGGCTTAAAATCCCCGGCGAGGTATTTGGATCGGATTTTGATGTCGTTTGGAAACGGCTCGGAATGACAATTGGCTTCGGCACGATGCATATCAGCAAGGCCACAACTCTTAGTCTCACCGAGGCGACAAGCGACGGATTTAACCGGATCAATCATGTGTTCGGCGAGGGTGCCAGCCCCAAAATGCGTCTTCTCACAATGGCAATCCGGGAACTCCTTGAGGCCACAAATGAGGACTCAAAGGATTTCTCGAAGCATGCCATGTCGAGAATCGTATATGGAGCCTGTCTTGCAACTAATACATCGGATTACCTGTTGGGCAAAGATGATAGACCGCACTACTACACCGATATGGAGCAGTATGAGACCGGAACGCAAAAAATTATAGATTATTGGTCTGAGCGTTGGCTCTCCAGCAGGCTGAATTATGAACCGATCTATGAGCGGATACGGGCGTTTGATAAAAACGCATTCATGGTCGGAAACCAAATTGATGGAGAAAAAGAGTGGAGTTTCCCCCAATTGGAGGTGGCACAAATGCCGGCGAATGACGAAGCAAAAGCAGGGCTCCAATTCGTTCGTGACTTCTATCGCGGTTCAAGCGGTTATGCGGATCACATTGCTCCCGAACGTCTATCTCTCATCCACCTGAAAACGAGACTTGATTCTGCGATTATAGACGCGGCAAAGGACGGAAAAGACATTGTCCTTACGGGCAATCCGGGCGATGGTAAGACACACATCATCAGAATAATGAAGCCCGCATTGGAAAAACTGGGCAAGCCCATTGAAATCGTTCTTGATGCCAGTACGCTATCAAATCGAGAGATTTTTGATGGCTGGGTCAATGCTCACGATAACGGGAAAGCGTTTGTCATTGCGATTAACGCTGCTGTACTCTACTCCGTGAATAAGGAGTACGGTAGTGCTTTTGCGCCCATTGCTGAGGCATACCGCGCAATGACATCCTCAATCGTTTTTCATAGCGAGGAGAGCAATCCTGATAGCGTGGTCGTATTTGATCTCAGCAAACGCGAGGTTCTTACTCAGGAGGTGCTTGCCCAGGCGATTACTAAACTCACCTCGAAAGAGCATTATAAAGAATGTGATGGATGCCCGTTGCACGCTGACTGCGTTGTAACAAGAAATCGCGCTTTGTTAAATGGTGCTCTGTTCCAGAAACGGCTGTCTATCGTCTTGGAACGAGTAGTCCTTCAAGGGTATCACGCGACGCTGCGAGAGGTGCAAAGCCTCATTGCTTTCCTGCTCTTTGGCAACCGTACCTGCAAACAGTTGAATCAGACAACTGGTAACGATGAATATGACATCGCTAACCTAGTCTATGCGGGTAAGGGCGGACTGTTTGACGCAATAAGAGGTAGTATCGATCCTGTTGCGATATCGCACCCACTTTGGGATGAGAAAATCATTCGGAATGATCTTGAGGCAGACTCATGGGCGGAGAACTACAAGATTCCTGCAGAGGCCATCGCCTACGATAATGATAAGTTGTTCAAACTTCGTAAAAGACAGTTTTTTTTCTTCAATACCCACGGCGATGAACTTCTAAAGATACTTGATGATGATGCCTCTAAGTTCCAAGCCTTTCTACAGCAGGACGACAAAAAAATCGTCAAGGAACTGATTCGGAAAATTAACGCATTTTTTGGAAGCGCAAAACCATCAAACTCAGAGATGAAGATTTGGTCTGGGCACAGGTTTGATAATGAACCGCGAAAGGTACTGATTTCTATTGGCACCCAAAAGACTGGTAGCTTTCGTATTGGCCGCCCTATGCTATCCCCAAATATGCAGGCCGGAATTGAAATGATTCCGAACTATGTGCGCTTTGAGAAAAAGGA
>CALXCQ010000100.1 GCA_944386835.1 uncultured Oscillospiraceae bacterium | reverse complement strand
TTGTCCAACTACAGCCATATCTACCAAACTTTAAATGGAACTGATTAAAGCTCTCCCAAATTCCTCAGTTAATTAACTTCTTTAAATCATACTCAAATTCCCATTTATGAAATCCATGTGGTACCTCCTGAAAATGAAAGACAAATAAAAAGCGCTGGATCAGGTTCAGGCATCTCGGCCTGCCACCTTATCCAGCGCATCATTTCTTCTGAATGACTTGCCCTCCGAGTGAGCACAGTGACTATAGCATGGTTGGAAAAGAAAGTCAAGACATGCGTTTGTATTATTGATGTGGGGGGGTACCTTTTGCAGCTGCCCGCAATTTGGGCCAACCAACCCAATATACAATCCAATAAACGAACAGACTAAAAGGAATAGCAACCAGGAAATCCAAAATGGAGTGTTGCTTTACAAAAGCGGTAGAGAAGCTGATGATGACTGCTAAAAGTACAGTAAGTACTTTTACCCATTGGGCGTGAATTGTTTTTGTGTGAAAGACTGCGAAACAAGCACCCATCGACCCAATGACATGTGTGCTGGGAAGCACATTAGTATTTGTGTCGTGGGCATACAGCCAGGATAAAATTTCGGTTAAAAAATTGTCCCTAGGCATCTGAGCAGGCCGTAAGTCTTGGCCATTGGGGAAGATGAGATAGATCATACATGCGCCATAAAAGCCTACAGCAATGTAGAGCATATATCGCTTATAGGCTACGGCGTCATGGAACATCAGATACAGGCCGGTTATAATCAAAAACGGATACCAGAGGACATACGGTATCACAAACCATTCACAAAAAGGAATGGCATCATCTAAAGAAATGTATGAGACCCAGTAATGATCGGTGACCACTCTTTCTGTTAAAAAGAACAGCAAAAGATAGACTGGGAAGATTATCGTATATGGCAGATGACTGTAATCCGGCCTACCATTGCAGGTAGGAAACGGTAGATGTGGCTTTTTCATTCGGGGATAACTCCTTATCTGAGATGACTTTGGCAGACAACAAGAAACGGACTGTGTTGAGATTTGAGGAGCTTAGCCTTTTATTTGGTAAAATACCCGTAAGAGAGAAAAGCTGGCGCGTTACTGGACAGACTGTCAAAAATGTGAGATTATTTATAAAGAGTCTGATTTTCTGCTGTACTGAAAGACAGTGGCTTAAAAGGCCAGGGCAATAGGCAAATCGTGTTTTCCTATACGAAAGTCGCAGAAATATGCTTTTGACATTATACGCGGAAGGCTTACGTTTTTCAACCCCGCGTTTGATCAGAAGTTTCAGCTTCCTTTATGGGAACGGAAATTTCCCCAGTAACCGAATCGCTTTTTGTAGATATAAAAGTATGGAAATGTTCCGCAAGCAGAAACAAACCGCTACCCATCGCTATAGAACCCAAAAGGCCCATAGGGAAGGATAGCGGAAGTTGTGGATATTGTTTTGAACTGTTTTAAAACACGCAGGAAATCTGTAGTCAGCTTTTGGGCATTTGCAGTCCATGCATTGTGCCGGTTTGAGAGGCACTGGTAATATCGGCGCCAATTACAGCATCTTTGTAAACTAGCAAAGTTGCGTAGTATTGGTCATTGGTGTCAGGATAATTGGTCACTTCATAGACATAACGTTTTACCTGTTTACCCGCATATTGGGTCAAATCATAGCCCTGTTCTTTTTGAAGCTCATTGTACTTCTCCAGGACTTCCGGGAAAGTTTCAGGAATTTTTACTTCTTGGGTTTCAATGGGATTTGCTTCTACTTCCCAACCAAAGCTGGCTAAATAGGCAATACGATCTTCATTGGATTCAACTTGTTCTGGAGTGGTTTGTTGCAGTTGAGCTTGATTGTTTTTTGCATCGGCGTCTGCATTGGAAAAGAGGGTAATCACCAACGCAATGATGGCAATTACCATCAAAGCAATGGCTGCGCATTTCCACTTGGAAACCTTAGCTGTGAATATAAACATAGTTCATCCCCCAATGTGATAGTTTAGGTAGTACAAGACTATTCTGCAAAGGGACTAGTTATGACAAGGTGGCAAGACGATGCAGAGATTGGATAAAATTTTGTCTGAGGCAGGAATTGCCTCTCGAAGAGAATTGAAGCAAATCATCAAAAAGGGCAGGGTAACTGTGAATGGAATCATTGCACAAGCACCGGAAATGAAAGTAGATGAGGAAATGGACTCCATTTTTGTTGATGGAAAGCCAATCGCAAGAACCGGCAAGGTGGTCCTTATGCTCCATAAACCGGCTGGAGTCGTGAGCTCCACTAAGGATCCCCATGACAAAACGGTCCTGGATATTTTGCCGACACCATATCGGAATATGGGGTTGTTTCCCATTGGGCGACTAGATAAGGATACAGAAGGGCTTTTACTTTTGACAAACGACGGTAACTTGGCCCACCATTTGACTGCTCCGCGGCATCACGTGGCAAAAATTTATTATGCCAAACATACCGGCGTTGCTACGCAGGAAGATGTTGAGGCCTTTCAAGCAGGACTGTGTCTGCGTGACGGGACGGTATGTCAACCTGCGCAACTGGAACCTTTGGGAGAGGGAGAAAGTAAAATAACGATTCAGGAAGGAAAGTATCACCAAGTGCGCCGGATGATGGCTTCTCGAGGAATGACTGTCCTTTATTTAAAGAGGCTGCAAATTGGTAAAATTACCCTGGGAGATTTGCCGGTTGGGCAGTGCCGGAGAATGACGAGCCAGGAACTGGAGCAATTAGAATAATTTGACGAAGCCAAACCGCGATCTTTATGCGAAGATCGCGGTTTATTTTAGATAGATTGACGAAAATATAGAAAAAAGGCACAAAAACAAGATGGCAATTTGAAATATTTTGTCAAAACCCTCTTGAAAATTCGACAAAAATATTGTAGTATAAGTGCACAACTTTCGGCCATTTTCATAAAGTGTGCGAAATTTGAGGAGGATGGATTTATGTCCAGTCGTGTTTTTCAAAGCGTAATTGTACAGATGAAGGATGCTACCGATCGGAAAATTGGCGTAATTGATGCAGATGGAACGGTAGTTTCTTGCAGCGATACGGCGGTAATTGGAGAAAAGTGGGCTGAAGCAGTCATTCGCTTGAATACTTCCACAGAACCTATCATGGTCATAGAGAAAAAAACGTTTAAGGCGCTGTCCAACTGGAGCGCCTATTTTGACTATGCAGTTTTTGCAGAGGGAGACGACGATACCGCAAGAAGCCTGTGTATCATGGCCTATGTGGCATTAAATGGAGCCAAAACTTATTATGAAGAAAAACACGACAAAGGTACGTTTGTAAAAAATATTATTACAGACAATATTCTCCCGGGGGACATCTATATTCGTGCGAAGGAACTGCATTTTACTACCGATGTCCAGCGTGCAGTATTCCTCATCCGGCAGGTGGGACATGCCGATGTGGCGGCTGTAGATGTATTGCAGAATTTGTTTACTGACCGCCAGCAGGATTTTGTTCTGAGCATTAACGAAATGGATATTGCGGTAGTCAAACAAATTGCACCCAACACCGAAACAAAAGATCTGATTAAAATTGCTCAGACAATTGAGGATACTCTCAAATCAGAGCTGTTTTTAAAAACGATTATCGGAATTGGTACCATTGCCAGCCATTTGCGCGAGCTGGCGGATGCGTATAAGGAGGCGCAGGTTGCCATAGAAGTGGGGAAAGTATTTGATACGGAGAAGAGTATCATTACTTATGAGAATTTGGGGATTGGGAGACTGATTTACCAACTTCCCACCACCTTGTGTGAAATTTTCCTCTCGGAGGTGTTTAAGAAGAACTCCATTGACTCACTGGATCAGGAGACCCTTTTTACCATCAATAAATTCTTTGAGAATAATTTAAACGTGTCAGAAACTTCTAGAAAATTGTTTGTACACAGAAATACGTTGGTGTACCGGCTGGAAAAAATTAAAAAATTAACAGGTCTCGATTTAAGAGAATTTGACCACGCCATTATTTTTAAAGTGGCCCTTATGGTCAAAAAATATTTGATTTCAAGAGAAAACAGAATGATCTGATTTTCCTATTTGGAGTAAGCGATGATTGAATTTAAAAATGTTACCAAAACCTATGAAATCGGCACTCAGGCGTTAAAAGGCGTTTCGATGAAGATTGAAGACGGAGAGTTTGTGTTTCTGGTTGGGCCCTCCGGTTCCGGAAAGTCAACCATTATTAAGCTCCTGACTGCGGAATTAAAGCCCACATCCGGAAATATTTTTGTAAACGGATTCAAACTAGAGAAAATTCGACAATCGGCCGTTCCGTTTATGCGTCGTACACTGGGGGTAATTTTCCAGGATTTCCGGTTGATTGATAAGAAAACTGTCTATGAGAATGTGGCGTTTACCATGCGGGTAATTGGTGCTTCAGAGAAGGAAATAAAAAAACGCGTGCCATACGTTCTGGAATTGGTAGGCCTGGAAAACAAAGGGCGGCGCTTGCCACACGAGCTTTCCGGCGGTGAGCAGCAGCGGGTTGCGATTGCGCGGGCTCTGGTCAACAATCCTATGATGATTATTGCCGATGAGCCTACCGGTAATTTAGACCCCACCAGATCTTTGGAGATTATGATGCTTCTAGAGCAGATTAACGCATTGGGAACAACAGTCATGGTTGTTACCCATGAAAAAGAATTGGTGGATCGATTTACGAAACGGGTGGTCGCAATTGACGACGGCCGAATTATCAGCGACGGAATGGATGGTTATTATACATATGAAGAGGAATAATTTTGGATATCTGATTCGTGAGGGTGTCCGTGGTATTTTCCTACATGGGTTTATGTCGTTTGCGGCTGTATGTGTGACGATAGCCTGTCTGATTATTGTAGGGAGTTTTGCTTTAATTCTGTATAACTTACAGGTTATGATTACGGAGTTGGAACAAGATAACGAAATCTTGGTTTACATTGACGATACCTATTCAGAGGCAGAGGCCAAAAGTGTTGGATCCCAGATTAATTTGATTGCCAATGTCAACAATGCGGAATTTGTATCCCGTGAAGAAGCGTTGGCCAATTTTGTGGAAGAACAGGAAGATGATACCCTGTTCGAGGGGCTGGAACCGGATACCTTTCGAGATCGCTTTGTTGTAACCCTTCAAAATAACGATTTGATGAAGCAGACCGTCGAAGAGATTGAAGCCATTCAAGGCGTAGCAAAGGTTACGGCTCATTACGAGATTTCCAGTGGGTTTGCAACAGTTCAGCAAGTATTGCGGATTGCATCAACGGCAATTATTATTGTGCTTTTGGTTGTATCGCTTTTCATCATTTCCAACACGGTCAAATTGGCTATGTACGACCGGAAAGAGGAAATTGCGATTATGAAAATGGTTGGAGCGACGAATGGATTTATTCGCTTCCCTTATATTGTACAAGGATTTTTGCTGGGAATGACAGGTGCTGCGCTGGCATTTTTCCTGGAATGGGGATTGTATGATTTCCTGGCAGTCAAAATTGCTGAGGTTGATACTCTGCAACTGATTACAGTGGTGCCATTCATGGACGTATTGCCTATCACCATTGCGACGTATGTGGTGGCAGGATTTATTGTTGGTGTAATAGGAAGTTTGTTATCTATTCGAAAATTTTTGCATGTATAAGAGTTTGGAGGATGTCATGCGATCGGGAAAACGGAATAAACTAGTATCAATTATAGCGCTGATTTTAGTAGTCATTATGGCACTTTCAATTTTGTTCGGAAGTTTGGCCACAGTGGCTGCAGCTGCCAGTTCCTCAGAGCTGAAAAGTAAATTGGATGATCTGAAGGATGAGGCGGCAGAAATTGCGGCGCAAGCAGATGCCCTGGATGAGGAAATTGCTGCAAACCAATCGGAAACTCAGTCGATTGTGGAACAGAAAAGCGCCATTGACCAAAAAATTGAACTTACGCGTCGGGAAGTGGAAAATGTCAATGAGCAAATTTCCCAGTATAATCTCTTGATTGCCAATAAGCAGGATCAGCTGGATCAGGCTCTGGCACAAGAAGAAGAAATGAATGAAACTTATCAGGTTCGGCTTCGTGCCATGGAGGAAAATGGTTCGATTTCCTATTGGGCAATTTTGTTCGGTGCATCAGACTTTACAGATTTACTTGATCGTGTTGATATGATTGCAGAAGTTGCGCAGGCAGATCAAACAGTGCTTGCACAAATGAAAGAAGTATCTGCCGAAATTGCACAAGCTCGTCAGGAACTGCAAGAAAGCAAACAAGAACTGGAAGCGTCGAAAGCACAGCTGGCAGAGTTGGAGACCCAACTGGAACAAGAACGCGAGGAAGCAGATAAGCTTATTGGCGATTTAATGAGCAAAAATGATGAGCTGGTAGAAACCGCCAAAACTTATGATGCAATGGAAGACGAGATGCGTCAGCAAATTTTAGCGGTACAGGCTCAGTATGAAGATGCCATTGCAGATGAGGAGGCATCCCAAAAAATTCAGGATGCCAGAGAGCAAGCAAGCAGCGGTAATTTGCCATCTGTAAGCAGCTCATCTTCAGGGTTCCTTTATCCGTTGCCGTCCGGCAGTTCCTGGGTGAGCTGTGCCTATGGCTATCGTTATCATCCCATTTATGGTTATTATGCCTTGCATTCCGGTGTGGATTTGGCAGCCAGCTCAGGCACCCCGATCTATGCAACGAAAAGCGGTACGGTAACCATGGCGGACTACAGCAGTGTTAACGGTTATTTTGTGTCCATTAACCATGGCGATGGTTATTCGTCCCTCTATGCCCATATGACAAATTACATAGTATCCAATGGCCAATATGTAAACCAGGGAGATGTGATTGGGTATGTGGGAACGACGGGCTGGTCGACAGGTCCGCATTTGCATTTTGAAATTTATTATGGTGGTTCTACTGTGAATCCTATGGACTATGTGTCTGTAGCGTAGATTTTCTCTCCCACAGTTTGATGAAGTCAGACTGTGGGCAGAAGTTTTTAATCTGAGGTGCGCTTGTGAAAAAAGTAATTCAGTTGCTGGCGGTTATCATGTTAATGCTTTTAACGGCTGTGGTGACATTTGCAGTCACCTATCAGGAATTGGGGTCAAATTCTTCACTTCAATTACAGCTGGGCAGTCAATCCCAGACAGCAAAAAAAGTAGATGAGATTGATGCCTATTTAGAACGCTATTTTATAGACGAATACGATGAAGGGAATTTAGGTGACGCTGCAGCTGAAGCTATGATAGCAGCAACTGGAGATCGCTGGAGTTACTATATTAGTGCCGATGAATATCAGAGCTATGTGGAAAGTGCTGCCAACGCTTATGTGGGTATCGGTGTTACCATTCAGGCCAATGAAGAACAGAATGCGCTGATCATCACGAGCATTACAGAGGGCAGTCCTGCAGAAGAAGCCGGGCTTCAAGTGTCTGATCAGTTAATAGCAGTGGAAGGACAGCTAGTAGCCGACTTGGACTTGGATGGTGTAAAAGAACTGGTGCGTGGGGAAGAAGGGACCAGTGTTCTCCTGAAAATTCGCCGGGATGGGGAAGAATTTGAAAAATCTGTAGTCAGAGCCGCTATTCAAGAGACGGTATCTACTTATACGATGCTGGAAGGCGATATTGCTTCGATTAAAATCCGTAATTTTGACGGAGACTGTGCAAAGCAGACAATTGCGTGCATTGAGCAGGCTCAGGCAGAAGGTGCAAAGGCCTTAATTTTCGATGTCAGATTTAATCCTGGTGGATTTAAAACAGAACTGGTGACTGTTTTAGATAAGCTGTTGCCGGAAGGCGTATTGTTCCGAAGCCTGGATTATGATGGGAATGAAGAGACGGAATATTCTGATGAATCTTATGTGGATTTGCCAATGGCGGTATTGATTAATGAGGATACCTACTCGGCAGCGGAATTTTTTGCGGCTGCTATGCAAGAATATGATGCTGCAACAATTGTAGGCACGCAGACCAGCGGAAAAGGAAATTTTCAAACGACATTTAATCTGTCAGATGGCTCCGCTATCAATATTTCTATAGGAAAATATTTTACGCCTAATGGAAAGAGTTTGACAGATGTGGGAGTAGAGCCGGACGAAAGTGTAGATCTAAGTGATGAAGACTATGCTTACCTGTACTACGGACAGCTGGACATAGAAAAAGATTTGCAATTACAGAAGGCTTTGGAAATTCTAGGAAAAGAATTAACTTGACAGAAGATGGAGCCATAGCCTATAATTGCACATGCTAAAGTGGGCTTATTGAGAGCAGCTGTAATCACTAACGGAAGGACTTGTAAGATATATGGCAAAGGAATATAAGATATCCAGTGAGCGCTTAAAAGAGTTGGGAGAAGAGCTCAATTATTTAAAGACTGTTCGAGAAAAAGAAGTTGCAGAGCAAATTAAGGAAGCCCGTTCATTTGGTGACCTGTCGGAAAACAGTGAATATGATGAAGCGAAGAATGAGCAGGCAAAACTATATGGCCGAATTGCGGAAGTTGAAAACATTTTGGCGCATGCCGTTGTGATTGACGAATCAGAAGAGTCTTCGGACAGAATAGGTCTTGGGTGTACTGTACGGGTTCAGGATTTAGAAACGCAAGAAGAAGACGAGTATCAAATCGTAGGCTCTCAGGAAGCCAATCCTATGCATGGCCGTATTTCGGACGACTCTCCCTTTGGGCGCGCTATGGTGGGGAAACGAGATGGTGATATTGTGGAAGTCGAAGCGCCGGTTGGTACACTGCGGTTTAAAGTGATATCTGTCACGAGATAATATAGGCCTCTAAAAGAGGTGTCAGAGATGAGGCATAGGTATCTATGCCTCATTTTCGCAAGGAGTAAGCGATGCAAAGAAGATTGCGAAAGTTTTTCTTAAAATTGTCGCAAACAACGGTAAGAATTTCCCCGATGCAGACAATTGTTTTCGCCTTTCTTGGAATTATTTTTACAGGCACGCTGCTTTTACTGTTTCCGTTTTCTTCCCGGAGCGGAGAATCTTGTGGACTGATGACTGCGACTTTCACCGTAACTTCGGCGACTTGTGTGACAGGGCTTTCTCTGGTGGATACCTGGACTCCGTGGATTCGGACAAGTTGTGGTTTTGTGTTTGATACAAATTGGCGGATTGGGGTTTATGACCATTGCGTCCACATATTTTTTCCTTTTTCGGAGAAAAATTAATCTTCGACAGCGGCTGGTAATGGCGCAGGCCATGAGCATCAGCGAAATTGGTGGCGTAGTTCGATTAGTGCGCAATGTTTTACGAACAACCATTGTGGTGGAATTAATTGGAGCCACTATTTTAGCTGTTCGCCTGATACCGGATGTAGGACTGGCGAGAGGAATTTGGTGGGGCATTTTTCACGCAGTTTCGGCTTTTTGCAATGCTGGATTTGATTTGCTGGGTGGATTAAACCAGGGGAGCATCATTACAGCCTATGGAACAGACTGGGTGGTTAGCCTGACTTTGATGGCTTTGATCGTCATTGGTGGCATCGGGTTCATTGTATGGGAAGATATCCGGGTTCACAAACGTTTTCGAAAATTGTATATTTACTCCAAGTTAGTTCTGTGGACCAGTGGGCTTCTAATTGTCGGGGGAACGGTGCTGTTCTGGGTGTTGGAACACAGTAACACACAGACCATGGAGAGGTATGGTCTGGGAGATCAGATATTGCTTTCTGCGTTTCAATCTGTAACTTGCCGGACCGCAGGTTTTTGGACCATCGTACAAAGTGGTTTAACTGATGCATCAAAAGCAATCAGTATTTTACTGATGTTTATTGGGGGCTCCGGCGGCTCTACTGCGGGAGGGTTAAAAACGGTAACATTTGCGATCCTGGCACTTGCTATTGTTGCAACGGCCCGTGGCCGATCCCATTTGACTGCTTTTAAGCGTACGATTACCAAAGAGCAGATATCCAGTGCGATGAGTTTATTTATTATTCTCTTGCTTTTGGTTTTTTGTGGAGCCACATATATTTGTGCAGTCAATGATGTCAGTTTCCTGGATTCTTTATATGAAACAGTATCGGCTTTGGCAACGGTCGGTGTTACAACGGGTATTACTCAATCTCTGTCGGTAAGCTCGAAAATTTTATTGATTTGCTATATGTTTTTTGGCCGTGTAGGCATTATGACAATTAGTCTAGGATTCTTATTCGCAAATCGCGTGGAAGACCGCTACCAATATGCAGAGACTGCGGTGTTGAAGGATAGGGGACAATCTTTTGAAAACATATACGGTCATAGGACTTGGCAGATTTGGGTCAGCTGTGGCAAAAAAGTTATATGAACTAAATAATGAAGTATTAGTTATTGATGAAAATCATGAGCTTATCCAGCAAGTGTCGAATTATGTAACGCATGCCATTGTGGCTGACGCGAGAGATGAGGCTGTTTTAAAAACTATCGGCGTTCAAAACTGTGATTGTGCAATTATGGCTGTGGGAGAAGGTTTGGCGTCCAGCTTTTTGATCACTCTGGCTTTAAAAAGCTTGGGAGTTCCCAAAGTGATTTGTAAGGCTAATGATGAAACCCACAAAAAAGCGTTGGAGAAAATAGGGGCTGACAGAGTTATAATTCCAGAACGGGAAACAGCCACGAAACTGGCTTTAAACTTGTCTTCCAGCAATGTACTGGACCTTATTGAATTGTCGGATGACTATGGAATTGCGGAATTTGGTGTACCAGGGGCTTGGCTTGGTCATTCAATCCGTGATTTGGATATTCGCGCCAAGTACGGGATCAATATTTTAGCCATCGAACGAGAAAAAAGCTAGAAGTATCTCCCAACGCAGATTATATTTTCAAACAGGGTCTATTGTAATTATTTTAGGAACCAATGAACAAATAGCCAGGATACAAAAGTATGAGAACAGAGATCATAACAAGTAAACAAAATTCAACATTAGTACATGTACGGAAATTACTACGCTCTCGTTCCTATCGGGAAGAGACGGGGCAATATGCTGCAGAGGGAACGAAACTTTTGGAAGAGGCCTTGCACTGGTCTTGCGATGTGCAGACCGTCATCCTGACGCCGGAAGTTGTTTGTCCGCCAACTGGTTCGAATGTCAGGGTAATCCAGATATCGAAAGAACTTATGGGGCAACTATCGTTACAGGGGCAGCCGCAAGGTGCAATCTTTGTCTGTAATTTTCCAAAATCCACAGATACTAAAATTGCTCCGGGAACGGTTATTCTAGATGGTATCCAAGATCCGGGAAACTTGGGTACTATTTTACGGACGGCAGATGCGTTGGGGATTCCGGTTATACTTTCGGAAGGATGTGCAGACGTCTACAACCCCAAAACAGTACGCGCTTCCATGGGGGCGATATTTCGCTCTGTCCCCCAGTGGGCCCGCCGGAAAGATATCTTGGAAAGTTGTATAGAAGCGAATGTGCCACTTTGGGCAACGGCTATGGGTGAAGGAGCAGTGGATATTCGCGCCATACCAGTTTGCCAATATGCTGTGGTGATTGGAAACGAGGGGCAAGGTGTATCGCAAGAATTTTTAGAAGCAGCAGCTGGCACTACCATCATACCCATGAATCCAAGATGTGAATCCTTGAATGCGGCCATTGCCGCTGCAATCGTCATGTGGCAGATGAAACGATAAAGACAGAAAGTTGGGATAGTATGCTGCAATACTGGATATGGTTAGCAACGAAATCAGGTCTGAGCTGTAGTGTGCAAAAGCGAATCATTGGCCATTTCGGATCCGTGGAAGCAGTTTACCTGGCGGATCGCAGAGAATATTACTTAATTGAGGGAATTTCAGAGAAGGAAATTAAAGTCTTAGAAAATAAGGATTTAAAGCTGGCCAATACTATTTTAACTGCCTGTGCAGACAAGGAAATCCATGTATTGACTTATCAAGATGCAGCCTATCCCGAACGATTGCGTCATATTGAAGATCCCCCTGTGGTCTTGTATTACGCTGGGACTTTGCCTGCTTTCGATGTAGAACCGGCAATTGCCATCGTTGGGACGCGAGACGCCTCTGCGTATGGTCTGTTTTGTGCCACTCGTTTTGGATATCAAATTGCTGGCTGTGGAGGGCTGGTAATATCCGGGATGGCAAGAGGCATTGATACCATGGGCATTCAAGGAGCTCTTACGGCCGGGAAGACAGTGGTAGGTGTCATGGGATGTGGGGTTGATGTGATATACCCCAAAGCCAATCAGTCTTTATTACGAGATGTGCAAGAACATGGTTGTTTAATCAGTGAATATCCACCGGGGGCACCACCCTTGTCCAGTCATTTTCCCGCGAGAAATCGTTTGCTCAGCGGCTTGTCTGTAGGTGTAGTAGTTGTAGAAGCACCTTTAAAAAGCGGCGCACTGATTACAGCACGCCATGCCTTGGAGCAGGGGCGGGATGTGTTTGCCGTTCCGGCCAATATTGGTGTGAAAAACTCCATGGGGTGTAATCAGCTCATTAAATCAGGAGCCAATTTGGTGGAAGATGGCTGGGATGTCATGCAGGAGTATGTATATCTATTCCCGGGGAAAGTATCTCGGCCCCAAGGGAATTTTGCGCGGCCCATGGAGCGTTTGAACGGAGAACTGGAGTTCAATGGGGGGGATATGAAGGTGGCATCGCCAGTTTCGGTTCCGACACCCAGCGACAAATTAAACGTTGACAATGGAAAGTCCAAGGATTATATTGACCTACATAAGATTATGGCGGACTTAACAGATGATGAAAAAAGACTGCTTACAGCTTTGCAGGAGAAGGATTGGCATGTAGACGATCTGATTGAACGATGCCAAATTCCGGCTCCACGGGCTTTGGCTGCGCTTACACTGTTAGAAGTCAAGGGATATGTAAAACGACTTCCTGGAAAACGGTTTTCCCTTAGCCTCAATCAACAATGAAATTTGGAGGAAAGCCAATGCCAAAATCAGTATCTAATCTGGTAATTGTCGAATCGCCTTCCAAAGCAAAGACAATTGGAAAATATTTGGGAACAGAGTATCAGGTAAAAGCCTGCATGGGGCACTTGCGAGATTTACCCAAAAGTACCATGGGGGTAGATTTCGACCATGACTTTGAGCCACATTACCTGCCTCTAAAGGGAAAAGAAGATATTATCAATGACTTGCAGAAGGCAACCAAAAATTCGGATAATGTTTTCTTGGCTACTGACCCTGACCGGGAAGGGGAGGCAATTTCTTGGCATCTAAAAGAGCTACTTGAGATTCCGGATGACAAAATTTTACGGGTAACCTTTAATGAAATCACAAAAAACGTAGTTTCAAAAGCGATTCAGGAGCCACGAGGAATTGATTATAATTTGGTGGATGCTCAGCAGGCTCGCAGAATTCTGGACAGAATTGTTGGTTATCAGCTTAGCCCCCTATTATGGAAAAAAGTAAGAAAAGGTTTGTCAGCAGGAAGGGTACAATCTGTTGCTACCCGTCTTGTGGTAGAGCGAGAGCAGGAAATACGTGCGTTTGTGCCCCAGGAGTATTGGACTCTGGATGTGACCTTGAACCGTGTGGGGAAACCCGGTAGTTTTGTCGCAAGATTTTACGGTGATCCTAAGAAAAAAGAACTGGGGAGTGAAGAAGAGACAAACCGGTTAGTGGCAGAAATTCAGGGACAGCCCTTTGTGGTAAAGTCTGTAAAGAAAACAGAAAAAAAGCGCGCTTCAGCGCCTCCTTTTATTACGTCAACATTACAACAAGAGGCATCTCGAAAATTGAATATGACGCCTAAGCGTACAATGGCGATTGCGCAGCAGCTATATGAAGGTGTGGATATTACCGGTGAAGGAACTGTGGGCCTAATTACCTACATGCGTACAGATTCCCTGCGTCTTTCGGAAGATGCGCTTCAAAGTGCAAAAGAGTTTATTATCGGCCGCTACGGAACGTCATATTATTACGGGCAACCCCATCAGTATAAGACAAAGGGCAATGCTCAAGATGCCCACGAGGCCATACGTCCGAGCAATGTGTTTTTGGATCCGGAGCAGATTAAAAGTGATTTGACAAAGGATCAATACCGTTTGTATAAACTGATTTGGGGCCGGTTTGTGGCATGTCAGATGGCAAATGCAGTGTATGATGCTATCGCTATTGAGGCAGGCTGCCTTAATTATATCTTCCGAGCAAATCATCAGAGTTTAAAGTTTGCGGGATTTACTGCGGTCTATGAAGAGGGAAAAGACGAAGAACAGGAAGAATCGTTCTCTCCGCTGCCAGATTTGAATGAGTCAGAGCCACTGACATTGAGTAAGACCAAGCAGGAACAGCACTTTACCCAGCCACCTGCCCGCTATACAGAGGCAACTTTAGTACGGGCAATGGAAGAAAAAGGAGTAGGACGGCCATCTACCTATGCCACCATTGTATCTACCATTCAGGATCGGGAGTACGTGCTGAAAAAAGACAGGCATTTGTCACCAACGCCTTTGGGAGAAGTTGTGACAGGTTTAATGCTGGAACGCTTCCAGGATATTATTGATGTGGAATTTACAGCGGAAATGGAGCGGCAGCTGGACCTGGTAGAAGAGGGAAAACTACCTTGGCGGCAAGTTTTGCGGGACTTTTACAAAGGATTTCATCAAGAGATGAACGATGCAGAGAAAGCGCTGGAAGGAACCAGAATCAAAGTCCCTGATGAAGTTACCGATGAAATTTGTGAGTTGTGCGGCCGTAATATGGTAGTCAAAACGGGACGGTTTGGCAGGTTTTTAGCCTGCCCCGGATATCCTGAGTGTAAGAATACCAAGCCAATCGTTGAGCGGATGCCGGGGCGCTGTCCCAAGTGTGGCAGTACCATTTTGAAGCGGAAGTCCAAGAAAGGATATGCATATTACGCGTGTGAACGTGGTGCAGAATGTGGATTTATGACCTGGGATGTGCCGACGGAAAATGACTGCCCTGTTTGTGGCCAGACCATGTTTAAAAAGTCCGGAAGAGGACATATGAAACCGTTTTGCATTAATCCAGAATGTCCCAATTTCCTTCCGGAAGATCAGCGAGGTTATAAACGTGTAGTAAAAGAGGACGCAGAAGAAAAGGTGGGTACGGAAACTGCCAGGGTAGCTACGGAGCTGAGTCCTGAAGAAAATACAGGTGGGGATACGAAAAAGAAAACGAAGGCATCGAAAGCCGGAAAGTCCACATCTGGAAAAGGAAAAACATCCAAAGCGTCTGGTGGGAAAGGGGCTAAGAAGAAGGAGGCCACATAAATGAGACCAGTTACGGTAGTAGGTGCAGGATTGGCTGGATGTGAGGCTTCTTGGCAGCTGGCACAACGAGGCATTCCTGTGGAACTTTTTGAAATGAAACCTACGAAGATGTCACCTGCCCACCATTCACCAAATTTTGCCGAATTGGTCTGTTCTAATTCACTACGTGGGGATAGACTGGAAAATGCTGTTGGCTTGTTAAAAGAAGAGTTGCGAAAATTGGATAGTCTTATTTTATCCTGTGCAGATGCTACAAAAGTAGAGGCGGGTGGTGCATTGGCTGTGGATCGTCATGGCTTTTCTGCACTGGTCACGGAAAGAATTCGTTCCCACCCTCTGATTCATATTAATTCAGGAGAGGTAACGGCCATTCCAGAAGCACCGGTTATTATTGCAACAGGACCGCTTACCAGTGAAGCTATGGGTGAGGCGATTCGCCAATATTTTGGCGGCGAAGACTATTTGAATTTTTTTGACGCTGCAGCACCTCTCATTACTTATGAATCGATTGATATGGACAAAGCTTGGTTTGCCTCCCGCTATGATCGGGGTTCAGCAGATTATATTAACTGTGCTATGGAAGAGACGGAATACCGAGAGTTTGTACGGGAATTGGCGGCAGCACAGGAGGCTGAAGTCCATGGATTTGAGGACGCAAAAGTGTTTGAAGGCTGCATGCCAGTAGAAGTGATGGCACGTCGGGGACTGGACACGTTGCGATATGGACCATTAAAGCCAGTGGGATTGCGGAACCCGAAAACAGGGAAAGAACCATATGCAGTTGTGCAGTTGAGAAAAGATAATGCTGCCGGCTCGATTTATAATCTGGTGGGCTTCCAAACTCACTTGCGATTCCCAGAGCAAAAACGTGTATTTTCCATGATTCCAGCTCTGGCAAATGCGGAATTTGTACGTTATGGTGTGATGCATCGGAATACTTTTTTACAATCCCCCAAATTATTGGATACCAATTATGCGGATCGGCGGAATCCTTTGGTCGCGTTTGCCGGTCAGATGACTGGTGTGGAGGGATATGTGGAATCAACCGCTTCCGGTTTTTGGGCAGGCGTGTCCATGGCTTATAAAGTCCGGGGAGAGTCTGTTCCAACTCTTACCAAACAGACGGCCATTGGAGCACTCGCACACTATATCAGTGACAGCTCTCTAACCGAGTTCCAGCCAATGAATGTGAATTTTGGAATCCTGGAGCCGTTAGGTTATCGTGTAAAAGGGAAGGCCAATAAGAATCTGGCGATAGCCGATCGAGCCTTAGAAGAGATAGAGGCATTCAAAGCAACGGAAAAGTAGAAAGAGGTGCGATATGCGGATTATTGTAGACGCAATGGGAGGCGATCACGCTCCTGGTGCAATCGTCAAAGGGGCAATGGATGCAGCTGCAGAATTCGGGTGTGAAATTGTTTTGGTTGGCATCGGAGATAAGGTATTGCAGGCACTACGGGATAATGGGCAGCCTACTTTACCGAAAGGGATTGAAATTGCGCATGCCGATGATGTAGTTGATATGCATGATGATCCGGCCACAGTTGTAAAAAAGAGAAAGAATTCTTCTATGGTAGTCGGCTTACAGATGCTGGCTGATGGACAGGCAGATGCCTTCATTTCTGCAGGCAGTACAGGCGCACTGTTAACTGCCTCTACTTTACTGGTAAAGCGAGTCCGCGGGATCCGTAGGGCAGCTATGGGGCCTGTGGTCCCCACAGCCCAAGGCGGTTGTGTTTTGATTGACTGTGGTGCAAATGCGGAATGCACACCTGAGTTCTTGCTTCAGTTTGCGTATATGGGGAATTTCTATGCCCAAAAAGTTCTGAATATCCCAAGGCCAAGAGTAGGCCTTTTAAATATCGGCACAGAGGATAGCAAAGGTACAAAGTTACAGCTGGAAACCTATCACTTGTTGCAAGCAGCGCACGAAGCCGGAGAGTTTCAATTTGTTGGAAATGTTGAGGCTCGGGATGTGCCCTTGGGTGTTGTGGATGTGGCAGTAGCTGATGGCTTTTCCGGAAATGTATTATTAAAAGGAATTGAAGGTACTGCTAAATTAATTTCCGGTCTCATGAAGGATATGTTTCAGACAAATCTTTCTACAAAAATTGGCTACCTTTTGTGTAAAAGTGGCGTAGAGAAAATGCGAGCGAAACTGGACTATCGAGAGACAGGCGGGACGCCGTTAATTGGAATTACCAAACCGGTTATAAAGGCCCATGGCTCTTCCGATGCGCTTGCTGTAAAAAGCGCAATCGGTCAGGCTATTCGTGTGGTACAGTCCGGTGTAATTACCCAAATTCAGGACAACATTGATAAAATGGTTTTGGCAAAGGAGTAACCGTTATGTTGCAGGAGTTGGAAAAACAACTGGGATATGAATTCCGCACAAAGTCCCTGTTGGAAAACGCTTTAACGCATAGCTCCTTTGCCAATGAAAACAGGCGTTTAGGGCTTGGTAGTAATGAGCGTCTGGAGTTTTTAGGAGATTCCATTTTAGGCTTCGTAGTTGCGGAATATCTCTATCATACGTATCCCGACAGTCCTGAGGGGGAGCTGACCCGTATGCGGGCGGATCTGGTGTGCGAAAAGAGCTTGGCAAAAATTGCTTATGGGATTCATTTAGGCGATTTCCTAAAGCTGGGGCATGGAGAAGAACAGAGCGGTGGCAGAAAACGAGAGAGTATTTTGGCGGATGCTGTTGAATCTGTGCTGGCAGCGACTTATCTGGATGGCGGATTCTCCAAAGTTCAAGAAATGATTACACGGCTGCTTTTACAGGATGCTGTACCGGAACATCCAAGGAATTTTGACTATAAAACGGCATTGCAGGAATTAGTGCAGCGAGAAAAAGATCAGGTTCTGCAGTACCATTTGCTCTATGAATCAGGGCCGGATCACGACAAACAATTTGCTGTTGAAGTGACACTAAACGGTACTGTTGTAGGAAATGGAAGTGGGAGTAGCAAAAAACGTGCAGAACAGGAAGCAGCCCATGCAGCCATAAAGCAGCTGTTCCCGCAGGAAATCTAATTAAGGGGGGCACGGAGTTAGGCTCTGTGCCCCGTTTTTTACTTGGAGGAGAATCGCCATGCCCAATAACCATGTAATTCCGTTTTTTATTCCACATGTGGGATGCCCACATCAATGTGTATTTTGCAACCAGGTTAAAATATCAGGGGCGATCCAACCGGTTAAGGGGGAAGAAATTGCCCAAAAACTAGAAGCGTTACAAAATGGGAAAAGGCGGGGCTATGAAGTTGCATTTTACGGAGGAAGCTTTACGGCAATTCCTTCGGAACAGCAGGAAGAGCTGCTAAAAGCGGTGCAGCCGTATTTCCAAAGTGGTCTGGTATGCAGTATTCGGGTTTCTACCCGGCCAGATGCGATCAATCAGGAATGTCTTTGCCTTTTACGGGAATACGGGGTGGAAACCGTAGAGCTTGGAGCGCAGTCCTTGCACAATTATGTACTGCAAACATGTAAACGAGGACATACGAAAGAAGATATTCTTAATGGGGTGGCACAACTACACGAAAGAAAGTTTTCGGTGGTTTTACAGATGATGACAGGGCTACCGGGAGACACCGATCAGATGGCTATGGAAACGGCGGAAGAAATTCTGGCTTTGGCCCCGGAGGGAGTTCGGATCTATCCTACTGTAGTTGTGCGCGGTACAGAGTTATTTGACAGGTACAAGAGTGGAACTTACACACCGCCTACTTTGACACAGACTGTGCAGCTGTGTGCCCAGATTTACCGCAAATTTTTACACGCCGGTATTCCGGTACTGCGGGTTGGACTGCAGCCAACACAGGAATTGACAAACGGAGAAGCAGTTGCAGGGGCCTATCATCCGGCTTTGGGGCAGTTGGTTCAGTCTGAGATTTTTTTCCAGGCCGCAGATGCTTTGCTTGCACAAATGCAGGTAGGAAAAGAAATTGTCTTAGGGGTACATTTCAAACAAGTTTCTTTAATGGTGGGGCAAAGACGGGTAAACATTCAAAAGCTTTCTGCCCGGCACGGGATTTCAAAAATAGGAGTGCAGGCAGAAGCTGTAGAACCATGGGAAATTTGCTTGCATTCAGAGGGAAGAATTGCTAGAATAAAGTGTTAGTATAACCGTAGGGGGACTGGGTAGGTGTATTTAAAATCGCTGGAAATTCAAGGATTTAAATCCTTTCCTGATAAAACCATCTTAAATTTTGACAGTGACATCACCGCGATTGTGGGGCCTAATGGCAGCGGAAAATCCAACATCTCCGATGCGATCAGTTGGGTGATGGGAGAGCAGAGTTCGCGAGCGCTGCGTGGTGTCAAAATGGAAGATGTAATTTTTGGCGGCACGTTAAAGCGTTCCCAAGTGGGGTTTGCAGAGGCTTCTTTGGTTTTGGACAATTCTGACAATGCATTTCCTGTTGAGACGCACGAAGTCATGGTTACCCGTAGGTATTATCGTTCTGGAGAAAGTGAATATTATATCAATAAACAGTCTGCGCGGCTGAAAGATTTGCATGAACTTTTTATGGACACCGGATTGGGCCGTGAGGGTTATTCCAATATCGGGCAGGGAAAGATTGATGAAATCCTGTCTGTCAAAAGTACTGACAGAAGAGAAGTCTTCGAGGAAGCTGCCGGGATTTCCAAATTCCGGCATAGAAAGGAAGAAACAGAGAGAAGGCTTGCCAATACACAGGATAACTTGTTGCGTATCGGCGATAAGATTTCGGAACTGGAGTTGCAAATTGGTCCGTTGGAGAAACAGGCGGAACAGGCAAAAAAATATTTATCTTACCGTGAGGAATTAAAAGGCCTCGAAGTTACCGTTTGGCTGGACAGCTTGGAAAAGCTTTCGGCAGCGGCCAAAAAGGCAGAAGAAGATTATACTTCTGCGGAGTTTATTTTGACGCAATCACGGGAAGAACTGGGTATGCTATATGCACGCCTGGAAGAGTTATCCGAAAGCCTTCGTCAGGAAGATCAGAACAGTGAGCAGATTCGCCAAAATATCTCTGCCCTGGAGGCCCAAAGACAAAAGAAGGACGGTGAAATTTCCGTAGCCCAGGCGCATATAGCCAATTATGCGCAGAATGTGGAAAGAATCCGCCAAGAGCTGGAAGACCAGGGTAACCGGGCCGACGGGCTTGTGGAGCAGATTTCACAAAAAGAATGTCGTGTGGAGGAATTGGCAGAAGACTTAAAAACACTGGAAAATCAGCTGATGCAAGCCGAAAAAGAATCAAATTTGGTATCCCAGAATGCGGAAGATTTGGAAAAACAATTATTGGCATTGCATAGTCAGCAAGCAAAGTTGACTTCTGAAATAGCGCAGAAAAACGGCGAGTTAAGCGCAATGTCTTTTAATATGGAAGAGTTTACTTCTCGAAAAGCTGTGGCCCTTCAGGAGCAGGCAGAGGCACAAAAAAAATGGGAAGAAGCTTCGCAAAACCTTCTGCAGTGTCAAGACTCCCTTGCACAGGCCAGAGAACAAGTTGCAGCCTCTGAAAATCGGATTGCTGGGTATACGCTGCGTTATAAGGCCCGGGAAGAAAAGCGAAGCGCTTTGGCCAAGCAAATGGAAGATATGGAAATCCAGCGGAAAACGTTTTCCTCAAAACTTGCCATTTTAACTGAAATGGAGCAAGAATACGAGGGCTATTCAAAGGCAGTCAAACAAGTTATGAAAGAAGCCGGGCGTGGAGGATTGTCCAATATCGTAGGGCCGGTTTCACAAAATATACAGGTTTTGGAAACTTATACGGTTGCCATCGAAATTGGTTTGGGTGCAGCGATGCAGCAAATTATTGTGGAGAAAGAAGAAAATGCTAAGGCCGCTATTCAGTTTTTGAAGCGGCATAATCTGGGAAGAGCTACATTTTTACCTCTATCTACAATACAAGGAAAATCTTTACAGGAAAAAGGACTGGATAAGGCAAGGGGATTTGTTGGAATCGCATCCCATTTGGTTCAATATGAGAGCCGGATCAAAGGAATTATAGAAAACCTGTTGGGGCGGACCGTGATTGTGGAAAATTTGGATGCAGCAATTGAAATGTCCCAAAATTACGGAAATCGCTTTCGCATTGTGACTCTGGACGGACAAGTTGTGCATGCAGGCGGATCTATGACAGGCGGCTCTGTGTCAAGAGATGCGGGAATCTTATCCAGGGGAAACGAGCGTAAAAAATTAAGTCAATTATTGCAGGATCTAGAGGAGAGAAAAAAAGAGCTAGAAAAGCAGTTGGAGCAGGCGAGCCGAGCAACGGAAGAAGTTGCGTTTCAGCTGACAGCAGCACAAGGAGAGTTGCGGACGGCGGAAGAACAAGTGTTGCACATGGAAGGCGATGAGAAGCAATGTGCTTTTCTGGTTTCTGCGGCAAAAGAAAAGGTGGAAAATTGCCGTTTAACGTTGTTGCAATTGGAAAGCAGGAGCCAAAGTGATGTTTCAAAATCTGAGAATTTGCAGCAGGCTCTTGCCCAGTTGGAGCAGCAGCGAAGTCAACTGGAGCAGGCAGTTGCCCATATGGAACAGGGGCTGGCTGACCTGGAAACAAAGTCCAGCAGAATATCTCAGGAAATTACAGAGTACCGTATGCAAGCTGCTTCTTACGAAGCAGAAAGAAAAACGGCCCAAGAGACGATTTCCCAGCTTCAGCAGCTGCAGTTGGATTTACAGGGGGATTATACACAAAAACAGGAAACGATTGCCCATTATGAGAGTCAAATTACACAGCTGCAAGCGCAAATTGAGAGTTTAAAGACGGAAAAGAGTCAAATTGAAGATTCCGTATCCAAAGAAAAGACGAACTTTCAAGAGATTCTGAAAACACGGCAGAACATCGAAGCGGAAAAAACAAAAACGGATCATACAATTCAGGAGAAAAACAAGAATTTGTTGCTGATGGAGCGGGAAAGTGCGCGCCAAGAGC
Source organism: uncultured Oscillospiraceae bacterium (assembly GCA_944386835.1). Lineage (GTDB taxonomy): Bacteria > Bacillota > Clostridia > Oscillospirales > Oscillospiraceae > CALXCQ01. Next base: position 9,361 of record CALXCQ010000100.1, on the reverse strand, counting down.
AAAAAAAAGTAACTGCCGCAATGGAAGAAAAGCAGATCCTGGATAAACTATGGGACAGCTACGAATTAACTCGTTCCACTGCTTACCAGGTACAGGTGAAACTGGAAAGCTTGTCGGCAGCCAACCGTCAAATTGGAGAGTTGCGGAAAAAAATCTCAGCCTTGGGTACACCGAACCTAGGTGCAATTGATGAATTTGCCAGAATTCATGAACGTTATTCCTACTTAACGGCCCAACGGGATGACGTCCTGCATGCCAAGAAGGAATTGGAAAATATTGTCACAACCATTACGCAGGAAATGACAGAAATTTTTGTCCGGGAGTTTGGCAAAATCAACCAGCATTTTAGTAGGACCTTTACGGAGATGTTTGGAGGCGGAAAGGCGGCCTTGGAATTGGAAGACCCCCATGAACCGTTGAACTGCGGAATTGAGATCCGGGTACAGCCTCCGGGAAAGCAGCTAAAGACCATTACTTTGCTATCCGGTGGGGAAAAGGCATTTGTGGCAATTGCGTTATACTTTGCTATTCTGAAGGTCAGGCCAACTCCTTTTTGCATGTTAGATGAAATTGACGCCGCTCTGGATGATCGCAATGTGGAGCGTTTTGCCGGATATCTGCGGAATTTGTGTAATAAAACGCAGTTTATCGTAATTACGCACAGAAGAGGAACGATGGAGGCTTCTGATGCTTTGTATGGTGTAACTATGCAAGAGGAAGGAATTTCCAAGATCTTGAGGCTGAATTTAAATGAGGTAGAAAAACAGTTGGGGTTGGCAACATAAGAAAACCATAGAAGAGGAAATGGATTATGGGATTTTTTGAAAAGATTAAATCAGGACTTGCTAAGACTGCTTCTACAATTGGAGGCGTATTCACTGGCTTTTCAGAGCTCGATGACGAATTCTATGAGGAACTGGAAGAAAGTCTTATTTTGGCGGATTTGGGGGTTGATACGGCCGTAAAAGCGGTGGAAGCTCTGCGTCAGAAAGTAAAAGAGGAGAAACTAAAGACCGTAGAGGAAGGCCGCCGTGCGCTGAAAGACGTACTGGTGGATATGCTCAATGTAGGCAGTGCAAAGCTGGATCTGAGCACGAGACCATCGGTGGTTCTGGTAATTGGCGTCAATGGAGTAGGGAAGACCACAACAATAGGTAAGATAGCCAATCTTCTGAAACTGCAGGGGAAAAAGGTCCTTTTGTGTGCAGCCGATACGTTTCGCGCGGCTGCCGCGGATCAGTTGGAAATTTGGGCAACAAGGTCAGGCGTGGAAATTATTCGCCAAGGCGAAGGTGCAGATCCGGCCTCTGTGGTCTATGATGCCATATCCGCCGCAAAAGCCCGTGGGAGCGATGTAATTCTGTGTGATACTGCAGGCCGATTGCATAACAAGCAAAATTTGATGAATGAGCTGGCCAAAATTTCGAGGATTATTGATCGGGAGCTACCGACTGCATCAAAAGAGGTGCTTTTGGTCTTGGATGGAACCACAGGGCAAAATGGGCTGATTCAAGCGCGTCAATTCCAGGAAATTGCAGGCGTTACGGGAATAGCTTTGACAAAGCTGGATGGTACGGCAAAAGGCGGAATCGTCATTGCTGTGGCAGACAGTTTGCAAATCCCTGTTAAATTTGTGGGAGTCGGTGAAAAAATTGACGATCTAATGGAATTCCAGGCGAAAGAATTTGTGGAGGCGCTGGTTTGATGCGAAAAGATGGGAGAAGCTTTGATGAAATCCGGCCTGTAAAGATGACACCGGGATTTACAAAATTTGCAGAAGGCAGTTGTTTAATTGAAATGGGAGATACCGTTGTTTTGTGCAATGCCTCTGTGGAAGAACGGGTCCCACCCCATGTTTTATCTGGAGGATGGATTACTGCAGAATATTCTATGTTGCCCCGGGCCAACAGAGAAAGAAGCAAGCGGGATATTAGTAAATTAAAACTCAACGGGAGAAGTGCGGAAATTCAGCGGCTGATTGGACGCGCTTTACGCAGTAGTGTAGATTTACAGGCGCTGGGCAGTCGGACAATTACAATAGATTGTGATGTTTTGCAGGGGGATGGCGGTACGCGAACTGCATCCGTTACCGGTGGATTTGTGGCACTGGCTTTGGCCTGCCGAAAGCTTGTCCAGGAGGGGCTCTTGCAGAAAATGCCCATGACGCATTATGTTGCGGGGATTTCGGCAGGGATTGTAGATAATACGCTTCTCTTGGATCTTTGCTATGAAGAAGATTGCCGAGCCATGGTGGATCTCAACTGCGTTATGACAGATGCAGGTGAGATTATTGAACTGCAAGGCACGGGAGAAGCCAGGCCATTTACTTTGGAAGAACAGCAGACTTTGGTTGCGCTGTGCCAAAAGGGAAACTTTGCGTTACATAAATTACAACGAGAATTGATTGGGGAATTGGTATGAAAGTGGTATTGGCAAGTCAAAACCAGGGAAAACTGCGGGAGATGCAGGCAATTCTGGGAAAACTGGGCTTTGAAGTCGTTTTACAAAGCGATCTGGGCGTTCATATTGATGTAGAAGAAACTGGCGAAACATTTGAAGAGAACTCACTTCTGAAAGCAAAAGCGGTAATGGAACAGACGGGACTTGCAGCGGTTGCAGATGACAGTGGCCTGGTAGTCGATGCGCTGGGAGGTGCACCTGGTGTGTATTCTGCTCGCTACTGTGGATTGGCAACAGATGAGGAGCGGCTGTACCGGGTTTTGGAAAATATGGAGAATGTGCCGGACGCGCAGAGAACAGCGCGCTTTGTCAGCGTCATTACCATGCTGATTCCAGGGAAAGAGCCCTTGGTCGCCCGAGGTGAATGTGAGGGCTTAATTACAAGGGCACCGGCTGGAACCGGAGGTTTTGGATATGATCCCATTTTTTACACACCTTCGGAAAAAATGACATTCTCCCAGATTACAAGCCAGAGAAAGAATGAAATTTCTCACAGGGCCAGAGCCTTGTTCCGATTGGCAGATTTGCTAAAACAGGAGGAATATCATGCTGACAAGTAAGCAGAGGGCCGAGCTTCGTGCCCAAGGCAATACTCTGGATACAGTGCTGATTGTGGGAAAAGGTGGCATTACACCCAGCTTGGTTCAAGAGACTGAGAAATTGTTGGATGCCAGAGAGCTGATAAAAGGCAGGGTGCTGGAAACTGCGTTTATGCAGGCCCGGGAAGCTTGTGACGCACTGTGTGAAGCCACGGGTGCAGAGGGGATTCAAGTTGTAGGATCGAAATTTATCCTCTATCGAAAATCCCCGAAACTGGAAGCACAACGAAAACTAGCGGCAAAGAAAACGAAAAAAGTGAATCCTGTTCGGTTAGGTGTACAAGCTCGCAGAAAGCATGCAAAAGAGCAAAAAGAGAAGAGAAAGGCCTACTTTCATGAGGCGGCAGTAAGAGCGGCAATTGAAAAGAGGAATAAAACCAAGTGAATCGGGTGAAATAACTGTGGGTAAAATTGGACTATATGGAGGCAGTTTTAATCCTCCCCATCTGGGCCATATCAAGGCGGCGCAGCATGTAAAGGAATTACTGAACCTGGACCAGATCCTTATGATGCCTGCCAAAGTCCCTCCTCATAAAACATTGCCGCCCCATACTCCTGATGGAGAAATGCGATATCGGATGTTACAGATCGCCTTGTCCCATGTAACGGGTATACAGGCGTGTGATTGGGAACTACAAAGAAACGGTCTCAGTTATACAGTGGAGACATTATACCAACTGCACAGAGAGTTTCCGGAGGATGAACTTTATTTACTCATGGGGACGGATATGTTTTTGAGCTTTTCCCAATGGTATCGCGCAGATGAAATTTGTAAGCTTGCCGTATTGGTGACATTTGCCCGCAGTGATGGAGATAAAAAACAGAAGGAAGAGATAGAACGGCTGGCACAGTTCTATAGGGAGCGCTACCAGGCAAAAGTTTGCTTGGTGCCGCATAAGGCAGTGGATGTTTCCTCAACGCAAGTGAGAAGGCTTTTAGCATTTGGCTGTGCCGATGCATATTTACATCCGGATGTACTAAAATTTATAGAGAAAAACAGTTTCTATTATACAGGTGGAACTTTACAGAAGGTATCTTTGGGTACTTTGCAAGAAGTCAGTTATACATTGGCAGATACCAAGCGTATTGCGCACATTGCAGGATGCGTTGATATGGCAGTCCGGCTTGCTGAGTGTTATGATGCAGATGCTGTATTGGCCCAAAGGGCAGCACTTTTACACGATATTACAAAGCCGGTCAGACCGGCGGATCAGTTGCTATTGTGTGAAAGATATGGTATTATATTATCTAATTTTGAGGAAGAGAATCCCCAATTGCTTCATGCTAAGACAGGTGCAGCAGTTGCCAAGGCTATTTTTGGGGAATGTGATGAAGTTTGCAAAGCAATTCAGTGGCATACAACGGGTAAGGAGAATATGGGACTTCTAGATAAGGTTCTCTACCTTGCCGATTTTATAGAACCCAGTCGAAATTTTGAAGGTATTGCGTCCGTTCGCAAATTGGCCTTTGAGAATTTAGATGAGGCCTTATTGCAGGCCTTGCAATTGTCTATCAATTTTCTAAAAGAAAAGGGAAAATCCTGTGATCCCAATTCTCAAAGAGCTGAGAAATTTCTTTTGTCTTTGAAACAGAAAGGAAACTAGTATGAAATTATTCGGCAACAAGCGAAGCAATTCCCATACAGAAAAGCGAAGGTCCGTTCTGAACCATGCTACGTCGGACTCAGATAGTTCTGCGTCTGAAAAATCTTCCGATTCGAATTCTGCTCGTAGAGGGAAATTTCACTTAAATGGAACCCACCGCGGACTGCTTCTTTTGTTGGTGGCTGTTGTTTTGCTGACATTGGAATGTGTGGGGATCTACAATCATTATGTCAGACCGCCGGAAAAAAGCAGCTCCAAGCATACTTCTCTGGAAAATGGAGAAAAAGAAGACTCCAAACCCAATACCCACAAAGTAACCACTTTGGACCCGGATACAGGTGCAGAGCTGGAGTTGGACATCGAAATCCCAGGTAGTCAGAAAGAGGGCTATTATAATATTTTGCTTCTGGGAACAGACAACGATGGAACCAGAACGGATACCATCATTATTGCAAGATTGGACACTACCAATCATACGGTAGCCATGATGAGTGTTCCGAGGGATACCTATATCAATGCCAATTACAGTGTTCCTAAAATTAATAGTGCTTATGGCGTAGGTGGAATGGGTGAGGATGGGATGAACTACCTCATCAAGCACCTAACTGCTATCCTGGGATTTGAAGTTGACGGATATGTCTTGGTTGACCTGGAAGCCTTCGTTAAAATTGTGGATTTAATCGGCGGGGTAGAATTTGAAGTACCTCAGAATATGTACTATGTAGATCCGACTCAAGATTTGTATATCGATTTACAGGCCGGTTTGCAGACGTTAGATGGAGAACATGCCATGCAACTGGTACGGTACCGCAGCTATGCTATGGCCGATATTCAGCGCACAAAAGTGCAACAGGACTTTCTGTTGGCGACAGCAAAACAGTGTGTTTCCTTGAGCAATTTAGATAAAATTCCAGAATTCGCGGAGATCTTTAAAGAGTATGTTTTTACAGACTTAACAATTGGCAATTTAGTTTATTTTGCTCAGGAATTATTAAAGTGTGATTTTACCGATGTCCCCACCTTTACCTTACCTGGGGAGGGAGTTGAGACCTCCTATGGCTCCTACTATGTTTTATATCCAAAGCAAGTTTTAGAAATTGTAAACGAATACTTTAATCCCTATGATACGGATATTCCCCTGAGTAATCTACAGATACGCACCATGAGCGGTGGAAGCACATCCAGTTCTTCTGGCTCTTCGAGTTCATCTGGAACTTCCGGCGGAACCAATTCTTCAAGCTCAGCAGGATCTACGGGTACTTCCGGCAGTTCAGGGGCTAACAGTGGGAACGAATCTACAGATGTGAATCAATCGGATACACAGACGCCTGCTCAAGGAGAAACCGGAAATGAGTCAGGTGTGCTGCAACCCAATGCGGGGGATACACAAAATCCAGAGCAGACGCAGCCGGAAACACCTTCTACGGGAGACGAAGAGATTCCGGAACAACCAGAAGAAGGGGACACGCCGGATGGGGAGGTTCAGAACCCATTGATTACGGATTCCACGAGTCCGGAAGAACCGGCACCCCAGCCAGATTCCAATACGCCGGACTCACTGACCCAATCGGAATTGACACAGGAACAACCTTCAACAACTTCTACTACCCCCGAAAACTCATAGGAGAAAGGACTGGTAATTTGTTACAGCCAAAGGAAATAGCGGTTGCTGCGGCAAAAGCTTTAGATGCAAAAAAGGGTATGGAAATCAGCTTACTGGCCATATCGGATGTATCTACGCTTGCAGATTATTTTCTGATTTGTACCGGAACTTCTAATACTCATGTCAAGACCCTGTGTGATGAAGTGGAAAAAGTTATGGACCAGTTAAAGGAACCTCTGCTTCACAGAGAAGGACATAGAGGAGGAAGCTGGGTATTGTTAGACTTCGGATGTCTAGTGGTTCATGTTTTTACGGAAGAAACCCGAAAATTCTATGATTTAGAGCGTCTTTGGAGCGATGCGACACAAGTGCCGCTATCCTCTATTCTGTAAGAATAAAGGTGGAACAAATGAAATACGATTTTACAAACATTGAAAAGAAATGGCAAGCTAAATGGGAAGAAACAAAACCTTATGCTGCAGTGACCGGGGATCCACGGAAAAAGTTTTACGGTTTGATTGAATTTCCCTATCCCTCTGGCCAGGGCTTACATGTAGGACATCCGCGTCCTTTTACGGCAATGGATATTATATGCCGTAAAAAGAGAATGCAAGGATATAACGTTTTGTTTCCCATTGGATTTGACGCTTTCGGGTTGCCCACGGAGAACTATGCGATAAAGAATCATGTCCATCCTGCGATTGTCACCAAACAGAATATTTCGCGTTTTACTCAGCAATTGAAAATGCTGGGATACTCTTTCGACTGGGACCGAGTGGTGGATACAACAGATCCCCAATATTATAAATGGACGCAGTGGATTTTTTTAAAGCTGTATGAAAAAGGCCTTGCGTATAAAACAACGATGCCAGTTAACTGGTGTACCAGCTGCAAATGTGTATTGGCAAATGAAGAAGTTGTGAATGGTGTTTGCGAACGCTGTGGCAGCGAAGTAGTCCGGAAAGAGAAAAGCCAGTGGATGCTGAAAATTACCGAATACGCACAACGGCTGATTGATGATCTGGATGATGTGGATTACATCGAGAGGGTTAAAATTCAACAGCGCAACTGGATTGGACGTTCTACCGGTGCAGAAGTAAACTTTACCACAACTGCAGGAGATGTTCTAAAGATATTTACGACTCGCTGCGACACTTTGTTTGGGGCCACTTACATGGTTTTGGCACCAGAACACGAATTTGTAAAGAAGTGGAAACCGCTCATCACCAATTATCAAGAAGTAGAAGCGTACGTAGAAGAGGCGGCCAGAAAATCTGACTTTGAGCGTGCAGAACTGAATAAGGAAAAGACAGGCGTTATGATTCAGGGAGTCCGCGCAATTAATCCGGTGAATGGCAAAGAAATTCCCATATTTATTTCCGACTATGTGCTCGTTACATATGGAACGGGCGCCATTATGGCAGTTCCTGCCCACGATACCCGCGACTGGGAATTTGCAAAAAAGTTCGGCTGTGAGATTGTAGAGGTCGTTGCTGGTGGCGACGTGGAAAAAGAGGCCTTCACTCTGAAAGACGATACGGGAATTTTGGTTAATTCCGGTTTCCTAAATGGTTTAACTGTAAAACAGGCAATCCCAGTTATGGAGAAATGGCTGGAAGAGCAGAAACTTGGTAAACAAAAAGTCAACTATAAACTTCGAGACTGGGTGTTCTCTCGCCAGCGTTATTGGGGAGAACCGATTCCAATGGTTTATTGCGAGAAATGTGGTTGGGTGCCGCTGCCAGAGTCTCAGTTGCCTCTGCTTCTGCCTAATGTAGAGAGTTATGAACCAACGGATACTGGCGAATCGCCTCTTTCGAAGATGACAGACTGGGTAAATACTACTTGCCCTCATTGTGGTGGTCCAGCAAAGCGTGAAACAGATACGATGCCGCAATGGGCAGGATCTTCTTGGTATTTCCTACGATATATGGATCCTCATAATGATAAAGAGCTGGCATCCAAAGAGGCATTGGATTACTGGAGTCCGGTGGACTGGTATAATGGCGGTATGGAACATACCACTTTACACTTGCTCTATAGCCGGTTTTGGCACAAATTCCTTTACGATATTGGGGTAGTTCCTACAAAAGAGCCGTATCAGAAACGTACAAGCCATGGCATGATTCTGGGCGAGGGCGGCGAAAAGATGTCCAAGTCCCGGGGGAATGTAGTAAATCCCAACGATATTGTAGACCAGTATGGGGCCGATACGATGCGCCTTCATATTATGTTTATCGGTGACTTTGAGAAAGCGGTTTCCTGGTCTAATGAAGCGGTCAAAGGCTCTAAGCGATTCTTGGACAGAGTTTGGAATTTAGCAGATTGTTGCACCAATAGTGAAGAGATTTCTGAGAAAAATGAGTCGATCATTCATAAGACGATCAAAAAAGTTTCGGAAGATATCGATGAGCTGAAAATGAACACTGCAATTGCAGCTCTGATGACGATGGTTAACGAGTTTTACGCCAATGGATGCTCCAAAGGAGACGTGCGGATATTGCTTCTGCTCCTGAGTCCTTTTGCACCGCATATGGTGGAAGAGTTGTGGGAAATTTTGGGATTTGCTGACGCTACGGGAAAAATGGCGTGTCAGCAAGAATGGCCAGCTTACGATCCGGCTAAGACCGTTGATGCTGCCGTAGAGATGGCGGTACAAATTGGTGGAAAACTGCGGGGTACCATTCAGGTCCCGGTAGGAAGCGATCAGGAGACCGTCGTTTCCGTGGCGCTAAACAATGAAAAGATTGCCAAATTTGCTGAAGGAAAAAGTTTAGTAAAGGTAATCCATGTCCCTAACAAAGTAGTGAATTTGATTTTGAAATAATTGAATCAGAAGTAAAACCGCAGCACAAAATGAACTGCACCCCAATTGTTAGACAGTATGATATACTGGATAACAAGAGGGGTGCTTTAATATGCCAAAAGGGATACCAAACAAACGCTACACACCAGAATTCAAGAAGATGGTGATAGGAACGATGCTGGCGGAGAAGCTAAGCTACCGGGAAACTGCGAGACGATTTGATGTCAGCTGTGACAAACGAATAAAAGACTGGGAACGCATTTATCTGACCGAGGGAGCAGAAGGCTTT
>CALXCQ010000099.1 GCA_944386835.1 uncultured Oscillospiraceae bacterium | reverse complement strand
ATGATGTGATAAAAATTACGGTTCTTCTGTGTTTTCTGATCTTTGTCATTTCCTATATCCAAAGCTACTTCCCTCCAGAACGCAGCAAGAAGATTTTAGGCCGTTTTCATGGGCTCGGTGCAAACATCATTTCGGCCCTGCTTGGGACAGTGACGCCGTTCTGTTCCTGTTCCTCTATCCCGCTGTTTATCGGTTTCAGCAGCGCGGGACTTCCTTTAGGAGTTACGTTTTCTTTTTTAATCTCCTCTCCCATGGTGGACTTGGTCAGTTTGGTATTGCTGATGAGCATCTTCGGCGCAAGGGTGGCAGTGATCTATGTGCTGGTAGGATTGATAATCGCTGTTGTGGGCGGTACCATCATTGAAAAGCTACACATGGAAAAGTATGTGAAGAGCTTCATCCTTTCCGCCGGAAGTGTAGATATTGAATCTCCCACTCTAACTAAAGCAGAGCGTATGCGGTACGCAAAAGAACAGGTCGCGTCAACCTTCAAAAAGGTGTTTCCCTACATTTTGGTGGGTGTGGGGATTGGCGCAGTAATCCACAACTGGATACCGGAGAGCTGGATTTCGGCTGTGTTGGGCAGCAATAATCCCTTCGGAGTGCTCCTGGCAACCCTGGTGGGCGTTCCCATGTATGCGGATATTTTTGGCACCATTCCAGTGGCAGAAGCCCTGCTCGCAAAAGGCGCACAGCTTAGTACGATCCTGGCCTTTATGATGGCGGTTACAACACTGAGTTTGCCATCTATGATCATGCTGCGCAAGGCGGTCAAGCCCAAACTGCTGGCTTTATTTATCGGCGTCTGCACAGTTGGCATCATCCTGGTCGGCTATTTGTTTAATATATTCCAATTTCTTTTCATTTAATTTAGGAGGTATGAAATATGGGACTTTTTAGCAGAAACAAGGAAGGGGAGAAGACTTCCTGCTGCAGCGGCAGCTGCACACCTGAGGCGATAGCCCGGGCGGAGGCCGGCAAGGCCTCCAACGGCGTCAAAGTGCTTGGCTCAGGATGCGCTAAATGTAACGCTTTGGAGCGGGCCAACCGTGAGGCGCTGGCGGAACTGGGTATGGAGACGGCGATTGATCACGTGACCGATTTTACGCAGATTGCTGCCTATGGAGTGATGACGACCCCGGCGCTGGTGGTAGATGGCAAGGTTGTGTCCTATGGAAAGGTTTTAAAAAAGGACGAGGCCAAAGCGCTAATCCAGAAAGTTAGGGGGTAACCGATGGGCCAAAAACCAAAAGTGGCCTTTGTGTGTGTCCACAATTCCTGTCGCAGTCAGATAGCAGAAGCACTGGGCAGGCTACTGGCCGCCGATTCGTTCGACAGCTATTCCGCAGGCACGCAGACCAAGCCGCAAATCAATCAGGACGCAGTACGGCTGATGAAACAGCTTTACGGTGTGGATATGGAGCAGAAGCAACACAGTAAGCTGCTGCGTGAGATTCCCCCGGTTGACATTGTGATAACCATGGGTTGCAACGTATCCTGTCCATCGCTGCCCTGCCGATATCGGGAAGACTGGGGGCTGGATGACCCAACCGGTAAGGGGGATGAAATTTTCTTAGAAGTAATCCGTATCATTGAGAAAAAAGTCTTTCAACTGAAAAGCAGAATAGACAATGGGCTGCTATAATTATTCAAAGCAGTGATTTCGGGGAAGCGTTCTGGCGTTTTTTGCAAAATACCTTTATTACAGCTTGTGATCCATGGCGTCCCGGACGCCGTTTCCAATTAAATTAAATGAGATTGCGGCAATTACGATGGCAAGTCCGGAAAAGAGGGAAATATGGGGCTGTGTTTCAATTACAGTTTTCCCGGATTTCAGAATATTTCCCCAAGAGGCGGTGGGCGTTGCAACGCCCAGCCCCAGAAAGCTGAGGGATGCTTCCGCAATAATGGCATTTCCAATGTGGAGGGTTCCATAGACCAGGATGGTGGGAAAAATATTGGGCAGTATGTGGTGGAACATGATTCTCAATGGGGATGCCCCTAAGGACTGTTCTGCAATCAGGTAATCCTGCCTGACCTCGGCACGAACCAGACTGCGGGACATGCGGGCAAATTTCGGTACGTTTCCCACAGCCAACGCTATAATCAGGTTGGGAATCCCGGGGCCCAGTACCGTCATGAAAAGCAGGGCGAGAAGGATTGTGGGAAAAGCGGACATCCCGTCCATGGTACGCATAATCAGAGTATCGGGCACACGGCCCATGGAACCGGAAACGATTCCCAGCAAGGTGCCAAGGGACATTCCAATCAGCAAGCTGGACAGAGCCACAGTCAGGGATACTCTGCCGCCGTGGAGGATTCTGGTCAAGAGGTCACGGCCCACTTCATCGGTGCCTAAAATATGGCCCTGTTCTCCGGGACGGAGATAAGTAGCCGTTAGGTCCAGTTGGTAATTATCGTACGGTGTCAATTGATCTGCAAAAACGGTGGAGAGAAGGATAAGAAAAAGAACCATTAGTGCAAATACGGCCAACTTGTTTTTTTGAAATCGCTTCCAGAACCTCTTCTCTCTCCGGTATTGAAGCAGCTGCTCTTCTGATACTTGCAGCTCTGTTTCCCCCATGACGCGCCTCCTTATCCTTTCTGAGTGTTTTCAACTTCCGCAGATTGGGGGCTGACGCAGCAGGTGATGATATCAGTGACCAAATTCACCAGGACGTACACAACTGCCATAAACAGTACGCACCCCTGCACCAAGGTATAATCGCGCCCGGTGATGGCGTCTGAAGTCAGCTTTCCCATTCCGGGCCAATTGAACACCGTCTCCGTTAATATGGCCCCCGTTAAAGCGCTGGAGAGTTGGATCCCTGTCACATTCATAATGGCCGGCAAAGCATTTTTCAGCATATGCCTTCTCAGCACTCTCCTGGGCATACCATAGGCCACCAGGGTTTTATAGAAGTCTTTATTTAAAATGTTGATGATGCTGGAGCGTGTGATGATCATGATATTGGCCAAAGGGACTGTAGATATGGTTAAAATGGGCAAAATCATGTGGGAGATAAAATCCCAGAGACCATTTTCCAAGCTGCCCCGGCTCATAACCGGAAGCCAGCCCAGTTTTACCGAAAAAATCAGGACCAAAATTAATCCAAGCCAAAAAATAGGGGTAGAAACACCCCACAGCGTCATGACAGATACAATGTGATCCGGCATCTTGTTTCTGTGAGTGGCGGCCAGGATTCCAAGAGGAATCCCTATCACTGCAGCCACCAGAATTCCGCCCACCGCCAAGGTCACTGTGTTGGGCAAAACATTGCCTATCATTTGGATGACCGGCTGTTTGTGCACATAGGATTGTCCCAAATCCCCATGGAGCAGGCCGCAGAGGTAGTCAATATACTGGGAGAAATAGCTCTCGTGAAA
>CALXCQ010000098.1 GCA_944386835.1 uncultured Oscillospiraceae bacterium | reverse complement strand
AAAGGATAGCGGCGAGAGGAGGCGGGCAGTTCTTCGATGGTCAGCTTGTCCAACAGCTTCCGGCGGGACGTTGCCTGTTTGCTTTTTGCTTTGTTGGCGGCAAAGCGGGCAATAAAGGCTTGTAGTTCAGCAATTTTTTCTGCATTTTGCTTATTTTTGTTACGAATCAGAGCTTGAATTAACTGGCTGGACTCATACCAAAAATCGTAGTTGCCCACATACAGCTTAATTTTGCCATAGTCGATGTCTACGATATGGGTACAGACTGTATTCAGGAAATGGCGGTCATGGCTGACAACGATTACGGTACCTTCATAGTCCAGCAAAAAATCTTCCAGCCAGGTAATAGAAGCAATATCCAGATTATTGGTGGGCTCATCCAGCATTACTACGTCCGGTTTCCCAAACAGAGCTTGTGCCAATAATACTTTTACTTTCATACGGCCATCCATATCGGCCATGAGATTTTCGTGCAGGTCTACGGGAATTCCCAGTCCCTGCAGAAGCCGGCTGGCTTCCGACTCGGCTTCCCAGCCATTCAGTTCGGCAAACTCTGTTTCCAGTTCGGAGGCCAAAAGACCGTCTTCTTCGGTAAAATCCGGCTTCTCATAAAGGGCATCCTTTTCCTTACTTATTTGGTACAGCCGCTGATTGCCCATGATGACGGTATCCAGAACGGTAAAACTGTCAAACTGAAACTGATCCTGTTTTAAAACGGAAATCCGAATCCCGGGCTGATAGGAAACTTGTCCGCTGGTACTGTCAAGCTCGCCGGCGAGAATTTTCAGAAAAGTGGATTTTCCCGCGCCGTTGGCACCAATGATGCCGTAACAGTTTCCAGCGGTAAATTGTAAATCTACATGTTGAAAGAGTACAGAACTTCCGAACTGCACGCCAAGATTATTGACTGTGATCATAGTAAGCTCCTTGTTACAGACTAAAATTCATTTTATCATATTTCCCTATCACAGGAAAGTAAATTTTTGAAAACCTCTTGCATTTTATAAAACATGCAGTATAATAACATTAGCACTCGAAATAAATGAGTGCTAATTTTACAATCAAGGACGTGACATCATGGCAAAAAAACAGTTTAAGGCAGAATCAAAGCGTCTTCTGGATTTGATGATCAATTCCATTTATACACATAATGAGATTTTTTTGCGGGAAATAATTTCCAACGCTTCGGATGCAATTGACAAGTTGGCGTATCTTTCTCTGACGGATGACTCAGTCGGTCTGAGCCGCAGTGATTTTGCCATTACCATTACGGTAGATGAAAAAAATAAACTTTTGACCATCAGCGATAACGGAATTGGCATGGACAAAGATGAAATGGAGACCAATTTGGGTACCATTTGTAAAAGCGGTTCATTCCAGTTTAAGGAGGATATGGAAAAACTCGACGAGGTTGACATTATTGGCCAGTTTGGTGTGGGGTTCTATTCGGCTTTTATGGTGTCGGATGCTGTGACGGTAATTTCCAAAAAATTTGGTAGTGAAGAAGCGTGGATGTGGCAATCTTCTGGTGCAGACGGCTACACCATAACGGCTTGTGAGAAAGAGCAGCCCGGTACGGATGTGATTATGCGGCTGAAAGAGGATACGGAAGAAGAAAAGTATTCTCGGTTCCTGCAAAAATTTGAACTCCAGCGGCTGGTGAAAAAGTATTCGGATTATATTCGTTATCCCATTCACATGGAGATGGAAACCACTCGGGTGAAAGAGGGAACGGAAGATGCAGAGAAACCCGAATATGAAACGGTGACAGAAGTCAAGACTCTCAATTCCATGGTACCCCTGTGGCAGCGGAATAAAAAAGACGTAACGGAAGAAGAATATGAAAACTTCTACCATGAGAAGTTTATGGACTTTGAAAAACCTTTAGCGACGATACATGTCAATGCGGAAGGCACGGTGTCATACAAGGCACTTCTCTATATTCCCGGTAAAGCACCCTTCAATTACTATTCTGCCGAATATCAGCGGGGACTGCAACTGTACTCTTCCGGGGTTATGATTATGGAGAATTGCGAAGACTTATTGCCGGAGTACTTTGGCTTTGTCAAAGGCGTAGTAGATTCCCAAGATCTGAGTCTCAACATTTCGCGGGAGATGTTGCAGCACAATCGGCAGTTGGCCCTGATCTCCAATAATCTGGAAAAGAAAATCAAATCTGAGCTGGAAAAGCTGCGGGATCAGGATCGGGAGAAATATGAGTCGTTTTTCCAGGCCTTTGGATTGCAGCTGAAGTACAGCCTGGTTAAGGATTTTGGCGCCAACAAGCAAGCCCTTCAGGACTTGATCCTGTTCTGGTCCAGCAAGGAGAACAAGCTGATCACTTTGAAAGAATATGTGCAGGCGATGCCGGAGGATCAGAAATTCATCTATTATGCAACCGGGGAAAGCAAAACCCGTCTGGAGCACTTGCCGCAGCTGGAGCAGCTGAAAGACAAAGGGTACGACGTGTTATACTTTACCGCGGATGTAGATGAATTTATCCCCAAGACCCTCTTTACTTATGAAGAGAAGTCTTTTAAAAACGCTCTGATAGACGATTTGGGCCTGGAGACGGAAGAGGAGAAAAAGCAGACAGAGCAGAAGGCTCAGGCTTCCAAGGGAACTTTGGACTTTGTAAAAGAAACCCTGGGGGATTTGGTAAAGGAAGTGCGGCTGAGCGCAATCCTGCGGAGTCATCCTGTGTGTATGGTACCGGATACCGGCGTCAGCTTTGAGATGGAGAAATACTTTAAAAAAGTGAATCCGGAGATGGCGACCGACTCAGGACGGATTTTAGAGCTCAATGCTCAGCATCCGGTATTCCAAAAATTAGAGTTGGCAGTGGCGCAAGATCCGGAGAGGGCAAAAAAATATGCCAAAATTCTTTACTATCAGGCATTGCTGATTGCAGACTTACCGTTGGAGAATCCTACGGAATACACGGACTTGGTGTGTGAACTTTTGCAATAGGAAATAAATACTGAAACGCAATCAAACCGGGCGTATGGCACTGCGAAAGCCATACGCCCGGTTTTGGATGAACGGGAAATTTTGAATTGGCCGGCAATCAGGACGGATTTTCCGGGAAAGAGAAGACTGTGTAGCCGTGAGAAAACGGAAAGACATCTGCACTAAGGAGCCTCGCTGGGAAACTTATGACAGAACCACGATGTCATCGGTGCCATACAAAATGGAGGCAACCAACTTGATGATTTCTTCCAAGGGTAATTGTTCTGTCACAATTTGAAATTCTGTATCTTTCCAGGTAAATTCGGCCACATACAAATCGTAATAACCGGAAGGTGAATGGGTATCCGGATCATAAGGTCCGTAGCTCATGGATCGATAGCCAAAAGTGACAGAAGTATCTCCCAATTGTGTGGTCTGGACAGGGTTTTCCGGTAAAATATAGAGACAGTCTTTCAGAAGGCCTATTTTGGAAGCACGCAGATAGAAACCCTTGCTAGCCCGTACTTCTTCTGTAAGCATCGGCGAGCCATCTTCATGATAGGCGTGATGGAACCCCAAGACAACCGTGTCTTTTACCAGTGTTCCGTCCTTTTTTTGAATTACACGAGCATTTCCATTTCCGGGAGCAGGCATAAGACCGGAAGGAAGGTAGGCTGGCGCCAATTGGATTCCATAGTACGCGGCGATATCTTCTGAGTCCCAAAGTACCGTTTCATACAGGGATGGGTCATAATAGATCGGTGCAGCGTCAATGAGCTGGTCGTCCAGCTGGTTGACGGCAATGTCCGTTTGGTACAGATAGACGGTTTGGCTTGCGGCGGTATCCGGATCATCTGACTTGGGTTCCTCCAAAGCCGGAGGATGGGAGGCATTCCAATCGGAACGGCCATGGGAGTCTGGTAGCTGGGACTCTGGAGATTCTTGGGGTCGTTCGGCCGGTTGCGGAATGTAGGTTTGACGGTCGAACCAACCGGTGAATAAGCCTAACATGACGACTCCAGTTATACAGACCGCAAGTATGCCTGTATGACGGAAATGGAAAGTCAGGCGTTTGGGGGAAAAAGCGGCGCCCCCAACTGTTTCCCGATTGCGGGGAAAGGGAGCTGTCTTCTTTAAAAACTTATCCGCCTTATGGGCTTCCTGGATAAATTGCGCATCCAAATCCTGTAGTGCCCACAGTAAATCTTGTCCGGTCATAAGGAGAATCCCTCCTGCTCTAAAAAGTGCTTCAGTTTTTTACGGGTACGGTGTAACGAGGTTTTCACTTTAGCAGTGCTGATTTGGCACTGGGATGCAATGTCCGAAATGGAGTCTGCAAACCAGTAACGCCGCACGAAGAGAATCCTGGCTTCCGGTGGTAAGGAAGCCAGAAACCGGGTGAGAGCCTGCACCAGCTCTTTGGATTCCACTTGACAGTCCGGCTCTCCGGCGGGCACACATACCTGCAGTTCCCGACTCAGATTGACCAACTGCCCGCTTCGCTTTTTTGCGTGGAGCCAATCCAGCTTTCCAAAGGCAAGACGGCGGCAGATTTGGGCCAAATAGGCGAAGAAAAACTGCGGGTTTTGCGGAGGAATGGTATCCCAGGCCTTCCAATAGGTGTCATTCACTGCCTCTTCCGCGTCTTCCCGGTTGTGTAAAATATTTAAGGCCAGATGAAACAGCTTTTCTCCATATCGGTTTTGGGTTTGTACAATTGCACAGGGGTCTCGGACGTAAAACAGCTGTAAAATTTGCGGATCGTCCAACAGTATCACACCTCCCGTTCCCTGCGTTCTATTTTGTAAGAGGGATTTTTTGGAGAAAGGTTACAACCGTTGGACGAAAAAAGAAAAATTTTTGTTCAGCAAGATCATCCCAGGGATCAGCACTTTAAAAGCGGTCAGACAGAAAGCAGCCGGCAGGTGATCCTGCCGGCTGCTTTCTGTCGGTTTCCAGGTTGATCTGGAGACAAACCTGAAGACCGTTTCCTTACATCAGCTGCTGTTCGTTGATAATCAGTTTAAATTCCAGTCCCAGAGCCTGTGCTGCCTTTCGGCACATGGTCATACGTCCTAAGAAAATTTCAAAATAATCCATTACCGAACTGTAGTGGGTATCTACCGTCAATTTAAGCTTGATAATGGTGTGCTCTTCATTGATTTTTAAAAGAGACTTTTTCACAGAGTAGTTGACCCGGTCATGAATGTCAAAAGTAGATTTATCCTGGTTCCGAACACGACTGCGGCGAACATCGGATTTATCCGCCAAAATTAAAGCAGCGGCGACGGCATTGACGGGAACACCGGTCCCTTCATCATGATTGCCAATGGCAGAAACGACGGTGGCAATGTCTACTGGGTCCATTCCCATGTCCTCCAGGATGCGAAAAGCCATTACAGCGCCGCTCTGGGAATGATCCACCCGATTGACCAGATTTCCAATATCATGAAGATAGCCGGCAACTTGTGCGAGCGCAACCTCATGTTCCGGATAATTGAGAGTCTGCAAGATATATTTTGCCGTTTCTGCCACACTGCACACATGGGCAAAGCTGTGCTCCGTATAGCCAAGTGCAATGAGGGATTCATCAGCTTTGGCAATATAAGTACTGATTTTTTCGTTCTTTTTCAGATCTTCAATGGTAATCAAAGTTGGTTACCTCCTTTCAGAGTAATGGATAACAGTAGAACACTCGGCGGACACTCCTCTGGTATGCAGACGAGACGCGCCGGGGGCAAATGATATTTTAGTATGTACAGCTTTCCTGGCCAGATAGGGAAACACAGGCCATGTGACTAGGTCTGGCTATCCACCAGCGGCAAAAGTACGCTGTAAGTCTGAAATCTGGTATCCCGAGAGGTGGTCACAAAGACGATTTGTGAGCTGGGATCTTCCAGGGTTGTGGAAAATGTCTGTACCAGAGATGCCACCTGAGAGCCTTCAGAAGCGGAGAGATAAGTCCGGTATCCCAGGGAGGCTACAGAAGGTACAGTAGAGCCAAAAGAAACGGCGATCCCGGAATCCTGGAGATTGCTTACAAGCTGGGTTGCACAGTTTACAAGGGCATCTTCCTGAGAAAACTCTTCCGGATATACAATGTTTTCACTGTCTGGAAATGCGAACTGGTCGAAAACTACTTCCTGAAATCCGAGGCTTTCCAGTTCGGCAGCGATGGCCTCCAGATAGTATACCACCAGTGCATCGTCAGGATTGAGCCAATAGCATCCGTTTTCATCCATCCAAAGAGCGCCGCTGGACAAAGCCAGGCCACAAGACTGATTTGCCAGGGCAAAGTTGCTGTCAGAGAAGGAAGGGATACGTGCAATCAGATAAACACCTTTTTCTTTCAGATCGGAGAGAAGTTCCGCAATACCAGTCAGATCCGCACTGGCGGTTTGTGTACCGTCGATTGAGGATTGGTAGTAAAAATTCCCAAAGATGCTCTTCATATCCACCATGACGGCCTGGGGTGTCTCCATGGCGGACAGGGCTGAAGTGACCGAGTCCAAATCGGCCAACATGGAAGTGGTGAGATAGAGACCGGAAAAACGTTCTTTCTGATTCGTAACGGTTTCATTTTCCATGACGATATCAATCTCCGGCGTAACTCCGTCGTTTTGCAGGGGGGGATTCTCAGATTTGTCTGCAGATTGGACCGGGGATATGGTTGATGGCTGAGAGAAATCCAGCCGGACACCGTCAGCAGTATATACCAGAAAGCGCTGTAAGTAAATAAAGACGCCGATCAGTATGGCAAAGACTAACAAAGCTGCCACAGCGGTGAAAATAAGGCCCTCTTTCAGACGGGTTTTATTCCGATAGGAGAAAATTCGCAACGTCAGGGCCTCCTTTATGACTCGCTTGGTATGGCGGTCAGTTGGCACCAGTCGTCGATCTGACGCTTCTGGATGACTGTCAGGCCGGCAGTCTGAAGTGCAGACTCCACTTCAGCGAGGCGGGATTGGAGGATACCGGAACAGATAAATTGGGAACCAGTATGCAGAAAATGCGGTACTACCGGGGCCAGAGAAAGAATTACGTCGGCTACAATATTGGCAAGAACGATATCATAGGGTTCCTGTGCCAGCGTCTGCATCATGCATTGATCGCCGAGTACATCACCGGTAATGGCCGTAAATTGTTCCCTGCCAATTTGGTTAATGGCCGCATTGTCCCGGGCAATGTCTTCTGCTTTGGGATCAATGTCTACCCCGACAGCGGAAGAGGCACCCAATAAAATGGCAGTGATGGATAGAATTCCGCTTCCGCTTCCCAAATCCAGGACATGTTCACCACCTTGTATTGTGTGTTCCAGAGTTTGCATGCACATTTGAGTGGATGCATGAGCACCGGTTCCAAAAATCATTCCGGGATCCAGAAACACAGGAATCCGACCTTCCGGATTTTCCGGATTTAGCCACTGAGGGACTACCAGCAACCGTTTACCAATGGGAATGGGCGTATAGTATTGTTTCCAATTGTTTTCCCAATCCTCATCCTGGCAGCTGGCTTTGCATATTTGCAAAGTACCCAAGTCTACATCCGAAAGGTTGTGTTTTAGAACAGACAGCTGATCCTTTAAATAGGAGATTTGCTCCATAGCCTGCGGTCCGTCTTCCAGATATAACCGGATCTGGGAAATTCCCTCCATCTTTTTCGCTAAATCCTCGTCTACATAGTCCCAATACTGGGTATTATTTTCCAAAAAATTATGAAAATCTTCCTGATCGTCCATAATAAAACTGTCGAAGCCAAGTAAAGTCAGCTGTGCTGCGACAAAATCTATTCCAGCCGAGGTCGTTTGAATTGTGATTTCCAACCACTGCATGGCGTAACCCTCTTTTCCAATGTAAGTAACAAACGTCTACTAACCAGTTTACTAGAAAGCACAAAGTATGACAAGTAATTTCCAAAAGATTTTACTTTTTTACCATACTGTTGTATAATTGGAATACTTTTATAAAGGTGTATTTTCATGGAAAATAGAGTAGAAATTTTGCCGGGAATTTATCTCCGGACAGTGCGGACCCGAAAATTCAAAACAGGGTGTTTCAGTATCAACTTTTTGCGGCCACTGCACAGGCAGACGGCCTCTGAATATGCCCTAATTCCCAGTGTGTTGTTACGAGGCAGCCAATCTCATCCGGATATGCAAAGCATATCTCAGTTCTTGGATGAGCTATATGGTGCAAGTATGGGAACCCTGGTACGGAAAAAGGGAGAAATTCAGTCAGTGGGGTTCTTCCTGGATTTCATAGAAGACGATTTCACCTTTCCGGGAGATCAGGTACTGGCGCCTATGGTTGCTTTTCTCGGAGAAATTTTGTTGCAGCCAGTCTTGGAACAGGGAGCTTTCCGGGAAAGCTATGTGACAGGAGAAAAGGTCAATTTAATTAACACAATAGAAGCACAGATCAATGACAAGCGCAGCTTTGCTATGTCCCAAATGCTGAAACTCATGTGTCAGGATGAAGCCTATGGAACGCCCAGACTGGGAGATGTGGAAACAGCGGAAAAAATCTCAGCACGCGTGTTATATAGCCAGTATGAAAAAATGCTGAGCCAGTCCCAGGTGGAGATTTTTTATATGGGCAGAGCCTCTCAGGAAACGGTAAAGCAGCTGCTTACAGAGGCATTGGCTCCCATGCCCCGCAGAGTATTGGACGCGGTGGGGACACAGGTTGTGACCAAAGCGGACCGAGTCCGGGAAGTGACGGAGCGTATGGAAGTGAGCCAGGGTAAGCTGACACTGGGATTCCGGACGGGATGCACAGCTTCCGATCCGGCCTATCCAGCCCTGATGGTTCTCAACAGCATCTACGGTTCCGGCGTTACCAGTAAACTGTTTTTGCAGGTGCGAGAGGCCTTGTCACTTTGCTACTATGCATCCTCTTCTCTGGAAAAGTTCAAAGGCGTTATGGCAGTGTCTTCCGGAATTGCTTCCGAAAACTATGCAGTGGCAAAAGAGGCAATTTTGCAGCAGCTTAAAGCCTGTCAGCAAGGAGAAATTACTGAGGAAGAATTAGGCTCTGCCAAGCAGCAGATCGTGTCCAGTTTAAAAATGGGAATGGACAGTCCGGGGCGTCTGGATGATTTCTATTTGGGACAGACCATTTTAGGCCAACCTTCTACGATGGAAGATCTGGCAAGGCAGGTAAGTGCCGTAACAAAAGATCAGGTAGTGTCTGCGGCACAGAATCTGAGTCTGGATACGGTTTATTTTCTTGAGGGGGTTGGCGTATGACGAAATATGAATTTCCCAACCTGTCGGAAACCTATTATGAGCATGTACTGGAAAACGGACTCCGGGTTCGTGTTATTGAGAAAAAAGATTTTGCCAAATACTATGCTCTGTTGGCGACAGACTATGGCTCTTTGGATACTGCTTTTTGGGAAAAGGGACACAAAATTCAGACACCAGATGGTGTGGCGCACTACCTGGAGCACAAGATGTTTGATTTGCCCCAAGGCAATGCTATGCAGCGCTTTTCCCAGCTGGGAGGGAGTCCCAATGCGTTTACCAGCTATAATTTAACGGCATACTATGTGGAATGCACGCAGAATCCCATGGAAAACCTACAGCTGCTACTGGAAATGGTAGGCACACCGTATTTTACGGAAGAAAGCGTGGAAAAAGAGCGGGGAATCATTGCACAAGAGATAAAAATGTATGAAGACAGTCCAGATTCCAAAGTGTATGAAAACCTGTTTGCTGCCTTATATGCGACGCACCCGGTTCGTGTTCCGATCGCGGGAACCGTACAGAGCATTCAGGCAATCACAGCGGACACTCTGCGACAATGCTACCGCACGTTTTATGATCCATCGAACTTGGCCCTCTGTGTAGCGGGAAATTTTGACCCGGAGGAAGTGATTGCGATGGCGGAAAAAACGCTATCACAATCTCACAGGGGGGAGATCCTCCGAGACTATGGCCCGGAAGAGGTTATGGGAAAGGGCTTGGTTCGGCGGGAAGAACAGATGGAGGTGTCCATGCCTACATTTGTGTTCGGCTTTGGATGTTCTCCGGAGTCCAACGGAGAGAAAGCGTTGCGCATGGAACTGTTAGGCGATTTGGCAGCGGAAGTCTTAGCGGGAGAATCCACACCGTTCTATACGCGTCTGTATGAACAGGGCCTGATTGACTGCGATTTTTCCGGCGGATTTGAAAGTGTTCGGAAAGCGGCTTTTCTTTCGTTCTCCGGAGATAGTAAAGATCCCGACGGAGTTTTTGAGTCTCTTTTGGATGAGATGACTCGTATTGAGCGGCAGGGGATTGATCAGGCACTGTTTCAGCGGTTAAAAAAGTCTGCGTTGGGGAGAAGAATGCGGAGTCTGGACAGCTTTGAAAATTGCTGCTACCGTTGTGTAACCAGCATTTTTGAAGGGGCAGAATATTACAGATTTCCAGAAATCTATCAGTCCATTACATCGGATGAAGTGATGGCATTTTTAAAAGAGACCCTATCACCGCACAGAGCTGCAATTTCCATCATCTATCCAAAAGGAAAGGAGAATCGGGCATGATACTTGCTGCCATTACATTTCCTAACTTGGGAATCTCCGTAGACCCTTCCCGGGTGGCGTTTTCCATCTTTGGCAAGGATGTCTACTGGTACGGAATTTTAATTGCCCTGGGTTTCCTTTTGGCAACACTGTATTGTTGTAAGCGGGCACCTCACTTCGGACTGGTGGAAGACAATGTGCTGGACATGCTTTTGTATGTTGCACCGGTTGCCATTATTGGCGCCAGAGTGTATTACTGCGTCTTCTACTGGGATTTGTTTCGCGATAACCCGATCTCGTGTCTTTATATCTGGGAAGGTGGGCTGGCAATCTATGGTGGTGTGATTGCTGGCGCTTTGGCCCTGTTGGTGTATTCAAAAGTAAAAAAAGTAAAAGCCAGCGTTCTCCTGGACCTGGGTGGTTTGGGCCTTTTAATTGGGCAGATGATAGGAAGGTGGGGGAACTTTGTCAATCGGGAGGCCTATGGGGCACCGACGGATTCCTTCCTAAAAATGGGGCTGGAGACAGCCAATGGAGTTGACTATTATCACCCTACTTTTTTCTATGAATCCATGTGGAATTTGGCTGGATTTCTGATTTTACATTGGTACAGTAAAAGACGAAAATATGACGGACAGATTTTTACGCTCTATGTTGCCTGGTACGGTCTGGGCAGAGGTTTTATAGAAGGACTGCGGATGGACAGCTTGTACCTCTTTGATACAGGCCTGCGTGTAAGTCAAATTTTGGGATTTGCTTCCTGCCTGGTGGCAGTTGGATTGCTTATCTGGAATTTGTATCTCTCTCCAAAGCGCAATTGCCATGTGCTCTTGGTGGATGCAGTCCGCCAGAACAGTGGAGAAGCGGCACAGGAGGACTTTGACGCAGAGGCGGAAGAGAGTGCAACGACTCGGGAAAACTGTGAGACGGTCGATACTGACTGCATGCAGACCGGAGAGCAGGGAACTTCCAATATGGATTCTGCGTCGTTGTTTACTATGGAAAACGATTCTGTTGAAGCGGATTTTGGAGAGACGGAAACTGCAGGTGAGGATTTGTCTAAGGCCGGTGCCTCGACATTGGAAACTGTTGGGAAAGATCCTACCAAGGTGGTTTCTCCAACTTTGAAAACTGCCGAAACAGATCCTTCCAAAGGGAATTCCGGAGCACCAGGTTCCCTGGAACCGAATACCTCCGGACGGCCTACAGAAGTTCTGACGGACACCGATGATGCGTAAGCCATTTCAAAACAGGCAGCGGTGTGCGGGAGGGCCAGAGCCTTTGGGAAAGCACAATCTGCAACAGAAAGATTAAAAAATTCTGAAATTCTTCCCATGGCCGTTCCCGTTTTTTAAAAAGAATGGTATAATAAGAATGAATTTAGAAACTGTTGTGAGCATTTGGCGCATGCATGGAAAAGTATACCAATCGTAAGATGCAGTGCGCTGGAGAAATAAAATATGTCAGCAATTCTGCTTAGAACAGTTTACAATAAAAGTTTGAGGAACGCCTCAGACTTGTGAAAGGAGCGCGTGGATATGACGTGGAGTGAAAATCTGGGAGCTTTAAAAAGCATGGCAACGGATGCAGCCCAGGCTGTGGGCAAAAAAACAAAAGAATTGGCATCGGCAGCGAAGGTCAACTTTGCCATTCGCACAGAAGAAGAAAAAATAAAAAAGGCGCAGTTGGAATTGGGAAAACTGTACTATCGGGATTTTGTTGTTGGGGAAGAGCCGGATGCCGCAGAATATTTACCTTGGTGCGAAAAGATTACGGAGTCGAAGCAAACCATTGAAGATCTGAAAGCATCTCTGGAAGAAGGAAAGACGGAAGAGTCGGAGCCGGAGGAATGTCAGACTGCCGAAGAGACCAAGGAAGAGAGTTATGAAGTGGCAGCAGAAGAAGACGTTGTAATGCCGCAAGAGCTGGAAGTACAGGAAGAACAAGAATAAGCCCGGTGTATCTCAAAAAGAAAAGACATAAAGTGCGCTGAAGGAATCTTCAGCGCGCTTTTTCTGCCTGAGAAAACGGACGTGTCTTGGTATGTGCAAATTTTTCGGACTGGTTGTCAGGTAAAAATGCGGCCAATCCGGAGACACCGGATTGGCCGTCGGGAGCTTTTCTTTGCCTCGTGAAAGGGAAGGTGAATAGTTAGAACAAGAAACTCAATTTATCTTTAATCCAGGAAATGACGGAATCGTCTTCTTCTGCCTGCTCCGGAAGCAGTCGGCTGCTTGCATAGAGTAAGTTTGCTGCCTCCCTGCGGGAAACCGTCTCCATAGCATCTTTCTGTGACAGGGGAATACCGGCAGTATTCAAAGTTGCCATGGCATTTTCTGCCCAGGCCGGTACATCAGATGCTTCCTCTGTGTCAAAAGAGCCGACACTGGAAGAAGAGGGGAGATCCAAGATGTTTTGCAGCATCACAGCCGCTTCTGCCTGTGTCAGGGCCGCTGTGGGACGGAAGACCAGTCCTTCTTCACTGTTGACGCCGGAGATGATACCGGAACGCAGAGCAGATACCAGATAGGGCCGCATCCACTGAGGGGTCTGGGATTCATCGGCAAATCCGGAAGTCAGTTGTGCATCATCTGGCGCAATATTGGCCAGCTTCATGACCATGACCAGGAACTCGCCCCGCGTAATCTCTTTGTCCGGACCAAAGCAGGTGGTGCCAGCTACTTCCTCACCAGCAAAGAGATCATTTTCCCGCATCCACATGGCGACAAATTGATCGCTATCACCCACCATGTCAGCAAAGGTTGTCTTGTCCGATGCTTTTAAGATTTCAATGGAGACGGTCGCTGTGTTGGAGGTGTTCCCGGCGGGATCCACAGCCACATAAGTGAAGGAGTCCTTTCCGACTTTATTTTTTGCGGGCGTATAAGTGAAAGTGCCGTCAGATCCGATTTCTACGCTGCCACGGGTAGGTGCAGAGATGATCTGGTAGGCAATTTCTTCTCCTTCTGGATCCGTAGCAGAGAAATTGCTGGTGTTGGGGATATTTTTGTAAGTTTCCATAGAGACATCTTGCGCAGTGGGAGCTTTGTTTTTCCCGGAGAAGATGCCGACCTTCAGCGTTCTGGCTTCTCCCACACCGGCAGAAGTAATGGGCAAGTAGACAATGGCTGCATCCTGATCCGTGGTGGCCACAGGGAGCAGCGTCAGCTGGTCCAGTACTGAGGAGGGAACTACATCACCAGGGCAAAGGACCCGATCACCGTAACAGATCTGGGCCA
The DNA here is from genome assembly GCA_944386835.1 of uncultured Oscillospiraceae bacterium. Classification (GTDB taxonomy): domain Bacteria; phylum Bacillota; class Clostridia; order Oscillospirales; family Oscillospiraceae; genus CALXCQ01. The sequence continues at coordinate 12,623 of CALXCQ010000098.1, read as the reverse complement.
CCGTAGCAGAAGGAACCTGGGAAATGTATATGCCATTCAGGTCAGCTGCAACGGTTTTTGAAAAATCCTCTTGGGTAAAATGGTATACGTCGGAATTAAGCGTCTGGCTATTGGCAGCAAACGCGCTCACAGTCAGGCAGCTGCATGCGATCAGAAATAAACAGAGAAGGCGCAGTGGCCGCTGTGAAGTATGACTGGAATGCTTCATAAAAGACTACCTCCTAATTATTGGTCAGAGGTATTGTTTGCTATATTTTGAGAATTATTCTAAAAATGCCGGAAGCATTTGCTTCCGGCAGAAATTATTGTGGTGGTCGGATATATTGAGCAGAAGTATCCGGGGCTGGGCGCATGCGGATGCCGGAGACAATGCCCATGGATGCAAACATAGTAACGATGGAACTGCCTCCATAACTGAGGAAGGGAAGGGTCAAACCGATGACGGGGAAAAGACCCAGGCACATTCCTACATTGACGATAATCTGAAAAATTAACATACCGGCAATTCCTATACAAATCAGGCGGTTTAAATAGCTACCGGAGCGATGGCCAATGTAGATACAGCGCACGACGATGAAACCCAACAGGACCAGGACAAAAATACAGCCAATAATCCCGAACTCTTCGCCGATAACGGAAAAGATAAAGTCGGTATGCTGTGCTGGCAAAGTACCCATACGAGTTTGTGGGCTGGTATAAAGACCCAATCCCGTCATACCCCCCCGTTGCAGGTAGGAAAGACTGAGATTTGTTTGCCACCGAACACCAAGGCCTTCCGGATCGATTGTGGGGTCAAAAATCATTAAAATCCGTTCCCGTTGATCGGCGCGAATCAGACCCGGCCAGTTCCAAACCAGAGGAGTGACTACGGCAATCACTGCAAAGGCAACCAGGAACCAGCCGAAGTTTACCCCGCCGGAATAAGTCATAATCAGAAAAATAAAGACGAAGATTAAAGCGACGCCGGCATCATCAGATGCAACCAGAATTAGCCCCACCATTAAAATCAGGGGAATTGACATACGGACAATAGACAAAGGAGAGGAGATTTTGTTGCGATAGATACTCATAATTTTGGCCAGTATGATGATGAAAGTAGTTTTACAGATCTCTGCCGGCTGAATATTAAATGGAAGCCACCGGAAGGACAGCCAACTGCGGTTACCGGTGGTTCCCTCGACACCCCAGATAAATAGGGTGGATATGAACAGAACATTAAAGATAAGTAGCAGCTCTTTTCGCTCTGCAATGATGTCAATATCGATTAAAGTAAAGAGAAGGTACAAAGCAATGCCAATGAGAAGGGCCAGAGACTGAACTAATACATACCGATCAGAGCCCAAATGTACCGTCGCACTGGAAATGACGATGATACCAAAGACGGTAGCCAAAGTGCACAGCCCCAACAGTAACATATCCGCCTTCTGAAAGAATCGCTTTATGGCAAATAAGCCATGTTTCAAGGTCAGTCCCCCTTTCTCACAGATGGTATCATTTTAGCATTTGCCGGCAAGGATGTAAATATGAAAAGTTATTTTGCAAAAACCAGGGAAGTATGCTAAAATAATGTGATTTTAGATAGAGAAGGGAAAGCCATGACTATCATCACGCACAGTCCAATGGAGACGGAACATTTGGCGGAAAAGCTGGCAAGCCAGTTGAAGCCTGGAGATGTAATTGCCTTTTTGGGAGGCTTAGGGGCGGGAAAAACTGCGTTTACACGCGGTCTAGCCAGAGGCTTAGGGGTCTGCGAGCCTGTTACCAGTCCCACGTATACCATTGTAAATGAATATACCAGCGGCAAAATTCCCCTTTTCCATTTTGATATGTACCGGTTAACCTCCTCGGAAGAATTATTTGAAATCGGATGGGAAGATTATCTGGCCAGAGGTGGCGTGTGTGCAGTGGAGTGGAGTGAAACAGTAGCGGATGCGCTGGAAAATCCAATTTGCGTCCAGATTGAGCCCGTCCAGGGAGAGGAAGAGGCACGTCGTATTACCATTACAGGAGGCATGGACTTTGAAAGTATTGGCGTTTGAAACTTCAGCAAAGGCAGCCTCAGTGGCCCTTGTGGAAGATGGTATTTTACTGGGAGAGTACTATCAAAACAACGGACTGACACACAGTCGCACGATTCTTAAATTGGCAGAAGATCTGCTAGCCAACAGTGGCAACTGTGTCAGTGACTTGGATGCTTTGGCAGTGGCGGCTGGCCCAGGAAGCTTTACGGGGGTGCGAATCGGAATGGCGGCGGCCAAGGGATTAAGCTGGGGCGCCCAGCTTCCTCTTTATGGAGTTTCGACCCTGGAAGCGATGGCTTGGTCACATCCGGTAGAGGATGCAATGATAGTTCCGGTCATGGATGCCAGACGGAGCCAGGTGTATTGCGCAGGATTTTCCTGGCAGGAAGGGACATTGCAAAGAGTGCTTCCGGATTGTGCAATTAGTTTGGAGCAGCTGGCGGAAGAGATGAAAAAATGGGAAAAACCGAAAATTGTGGTTGGAGATGGCGCATGGTTGTGCTATAATACCCTCAGAAATTTAATTACGGACCTGCGCATACCTCCGGAACATCTGCGCCAGCAGCGGGCGGCAGGCGTAGCCCTGGCTGCTCTGGAAAAGGTTTCCCGGGCAGAGCCTGCGGATGCGGCCCACTTGGCCCCGAACTACTTGCGCCTGTCCCAGGCAGAGCGGGAACGTATGGAAAAAAGTGCAATTCAGAACCGAGAGGAGAACCATCATGGGTAGTTTACACGTACTGGAGCATCCACTGATTCAGCATAAGGTTTCAATTCTGAGAGACAAAAATACCGGCGTAAAAGAGTTCCGGGAAATTGTAGGAGAAATTGCGGCACTTATGTGTTATGAGGCAACCCGCAATTTGCCGACAAAAGAGATTGAAATTGAGACCCCCATTGCGCCGGCCAGGGTAAAGGTGTTGGCTGGCAAGAAAATGGCAATTGTGCCAATTCTCCGTGCTGGGCTGGGAATGGTAGACACCATGATTGCGTTAATTCCATCTGCTAAAATTGGCCATATTGGCCTGTATCGGGACCCCCAGACGCATGAGCCGGTGAAATACTACTGCAAAATGCCGCCAGATATTTCCGAGCGCCAGGTGTTTGTTGTGGATCCTATGCTGGCCACCGGAGGATCGGCGTCGGATGCCATTTCCTTTATCAAGGAATATGGTTGCAAGTCTATTACCCTGATGGATATTATTGCGGCACCGGAAGGCATTGAAAGAGTGCGCCACGATCATCCGGATGTGGATATTTTTGTGGCCGCTGTTGATGAGAAGTTAAATGAACATGCCTATATTGTTCCGGGCCTGGGGGATGCAGGCGACCGTATTTTTGGAACAAAATAAAGAAAAGGCCTCTGCACATGCAGGGGCCTTTTGTAAATATCAAGCGGTATGGTGAGTTTCTCGTTCGGGAAACTTGACTTTGTTTTGGTACTTTTGTATAATTTTCTCAGATAACTTAGGGAATTTTGCTGGGCTCCGCCTGGTGAATACCCAAGCCGGCTCCAGCAAATACTTGTAGATACTGGAATTGTGTGAAAGGAAGAAATACCATGATTTATTCAACGGAAGTTCAGCATATGTGTCCGGTAGCAAAAGGCGCATATCACGGCCCGGCGCCCATTCCGGAAGAGGGAAAATGGGTACAGGCTAAGGAAATCAGCGATATTTCCGGATTAACCCACGGTGTGGGTTGGTGCGCACCTCAGCAGGGCGCCTGTAAGCTCACTCTGAATGTCAAGAATGGCATTATTGAAGAAGCTTTGGTAGAGACATTGGGATGCTCCGGCATGACCCATTCTGCGGCAATGGCATCAGAAATTCTCATTGGGAAAACAATTTTGGAAGCCCTGAATACGGACCTGGTCTGTGACGCCATCAATACAGCTATGCGGGAACTGTTTTTACAGATTGTATATGGACGTACCCAGACTGCTTTTTCAGAGGACGGGCTGCCCATTGGCGCCTCCCTGGAGGATTTGGGCAAGGGCCTGCGTAGTCAGGTTGGCACCATGTTTGCTTCCAAGGCGAAAGGACCTCGCTATCTGGAAATGGCAGAAGGCTATGTTACCCGGATTGCTTTAAATGCGGATAATGAAATTATCGGCTATGAATTCCTCAATTTGGGAAAGATGATGGATGCCATCAAGAAGGGTGAAGATCCGGCAGAAGCAATGAAGAAGGCCCAGGGGCACTATGGACAGTTTGAAAATGCTGCCAAGTATATCGACCCCAGACAGGAATAAGGAGGACGTTGAAATGGCTTTGTTTGAAAGTTACGAGAGAAGAATCGACAAAATCAATGGCGTCCTGGCCCAGTATGGCATTGGCAGCATTGAAGAGTGCAAAGAAATTTGCGACCAGCATGGGATTCACCCCTATGAAATTGTAAAGTCCATTCAGCCTATCTGTTTTGAGAATGCTTGCTGGGCTTATGTGGTAGGAGCCGCAATTGCCATTCGTAAAGGTGTGAAGACTGCGGCAGAGGCAGCAGAGGCCATCGGTATTGGCCTGCAGGCTTTTTGCATTGACGGATCTGTTGCAGAGGATCGGAAAGTTGGCTTGGGACATGGCAATCTGGGGGCAATGCTCCTCCGGGATGAAACCAAGTGCTTCGCGTTTTTGGCCGGCCATGAGTCCTTTGCTGCGGCTGAAGGGGCAATCGGTATTGTAAGAAATGCCAATAAGGCCAGAAAAGAGCCCCTGCGTGTGATTCTGAACGGTTTGGGAAAAGATGCAGCACAAATTATTTCCAGAATCAACGGCTTTACCTATGTGCAGACACAATTCGATTATGCTACGGGTAAGGTATCTATTGTAAAAGAGATTCCTTACTCCCAGGGTGAACGGGCGGAAGTTCGTTGCTATGGTGCAGATGATGTTCGGGAAGGTGTAGCCATTATGCACCTGGAAGGTGTGGATGTGTCCATTACCGGCAACTCCACGAATCCTACCCGGTTCCAGCATCCGGTTGCAGGCACTTATAAAAAAGAGTGCTATGAGCAAGGGAAAAAGTACTTCTCAGTGGCCTCCGGTGGTGGAACGGGCAGAACGCTCCATCCGGATAACATGGCAGCAGGGCCAGCTTCCTATGGTATGACCGATACCATGGGTAGAATGCACTCTGATGCACAATTTGCAGGATCTTCTTCCGTTCCGGCTCACGTGGAAATGATGGGCTTCCTGGGTATGGGAAATAACCCCATGGTAGGTGCCACAGTAGCGGTTGCGGTTGCGGTTGCTCAGTCAATGTAAGAACTTTAAAGCTCCTCTGAAACTTTCAGAGGAGCTTTTGCTTTCCTATAAGGGAAAATAAGTTGGGTGGATTGCCGCCGGATAAAGAAAATGGTATAATAATCATAAATGGCAGCGCATTTCATGTTAGAAAGTTTTCTTCCTGTAACAGAGGCTGGTTTTTACTGTTTTGATTGGAAAATCGATGCCTATTGCGTTCATCGGGAAACGGATGGAAGTTGAGATCGGGAAGAAAGACAGGGGGCTGGATTGGCCCCAGGCAAGATAACGGAAGATCTCGGGAGGGAAAACAGGTTTTGCAATGAGGTTTGCCTGTACAGAGATTGGACACAGCGGGCGCAGGCCGGAAAGGAAGAGGTGGCAATACAGATGCACTACCGTACATTAGGGAAGACAGGACTGCAAGTTTCTCAATTGGGGCTGGGGGGTATCCCCATCCAAAAAGCCGAAAGGAAGAATGTTCGGCGGCTGTTGGAAAGAATGATTGCCTCAGGAGTAAACTATATGGATTCAGCCAGAGGTTATACTGTGAGCGAGGCCTATCTGGGTGAGGCTATGAAGGGGCTGCGGGAAAAATTTATTATCGCCACCAAAAGTATGGCCCGCACGCGGACAGCGCTGGAAAAGGACATTTTAACGAGCTTACAGAATTTTCAGACCGACTACATTGATCTATACCAGTGCCATAATCCCAAAGTGGAAGAGTTGGATGCGTTCTGTGGGGAAGATGGTGGACTGGAGGCCTTAAAAGCGGCACAGGCGCAGGGAAAAATTGGCCATTTAGGGGTCACAGCCCATTCTCGGGAGGTGTTTGAAAAAGCGCTTACGCTGGACTGGGTAGAGACGATTATGTTCCCCTATAACATTGTGGAGACACAAGGTGAGGACTTGATAGCAGCCTGTCAGCAGAAAAACATCGGATTTATTGCTATGAAACCATTGGCAGGTGGCGCGATTGAAGATTCCAACCTGGCAATCCGGTATATTTTACAAAATCCCGGTGTTTCTGTTGCGATTCCCGGTATGCACTGTGTGGAGGAGTTGGAGCAAAATGTGGCAGCAGCAATCCAACAGGTGCCGTTTAGCCAGGAAGAAGAAATGCGGATTCAGGAGATCCGTCGAACACTCAGTGGGAATTTTTGCAGACGCTGTAATTACTGTGCGCCTTGCAGTGTGGGGATTGACATTCCAGGTGTCTTTGTACTAAAGGCCTACTTTGAGCGGTATGGGCTGGCACAGTGGGCAATTGATCGGTATGAAGGCATGGCAAAGCATGCGGGAGACTGTATTGACTGTGGCCAGTGTGAAAGCCGCTGCCCCTATCAGTTGCCCATTCGGCAGATGATGAAAACAACGGTAGAGGAATTCGGAAAGTAGATTTGAAAAACGCAAGAAGCCGGTTGACGGAAAAACATTTCTTCCGTCAACCGGCTTCTTGTCAGCAGGGATGAGGCAGTGGTCGCATCAGACACGATGTGCCACTTTTTCTCATATATTGGCATAGTAATGAAAAGCAAGTAAAGGAGAAAAAGAATGTCTCGTGAAACGATTACCCTGGATCGGCTTACAGAAGGCAGCCGAGGTCAGGTGGAAGATATTTTACTGCATGGAGAAATGCGCAGGCGGCTGCAAGAGTTAGGCTTGATCAAAGGAACCACTGTGCGGTGCCTGCATAAGGGATTGACTGGATCACCGATTGCTTATTATATTCGGGGAGCCGCAATTGCGTTGCGGGGAGATGACGCCAAGCGAATTATTGTGCGATTGGAGTGAGAGATAATGGGATTGACCAGTCAATCTGTGGGCCGAGGTGCAATGGATACCAAATTGGAAGCCTTTCCAAAGGCTACTGAGGATTACATTGTAGCATTGGTTGGGAATCCCAATGTAGGAAAGAGCACCGTTTTTAATGCGCTGACAGGCATGAACCAGCATACCGGGAACTGGCCAGGTAAGACGGTTACGTTGGCTACTGGAAAGTATGCCTATAAAGGTTCCGGGTACATACTGGTAGATTTACCCGGAACCTATTCTTTCCTCAGTAAGTCCCAGGAAGAAGAAGTAACAACAGAGTTTTTGCTGCAGCACACAGCACAGTGCGTTGCAGTAATCTGCGATGGCACGTGTCTGGAACGAAATTTAATCCTGGTATTACAGTTAATGGAAGTGGCGCAGAACATTATTGTATGTGTCAACCTAATGGATGAAGTTGAGAAAAAGCATCTCAAAGTAGATTTAAAGTTGCTGGAAAGCCTCCTCGGAATCCCTGTAGTGGGAGTGGCGGCCGGACGGAAACGGGGACTGGATACTCTGAAAGAGTGCATTCGGGAAGTCAAAGATGGGTTCCTTTGTCCGCGTCCCAATCAGGATACACAAGCCATCACAAAACAGTTTTGGGATCCCTCCATCTCGGAAGAGAAAGCGGATGAGATAGCACAGGGATTTGTGAAAAGGGCCGAGACCATTGCAGCGCAAGTGACGACGCCGGAGGTCTCAGGTTATTGTAAACGAGAAGAGAGAATTGACAGATTTTTATCAAAACCAGCTGCCGGTTTTTGCCTTATCAGTTTATTCCTACTGGGAATTTTTTGGCTGACAATTCAGGGAGCCAATTACCCGTCTCAATTGCTGCAAAAAGGCTTTGATCAACTAAGAGTGATCCTGGAAAATCTGTTAACCCGGTGGAGCACACCATGGTGGCTCAAAAGCTGTCTCCTGGATGGCGTCTATACCACATCCGCTCGCGTGGTTTCTGTTATGCTGCCGCCTATGGCGATTTTTTTCCCACTTTTTACGCTCATTGAGGATTTCGGATTCTTACCCCGCATTGCCTTTTTTATGGATTCTGGGTTTCAAAAATGCGGTACCTGCGGAAAACAGGCGCTTACAATGTGTATGGGCTTCGGGTGTAACGCAGCTGGCGTTGTTGGTTGCCGGATTATTGATTCTCCCAGAGAGCGGCTCATTGCAATTTTGACAAACTCACTGATTCCATGCAATGGACGGTTTCCAGCGCTCATTCTTCTGATCACGACATTTTTCGCAGGAGAGGGGCAGTCACTATTCTCCGCCCTGATTTTAGGATTGTTCCTGATTTTGTCAGTGGCTGTGACCATGGGGGTTTCCAAAATTTTGAGCAGTACCATTTTGAAAGGGGAAACCTCTTCGTTTACTTTGGAACTGCCGCCTTTTCGGAAACCTAAAATTTTAGAAGTGCTGGTAAGATCCGTGTTTGACAGGACACTTTATATCTTAGGCCGTGCAGTCATGGTAGCAGCACCTGCAGGACTTGTGATCTGGATTTTGACCGCCGTACCTACAGCACAAGGGAATTTACTGCAAAGTATTTGTAGTGGCTTGGAACCTCTTGGAGCGGCATTGGGGATGAGTGGCGCTATTTTGTTGGGTTTCCTATTGGGGGTTCCGGCCAATGAGTTGGTAATTCCCGTAATTATTTTGTGCCTAACCAGCGGGAATACCCTTTCCGGAGATATGAGCACTGTACAAATGGGGCAAACCCTGCTTACCCATGGATGGAATGGAGCAATGGCTCTGAGTACAGCAATTTTTTTCCTGTTCCACTGGCCATGCAGCACAACTTGCCTTACAATTTATAAAGAAACTAAGAGCTTATGGTGGACCTTGTTGGCAATAGTCATTCCCACGGGAATTGGGATAATCCTTTGCGGAACAATCCAACTGATTCGTGTGGTTTTTTAGAAAAGCAAAGGAGGCCTTATCTGTTGTTGGAATTGTGGACGTCGTCCTAAAAACGACAAAAAGAGTGGAAAGCAGCTTGCTTTCCACTCTTTCACATAGGTACCAAGTAGATTTATTTTGCTTCGGCTTCTGCACCGGCTTCTTTCAACTTAGCAACCAAAGCTTCGGCATCGTCCTTACCCATAGCTTCTTTAACCTTGGCAGGAGCGCCGTCGACCAGAGCCTTAGCTTCCTTCAGGCCCAGACCGGTTGCTTCGCGGACAACTTTGATAACAGCGATCTTGTTGGCGCCAGCATTGTTGAGCATAACGTCAAACTCGGTCTTCTCTTCAGCAGCAGCACCAGCGGCGGCACCGGCAGCGGGAGCAGCAACAGCAGCGGCAGCGGCAGAAACACCGAATTCATCTTCCAGAGCGTGAACCAGCTCAGCCAGTTCCAGAACAGTAAGAGCCTTGACTTCTTCAATCATAGCAGCGATTTTTTCACTAGCCATTTTTATTTCCTCCTAAATTATACGTAATTGTTGTAATTAAGCTTCTGCAGCTTCTTCTGCAGGTGCACCACCCTTGGCCTGACAGATCTGATCCAGAACAACAGCCAGAGAAGTGATGGGAGCAAGGAAGGTTCCGAGAACCTGAGCAACGAGCGCATCCTTGGAAGGCAACTCGCCGAAGGCCTTCAGTTCCTCAACGGATAAAACCTTACCTTCTACAAAGCCGCCTTTAATGGAAATAACGTCTTTGTTCTTTTTCGCAAACTCACAAATGATACGAGCAGGCGCAATGGGATCTCCAGTTGTGCAAGCCATAGAAGTTGTACCGTTGAGCAGTTCATCAAACTCAGTATAGCCGGCTTTATTGGCAGCAAAACGAGTCAGTGTATTCTTTACAACGGTGTAGTCTACAGATGCAGCACGGAACTGATTACGCAACTCAGTATCTTGGGCAACATTGATACCTTTATAGTCGACAAACACAGTAGCAGTTGCATTTTGCATCTTTTCGGCTAAAGCGTCAACTGTTGCTTTTTTGCTTTCCAGTACCTTTGCGTTGGGCATATGGTAGATTCACCTCCGAACAAATTAAAATGTCCTCGCGCCAAAGGCACGAGGACACACAAATTCTATCCCTGTGTGCAAACCTCGGTAGGATGGGATGTCCCATTGTGGCAAATGCCTCCTACTGTCTTTGGCAGCTTATACACTATAGCAAATTGTGAAAAGAAAGTCAAGTGTTTATTATACTTTAGCAGTATTGACCTTTATGCCAGGGCCCATGGTGGAGGCTAAGACGCAGCTACGGATATATTGTCCCTTCGCTGCAGCCGGTTTTGCCCGAACAACAGCACCCAAAAGTGCTTCAAAGTTTTCCTGAAGCTTTGCTTCGCCAAAGGAAACTTTACCAATGGGGCAGTGGATGATGTTGGTCTTGTCAAGACGGTATTCGATCTTACCGGCTTTAATTTCGTTGACAGCAGCCGTAACATTGGGAGTAACGGTACCGGCTTTGGGAGAAGGCATAAGGCCTTTGGGGCCTAAAACCTTACCAAGACGGCCTACAATACCCATCATGTCCGGAGTGGCAACGACTACATCAAAGTCAAACCAGTTTTCTTTGGTGATTTTGTCAACCAGTTCCATGCCACCGGCATAGTCGGCGCCAGCTGCCAGAGCTTCGTCCACCTTGGCATCTTTGGCAAATACCAGAACTTTGCGGGTTTTACCAGTACCATTGGGAAGTACGATTGCGCCACGGACCTGTTGGTCAGCGTGCCGGGAGTCAACACCCAACTTAATGTGTACTTCTACAGTTTCGTCAAATTTTGCCGGAGCGGCTTTGACTACAAGAGCCATAGCGTCGGCAACGTCATATTGCACGCTGCGATCAATGAGCTTCGCGCTGTCTTTATATTTTTTACCTCTGAACAATGTAATATCCTCCTTATAAGTGGTGATTCGGAATACTCCTCCCACGTTATGAGGCTCGGCCTACTGCCGAATCGCCTCAATCAAGCAAGCTTAGTCTACAACCGTAATACCCATGGAGCGGCAGGTACCGGCAATTTGGCTCATAGCAGCTTCCAGAGAAGCGGCAGTTAAATCGGGCATTTTCTTTTCTGCGATTTCCTGGAGTTGCGCTTTTGTGATGGTGGCAACTTTATCCTTGTTGGGAACGCCAGAACCTTTTTCAATACCCAGAGCTTTTAAAATCAGGGTAGGGGTGGGGGGCGTTTTTGTCACAAAGGTAAAGCTGCGATCTGCGTAGACCGTAATAACAACAGGAATCTTAAAACCAGCTTGATCTTTGGTGCGTTCATTGAATTCTTTGATAAACTGCGCAATATTAACGCCATGTTGACCCAAAGCGGGACCTACAGGGGGGGACGCAGTTGCTTTTGCTGCCGGAATTTGCAGTTTAATATAGCCTGTTACTTTTTGTGCCATGAAAGAGCACCTCCTGAAGAAAATGTGGTGATACGCTTATGCGTATTTTTGGCGGGGTTGTAGCCCCTCCCACGTTCTGACCGTAAAAACGATCATTCGTTTACTCGGAAATAGTTTCTACCTGGTCGAGTTCCAACTCTACAGGCGTTTCGCGTCCGAACATGGAAACAATAACGCGAACCTTATTTTTGTCAATATCCAGTTCGTCAACCACGCCAACAAAGGAGGTCAACGGACCGTCTGTAATCCGCACGTTGTCGCCTACGGCAAAGTTTACGACAATTTCATGCTTCTCAACACCTAACTGAAGAACTTCTTCTTCTGTCAATGGTGTGGGCTTATTGGCCGAACCTACAAAACCGGTAACACCCCGAATATTCTTAATAATATACCAGGATTCATCGGTCATAATCATCTTTACCAGTACATAGCCAGGGAAGACTTTACGATCATAAGTTTTGGGCCCATTGTCGGTTAGCTCTGTAACCGTTTCCAAAGGAATCGAGACAACATGGATCAGATCTTGCAGATGACGAGTTTCTACTGTTTTTTCAATTGTGGCCTTTACGGTATTTTCATAGCCGGAATAGGTGTGTACTACGTACCATTTAGCTGTTTCCGCCATGACCGTACCTTAGCCCTTCACGAGAGAAATGATACCCTGCACAACCAGGTTGGCAATGGCATCAAATGCCCAAATGAAAATACCAACGACCAGGACACAGACCAACACAATGATTGTGTTGTTAATCAGCTGACTTTTTGTAGGCCACACAACCTTTTTCATTTCGCTCCGCATTTCACGGAAAAACTTTTTGATTCGGGCGCCGGCACGCACAAAAATATTCTGCTTTTTGCTAGCTTCAGCCATTCTTTTCACCCTTTCTGCTTTGAATTGCCATCAAAGCCTTACTTCGTCTCACTATGAACCGTGTGCTTTCTGCAGAATTTGCAGTATTTTTTCATCTCGAGACGATCAGGGTCATTTTTCTTGTTTTTGACAGTGTTGTAGTTTCTCTGTTTGCATTCGTTACATCTGAGTGTGATTTTTACACGCATATCGGCACCTCCTTAATTTTGCCTCCCTGCATAAGTTCCGGCAGAATAAAAATTTGAACTTGCGCCGAAACTACCTGCGCAAATCCGGAACCGAAAAAAGGCGCACAAAAAAAGCCCTTT
>CALXCQ010000097.1 GCA_944386835.1 uncultured Oscillospiraceae bacterium | reverse complement strand
AGCACATTTGCCATTTTCATTCCCGCTTTTTTATCATGCTACAACTGGTTTTCCACAGGTGCAACCCCGCTGTTTTGAAGGAAAGAAAGTATTTTTCCCTTGTAGTTAGTGTATCAGCAAGCACAGCAAATGAGTACCCATTTGCCCTTTTTGGCTTGTTGGGAAAATCCCAAGCCCTTTTACTTTCCCTCACTCAATATCCCGTTTGAAAGGCGGTTTTTGTTGCACTTTGCCTTGATTTGAGCGCAAAAAATTGCAGCCGCCATGCGCTGCAATCTGCCATAAAAAAATATATAACCCGCCGTGTATCTTTTTCGCCTCTTGCCGTAGTTTTTTCTCACGGCTCTTATGGCTATTCTTTTGTAACTTTTCTTTGAATCCCATTGAAAAGTACCTGATTTCGGACTATAATACAATAAGAGTCCTAACGCGGACACTTATAAGGAGGCACATAATGAATTACACAACGAAAGGGCAACTTGAAATAATCAATCAGCAGATGAAGGAGTTAACAGGTATTTACAAAACCGCTGTCAGCAATCTTGGAATATCCGAGAACGAGTTTTGGATTTGGTATGCTCTCATCAACATGGAGGACAAACTTTCCCAGCAGGATATTTGCGACATGTGGTCATTTTCAAAGCAAACTGTCAACACGATTATCTCACACATGGTCAAAAATAACTATGCTACCTTAGAGGTTGTTCCTGGCACCCGCAACCGTAAAAATATTTGTCTTACAGAGGAAGGAAGAAAGTTTGGTGAGAGCATTATCGTTCCGATTTCCAATGCTGAAGTACAAGCCCTTGAACGCATACCGCTACAAGAAAGAATTGCTTACCTTGCAGTTCTTGAAAAGTATGTGAAGTTGCTTAAGAAGGAAATTCATAGCGAAAGACAATAGAGCATCTAAAATCGCTTAATCTCAGTTAATGTTGATTTATAAAGAAGATTTAATTAGGCCAAATAAGGAAGGATGGTTATGATGAAGAAAGGTATAAAGTTCCTATTTATTGGAACAGGAATCGCCGTTACGGGGCTAATCGCTTAAGCTCTATTAAAAAACGATAGGGAACCTATAAAAGTCCCAGCGGAAGAGGAACGCGGTGAAAATGCAACCCGCACTCCTGCACAAGAGTTTATAGAGCGTCGTAAAAAGAAAGTCGCTGAAATGCGGGAAGCCCAAAAAGTGGTGCAGAGGCAGCCGGAGGCTGTTAATGATGATTGTGATAATGCCGAAACGGAGGAAGCGGATAAGCAAGCCATAACAGCCGAATCCGAATTAACTACTGACAGTCAATCTTCGGAAAGTCCGTGTGTGGCTGAAAATCCCACAAAATTAGAATGAAAAGCAAATTAAAGAAAGTGATTCAATTCATAGTAAATCCAAGACTTTTGTTGTGTATAGCGATTGCATGGCTCATTACAAATGGGTGGTCTTATATTTTGCTTGGAATCGGAACATATTTGCATATTGGCTGGATGACTACGGTTGCCGGTGCATACATTGCTTTTCTATGGCTTCCAATCTCCCCGGAAAAGATTGTTACATTTGCAATCGCTCTTGTTCTACTACGACTATTGTTTCCCAATGATCAGAAGACACTCGCCGTTTTGGAAAATCTGTATGCCAAAGCAAAATCCGCTTTTAAAAGCAGAAAGACAAAAGATAAAATTCAAAAAAGCGAAAAATAAAGAGCATATAAGAAGTGAAAGAATGTGCAAAGATTTTAAAGGCGAGTGATACAGGTGGATTCAATTACATATCCGGCATTGTTTTGGCTATTCATGCTCGGCAGTATCTTAGGCACCCTCATTGAAGGCTCCTTTTGCTTAATCCGGCATGGGCGATGGGAAACACATACAGTTGCTCTATGGGGGCCTTTCTGTATCATCTACGGAATTGGGGCAGTGATTTTATATGTAGGGGCAGTTCTATGCGAATCCATGCCTATTTCTGGACAATTTGCAGTATTTGCAACCGCAACAACAATGGTAGAGTATATTAGCGGCTTGCTACTAAGGCATGGCATACATATGAAAGCGTGGGATTACAGCGGATGTGCGTTAAATCTGCAAGGGCTGATATGTATAAAGATGACCGTTACTTGGGGTGTGCTGGGGGTTCTTTTCGCAAAATATTGTGTGCCCTATATTAAGATTGCGATAAAAATGATTAGCAGTGCGTTGGTACAGGTTATCACATATATATCGTCAATATTGATGGCACTGAATCTTTTTCTGACAATGTTTTGCATTGTCAGATGGTCGAGACGACATCGGGGATACCCACCCAGAAACAGGGTAGAAAAATACTTTGATATTAAATATGATGATGAATGGATGAAACATCGTTTCTGTGAATGGCAGTTTCTTGACGCCTACTCAAACTAAATGAGAAAAATATGAATCAGAAAACAGATACTTTTTGAAATGAAAATCGGAGTGTCTATTAAAGTTGCCATTTTAGGATTCGGCGGTATCAAGGAGGTATCTTTGTGTTTATTTTTGCTTCCTGCAATCCACCTAACGCTTTGCAATCAAAAAGCCCTTGTGCCTATACGGGATTTTACGCCCTTGAAGATGAACTTATAAATCATATAGTTGCTCTTTTTAATTCATATATCAACGCCCATGCGGCCTTATGCTGCATGGGCATTTTCTGTTTTGCATCTGCTTGGGAAGAAGGGGGTGAGGAAGATGATGAATACAGAGAAATATCGGGAGCATATCGAGCGTACTTTCAATGCCTTTTGTAAAATTGTGCTTTACCATGCAGCACTAGGCATTTACAAGAAACTGCGGAAAAAGCAGCAGTTTGAAGTATCACTCGACTATTTTCGGGAGTTTGCTTTTGAACCTGTTACTACAACAGACGAGTATTTTGTGAAATACGATGTGCCTACCGCTTTTACCGTTCGTGGAAAAACGGTCATTGTGGAGAATGAACAGTTAGCAGCCGCGCTTTTGCGTTTGCCGGAAAAGCGGCGGGAAGCGCTGTTTCTGTGGTACTACCGCGGTTACAGCGACGAGGAAATCGGTAAGATATGCGGTATTAGCCGAAGTGCAGTCTTCCGTAGACGGAAGATTGCCTTGCGCTTATTGCGGAAAGAAATGGAGGCATTAGAGAATGAAGAATAGGAAGTATAAATTGCTGCCCTATGAAACGATTGTAAAGGCAGCTGCCGGGGAGCCAGAAGCAGTGAATACTGTAATCCAAAACTATATCAGGTACATCAAATACTTGTCCTATTTTCAAGGGAGTATCAACGACGATATTCAAGGCGATTTGAAAGCGTTCTTAATGGAAGCCTTACCCAAGTTTCGCTTTGACAGATGACAAGTAGCAAAACCAGAAAAAGCCGTCAAGGATAAACTTTGCGCTTCGCGTCCTTGACGGCTTTTCCCGCCTTTGCTGTTGGGTAGTCAAGAGGCGCAAACGGATAGACCGCTTGCGCCCTCAAATAGAGTATTGTTTTCCTGCCAGCATGGATATTTAGGCGGGTAAAAAGCCTTGATTTATGCGGTTTGCAGAGTATGGAAACGGAGCGAATAATATAATATCCCTCGGAAGTGCAAAAATGCTGTTCTATCGTTCCATGCAGCATAGTTAAAGCGGGCAAGAAGTTTTTGACTTCTTACCCACTTTTCATTGCAACCTGCTTGCCAGCCGTTAAGTTAGTTTGTTTTCAAACCTTCCTTATCGGTGGTTGCCTTTAGCGGCCCGGTGCTTTTTATGTGTAAACAGGAATGCGTTTGTGAGACAAAATTGATTTTAAGCAAGTACACTACTGAATAATGCCGAATGTATACTTTGTATGTAAAATCCGATAGACGCTTTCATCGATCTGTTCCTCGGATATTTCACCTTTTTCCACGGCTCTCATAACTGCAACAGCTGCTTCTTCTAAATTTGCTGGCATCAGGATCATATCCACACCGGCTTTCACTGCGGCAATGGCAGCCTCTGCGCTTGTATAGTACTGCGTGATGGCGCCCATGGCATGAGAGTCCGTAATGATAAGGCCGTCAAAACCCAATTCTTCCCGCAAGAGCTCTGTTACGATCGTATACGACAGATCGCATGGGGTATTGTCTCCTACTACATTTGGCAAAGACATATGACTGATCATAACAAAGGCGGATCCGGCGTCGATACCTGCAGAAAAAGGCAGCAATTCCGCTTGGCGAAGCTCGTCTGAAGTTCGCGAGGAAACAGACAGGCCAGAATGGCTATCTGCACTGGTGCTGCCGTGGCCGGGAAAATGCTTTAAACAAGATAAAACCTTTTTTTCTTGCAGGCCAGTTACCAAAGCGCTGACCATTTGGGAAGCAATCTCTGGATCAGAGCTAAATGAACGGTTCCCGATTTCTGTATTGTCAGGATTGGTGACAATGTCTGCCACCGGGGCAAAATCCAGGTTGAAGCCAAGGTCCGACAGCTCCCGCCCTAAAGTTTGTCCCACCTGGTACACAGCTTCTGTATCGCCTGCCTGACCATACTGGGCCATATCCGGGAAATAGGTTGTCCCCATGGCGGAATTGGCGCCTACCCGGGATACCAGACCTCCCTCCTCGTCCACTCCCAAAAACAGAGGGATTTGACTGTAAGACTGACTGTTTTTCAACATGGTGATCGTCTGTTCCCGGTCTATCAGATTCCCGGAGAAGTAAATAAGCCCGCCGACTGGGTAAGTTTTCAACGCTTGTTTTGTTGCATCACCGGCTGCCGTAACCCTCTCATAGCCAGTGAGGGATTCAGGCGTCACAAAAAACATTTGGTAAATTTTTTCCCGTAGCGTCATAGAATCCAGCAGCGTCTGAACCTGCTCCTCCACAGTGTTGACAGACGGATCCGGATCTTCCGGTTCAGAATATGCAGGGACTTCTGGAACGGCGGCCGACGGATCTTCTTCAGAAGTGGAGGGAGGAGTCAGTTCCGAATCATTGCTTTCCGGCGTAGTATCGGTTTCATTGGAGACTTGGTCACTGGAGGACGTTTCAGTATTGGGAGAAGAGACGGGATCGGCGGGGAAAAAATAGGAATAGATCACGACACCCAGAACCACTAAAATCAAAATTAACATATTGATTAGATAGACTAAAAAGCGTTTGTGCATAGGAATACCTCCCAATCGGTATAGGCCCAACTCTGTTCCCGGCAACTTCCGAAAAAAGGGGGATCTTGCCGGAGATATCGAAAAAGCCTTTAAATGTTTGCGGGATTTCCCTATTATACCAGATGTGAAAAAAAAAGAAAACGTCCTGAATGGGAAATTCCCATTCAGGACAGGCTTTTTTGTACCTGTTTGCCTGAGGTACTTTGTTATGCCCTTTTAGAAAGGCGTGGAAGACACCTGACCTTTGTGCCTTACCGTCTGTGGTACAATTTTTTGGTTTGATAAGTAGGTTCGCTCGTTACATTTGCTCCTAACTTTTTAAAGACGTTTTCATCTACCTGGGATAAAATGACAGAAGAATGAATTTGACAACCCTGAAGTTTACTAAGCTGCTCCATGGCAATTTCGGCCGTGGGGTTGGTAACTGCGCACATAGAGAGAGCTATCAGGACTTCGTCGGTATGCAGTCTTGGATTGTGACTGCCCAGATGTTCTACTTTCAAATGCTGAATTGGAGCAATGACAGAAGGAGAAATCAGATCGATTTCCTGATCAATACCACCCAATTTTTTTAAAGCATTGAGCAGAGCAGCTGAGGAGGCACCCAATAACTTGGAAGTTTTTCCTGTGACAATAGTCCCATCCTCCAATTCGATAGCCAGAGCCGGTCCGCCTGTTTCTGTGGCTACCTGAAGGGCTGCACCGACACAGGGACGCATTTTACTGTCCAGACCCAGGAAATTCATAATGATTTCCAATTTATGCAGTTCAGAAGGGTCGGCCAGTCCTTTATGAACGTCTACTGCAGCGGCATAGTAGCGGCGAATAATTTCCTGGCGAGAGGCTTCGCAGCACACGGCGTCGTCAAAAATGGCATATCCTGCCATATTGACTCCCATATCGGTAGGACTTTTGTAGGGGCATTCACCGTAAATGTATTTGAACATTGCTTCCAGGACAGGAAAAATCTCAATGTCCCGATTGTAATTGACGGTAGTCTGTCCGTAGGCTTCCAAATGGAAGGGATCGATCATATTGACATCGCTAAGATCGGCAGTTGCAGCCTCATAGGCAAGATTGACCGGATGTTTTAGGGGAAGATTCCAAACGGGAAAGGTTTCATATTTTGCATAGCCGGCCCGAATTCCCCGCTTGTGTTCGTGAAAGAGCTGACTGAGGCAAGTTGCCATTTTTCCGCTTCCAGGGCCGGGAGCCGTAACGACTACGACAGGCCGGGAGGTTTCGATATAGTCATTTTTTCCGTATCCCTCTTCGCTGACAATTAAGGAGACGTCAGAGGGATAGTTGGCAATGGGATAGTGTTTATAGACCCGGATCCCCAATTCAGTAAGCTTCCGGACAAACTGATCGGTAGAAGGCTGGGCGGCATACTGGGTGAGGACGACACTGCCGACATAGAGCCCAATCCCCCGAAAAGCGTCAATCAGGCGCATAGTTTCTTGGTCATAGGTAATACCCAAATCGCCCCGACGCTTGTTGAGCTCAATATGGTTTGCATTGATGGCAATGACAATTTCTGCCTGTTCCTTCAGTTGCAAAAGCATCTGCATTTTGCTGTCCGGCAAAAAACCGGGGAGAACACGAGCTGCATGAAAATCGTCAAACAGCTTTCCACCAAATTCCAGATACAGTTTTCCACCAAATAATTCTACCCGTTCCAGAATTCGCTTTGCCTGTAAAGTCAAGTATTTTTCATTATCAAATCCTAATTTTCTCATCTTTTTTCCCTCTCAGGCCTCTAGCTTTCTTATATAACAGCTATCCCTCAAACATTCATAAATTTAAAGATAACTTTCTTTTTCCTACTTTGCAATGCGTTTTTCCTATAAAAGGTGACGATTTTTCTGAAAGTATTTTGTGGAAAATTCAAGTTTCTGATTTTTTTATCTAATTTATTGGCGACATGGGGAGAAATCCTAACAATTCTTGACTTTTTGGAGAAAATTGGATATACTACATACAAGATAATGGGTATGTATCCCCTTTTCAACACAAAATATCGTGAGGAAGCTATGAAAAAAAGTGTATCTTATGGAAATGAAAGTATTTCTGCCCTAAAGGGAGCGGACCGGGTTCGAAAACGCCCGGCTGTCATTTTTGGATCGGATGGTTTGGAAGGCTGTCAGCATGCCATGTTTGAAATTCTCTCCAATGCCATTGATGAGGCGAGAGAAGGATATGGAAATGTCATAGTGGTTACCCGGTATGAGGATCACTCTATAGAAATTGAAGATTTCGGACGAGGCTGTCCTGTAGATTGGAATCCGGGAGAGAATCGGTATAACTGGGAACTGGTCTTTTGCGAATTGTATGCCGGAGGAAAATATGACAATAATGAGGGCGGCGATTATGAATACAGCCTTGGATTAAATGGGTTGGGCGCCTGTGCGACCCAGTACTCGTCCCGTTATTTTGATGCAGTGATACATCGGGATGGGTTTCAGTATACGCTTCATTTTGAACGGGGCGAAATAGTTGGAGAAATGGAAAAGAAACCTGCCGAACGGAAAAAAACAGGTTCCCGGTTTCATTGGTTGCCAGATCTGGATGTTTTTACGGATATTAACATTCCAGAGTCTTTTTATGTAGAGACGCTGAAGCGGCAGGCAGTGGTCAATGCCGGAATTACGTTTCGGTTCCGCAATCAGATGGCGGGTAAATTTGAAACTCAGGAATTTTGTTATGCCCATGGAATCCTGGACTACGTCAATGAAATTAGCCAGGAGAACGCTATGACAATGCCCCAATATTGGGAGGCGGAACGAAAGGGCAGAGATCGGGAGGACAAACCGGAATATAAAGTGAAAATTTCGGCCGCTTTATGTTTTTCCGCGGCAGAAAATCGGATTGAGTATTATCACAATTCTTCCTGGCTGGAGTATGGCGGTGCACCGGAAAAGGCAGTTAAGAATGCCTTTGTATATGCAGTGGACGCTTATCTAAAACAGACAGGGAAATATACAAAAAATGAGTCCAAAATTACGTTTCAGGACATAGCGGATTGCCTGATTCTGGTGACCAATTGCTTTTCTACCCGCACATCCTATGAGAATCAGACAAAAAAAGCGATTACCAATAAATTTGTCCAAGAGGCCATGACGGAATTCTTCCGAAGCAGGTTGCAAGTATATTTCATTGAGAATAAGGCAGAAGCGGACCGCATTGCAGATCAGGTTTTGGTCAATAAACGCAGCCGTGAAACAGCCGAAAAAGCTCGTCTCAATATTAAGAAAAAATTATCTGGTAGCATTGACGTAGCCAACCGGGTGCAAAAATTTGTAGATTGCCGCAGCCGGGATGTAGAGCGCCGGGAGATTTACATTGTAGAGGGTGATTCTGCTTTAGGTTCCGTAAAATTAAGTCGGGATGCAGAGTTTCAGGGAATCATGCCGATTCGGGGCAAAATACTCAACTGTCTGAAGGCTGACTATGGCAGAATTTTTAAATCGGAAATTATTACGGATTTAATCAAGGTGCTGGGATGTGGGATGGAGGTATCCGGGAAAAAGACCAAAGAGCTGTCCACCTTTGATCTGGCCAATTTACGATGGAATAAAGTAATAATTTGTACAGATGCCGATGTGGACGGTTTTCAGATCCGGACATTGGTCCTGACCATGTTGTACCGTCTGGTTCCAACTTTGATTGAAAAGGGATTTGTGTATATTGCGGAATCCCCTCTGTATGAAATTTCCTGTAAAGAGCAGACTTGGTTTGCCTATTCCGAAGGGGAAAAAGTAAAAATCCTGGAAGAACTGTCAGGGAAGAAAGTGACAATTAACCGGTCCAAAGGATTGGGTGAAAATGATCCGGAAATGATGTGGATGACAACCATGAATCCCAAAACCCGCAGACTTATTAAAGTAATGCCGGAAGATGCGCAACGGACTGCGGCTTATTTTGATCTGCTTCTTGGGGATAATTTAAGCGGCCGCAAGGACCATATTGCAGAAAACGGCTATAAATATTTGGACTTGGCAGATTTTTCGTAGTATGATAGAAGCAGTTCGTATGAGGTTCTCCAAAAGCGGGGAGCGGGGAGTGGAGAGTCCAAAGTGAATGAGAGAAAGGAAGAAATATGATGAAACATGTACGGCGAGGTCTCATTGTTTGCTTATGCCTGAGTTTTCTTTTGAGTCTGCACGTTCAGGCCCAGGAGCCTTTGCCGGAATTGATGCTGGATGACCCGATGGCAGTAGAAACAGAGTTGGAACAGGCAGACGCGTTTTGGAATGGGTATGATATTGGATGGAGTGACGGCTATGCTGCCGGGTATTCGGTATGGGAAGCCGGAGAAGAACCGGAAGTAGCCTACATAGACGACTGGTCCCTGGATACCTATGAAGGCGGATATTCCTGTGGTTATGTAGACGGATTTTGGTCCGGTTATGACGATGCAAGCTGGGAGCAGGACTGGAAAGCCACATTAGCAGAAGAAAAGGAAGAGGCTGGAGGAAGCGCAGAAGGGTATAATATTATGGTAGACGGGAAATGTCTGACCTTTACGGCGCTACAGCCTCAACTTTATGATGGAAGAGTCTATGTTCCTTTCCGGGAATTTTTTGAAGGCCTTGGTGGAGCGGTCAGCTTTGACGAGGCAACCAGTACCGCAACAGCCATTTTCCAGGACCGTACGTTCCAGAATCAGTTGGGGAGCGCCAGCTTGTTTGTGGAAGAAGCAGGACAGCGCCGTGAGGTGACCATGGATTGTGGATCTGCCGTTGAGCAAGGCGTTATGTTACTTCCGGTTCGCTTCCTGGCCGAGGCTCTGGGATGGTATGTGGAGTGGGATGCCACCTACGAGACGGCGGTCCTTATCGATGCAGACGCATTCCAAAAAGAAGTGGACAGTCAGATGACGTTGCTTAATACATTGTTCCAAGAACAATGGGAAGCAACTGACGGTAAAACATACAAGCAGGACGGAGATTTACTGGTGTCATGGCAGGCTTTTGACTCTATTCATGGAGACAAGACTTATACGGCACGGGGAAAGCTGGACACTCTGTTCAACGAACAGGCACAAAATATTTCTTTATCTCTGGATCTGAGAGAATTTATCCCGCTTATGGCAGATACTTTTTATTTAGAGGACGACGATGAGGCCCTCTCCGTACTAAAAAATATCATCCAGGCAGAGGGCATTTATTCTCTGGAAGAAAATATCTTCTACGCAACTGTTTCCGGCCTGGAACAAAATATCTGGGTTCAGTTGTCATTGGATGGCTTTTATGATGCGATTGGCTGGGACTACACAATGCCGGTTACCGTAGGAAGCCTGTTGTGGAATTATGCGCAGTCTCAATATTACGTAGACCCCTTTTATTTGTACGATACTATGAAATCAGGACTGAAGACGTTGGTTCAGCTGTTCGGAGATGACGGCTTTACCAAGCAGGCAGATCGCTATACCCGGACATGGACGACAGATTCTCTTTTGAAAATGCTACAAGATACCACGACGCCAGAGGAATGGGACTGGATGGAGGACTATTATGCCCAGGAGCTGGGAGATTTACAGGCCCAATTGACCATCATGAAGAATTCCGATGGAAGTAGTAACTACACGATGAATATGGATTGGACATTGAAAGAGTTACAGTTTTCTCTTTCTGCCGAGCAGCGGAAGACATACGCGCAGGCTTCTGTACAGTTCCATATTAAAAACGTGGGAATTTGTCAGGTGGAAGTAGAAGCCAATTTGAAAGAATCCAAGGAACCGGTGGAAACGCAGCCGCCGGAAGGTGCGATTGTAGTGCCGCTGGATTCACTGTACGGATAAATTCACAGAATATAGGGGAATTGTTTTGGCAAAGACGAAAAGAAATGCAGAAGACAGTGGAAAAAACAGAGAGCTGCCCAATGTAAGAGGGCTGCATGCGCAGGTAGTGGAGCAACCAATCAGTGAAACCCTGGAACTGAACTATATGCCCTACGCCATGAGTGTCATTGTGTCCCGGGCAATTCCGGAGATTGACGGTTTCAAACCATCCCATCGTAAACTTTTATATACCATGTATAAAATGGGTCTGTTGACAGGCGGCAGAACTAAGTCAGCCAACATTGTGGGGCAGACAATGCGCTTAAATCCCCACGGGGATGCGGCAATCTATGAGACAATGGTACGCCTTTCCCGGGGATACGAGGCCTTGCTTCATCCCTTTATCGATTCGAAAGGGAATTTTGGCAAGGTCTACTCCCGGGATATGGCCTATGCGGCTTCCCGTTATACGGAAGCCAAATTGGATGGTATTTGCGGGGAGCTGTTCCGGGATATTGATACGGATACGGTGGATTTTGTAGACAACTATGACAGTACTATGAAAGAACCTACTCTGCTTCCCACCACCTTTCCCAATGTTCTGGTGTCTGCCAATATGGGAATTGCGGTGGGAATGGCCAGCAATATCTGTGGGTTTAATTTGCGGGAAGTTTGCCAGAGTACAATTGCCCGGATAAAAAATCCTCAGCATGAACTGCTTGAAACCATGCCGGCACCGGATTTTCCCACCGGGGGAGAAATTCTGTATGATCCATTGGAAATGATGGAGATCTACAAGACGGGGCGAGGCTCTTTTAAAATTCGGGCCAAATGGCGGTATTTAAAAGAGGGGAATCTCATTGAAATTTATGAAATCCCTTATACCACTACAACAGAGGCAATTCTGGATAAAGTTTCGGAATTGATCAAAGCTGGGAAAATCCGGGAAATTTCCGATATGCGGGATGAAACGGATTTGTCAGGGCTAAAATTGACGATCGATTTAAAACGAGGGGTCGATCCGGAAAAGCTGATGCAAAAGCTTTTCCGGATGACCTCTCTCATGGACAGCTTCGCCTGCAACTTTAATATTCTCATTGCCGGTATGCCGCGGGTAATGGGTGTTGGAGAAATTCTGGAAGAGTGGACAGCTTGGAGAATGGAATGTATCCGGCGCAGGGTCTATTTCCAGCTAAACAAAAAAGAGGAGAAGCTGCATCTGTTAAAAGGACTGGGGAAAATCCTCCTGGATATTGACAAGGCCATTCTGATCATCCGTCAGACGGAGTCGGATGCGGAAGTTGTTCCGAATCTGATGATAGGTTTCGGAATTGATCAGGTTCAGGCTGAGTATGTGGCGGAAATCAAGCTTCGCAATATCAACCAGGAATATATCCTGAAACGACTGGAAGAAACCAAAAGTTTGGAGAAAGAAATTGCGGACCTGAGAGAAACCCTTCAAAAGGACAGCCGTATCCGGAAAATTATTATTGAAGAGTTGGAAGCCGTAAGCAAAAAATTTGGTGCGCCCCGGAAGACGACTCTTTCCTATGAACATGAGACAGTCCTGGAAGCGGAATCGGATCCGGTAGAGGACTACCCGGTTACATTATTTTTGTCCCGTGAGGGATATTTGAAGAAGATCACGCCTCAGTCTCTGCGTATGAGCGGTGAGCAAAAATTTAAGGAAGGAGATAGCCTTTCCGACAGTTGGGAGACGACCAATAAAGCGGAAATCCTGATCTTTACCAATCACTGTCAGGTCTACAAAGCCAAATGTTCAGAATTCGAAGATTCCAAGGCTTCTTTACTGGGAGATTATTTGCCAGTGAAGATGGGAATGGAAGAAGGCGAGACGGTTGTTGGACTTTGCCTTCCTGGGGACTATCATGGGGCTATGGTATTTATTTATGAAAACGGAAAAGTTTCCAAAATTGAACTCTCTGCCTATGACACCAAGTCCAACCGCAGGAAACTGACAGGGGCCTACAGCGACAAGAGTTCCTTAAAAGGCTTGTTTTCCGTGAAGGAAGATCAACAAATTGTACTGTCTTCCACAGAGGGAAGGGCACTTATTTTTTCAACGGCACAGCTGGCGCCCAAAACGACGCGTACTGCACAAGGTGTTGCTGTTATGACTTTGAAAAAACACTATGTTGTAGAAAAAGCAGAAATCCTGGAAAAAAGTACCATCAGGAACCCTGCGCGCTACCGTGTTCGCAGTTTACCTGCAGCGGGGGCAATTTTAAAAGAAGAGGATTTGGGAGTCAAGCAGATTTCTATGGAAATTTAGTGGGAAACCGGAGGACCTATGCATCATATTCAAAGCTATCTGATATCTTGGAAAAAAGTAGGGGTTATTTTTATAGGAAGCGCGATTTTCGCTTTGGGGTTCGATCTGTTTTTAGAGCCCAGCGGACTGAACTGCGGAGGTGTAACAGGCATTGCCATGATTATTGCCTCTTTTCTGCCCTTCAAAGCAATTGGTACCATAGCCGCAATTTTAAATGTGCCCCTTTTTTTAATGGGATTTCGCGTTATTGGCCGCCGGTTCTTTTTCGGGTCTTTGTTAGGCATGTTGTTATCCTCTATTTGGCTGGAGGTATTCACCATTCTAAAGCCAATTTATACGGAACCCCTTCTGGCGGCTTTGTATGGAGGTGCATTGGTAGGCTTTGGAATTGGAATGATCACTGCGGCTGGGGCTTCTACAGGTGGCACGGAAATTGCAGCCAGACTTATCAAGAAGCGGCTGCGTAATTACCCTATTGGTGGGCTTATTTTAGGGGTAGATATGGCGGTGATTCTGCTCAACGCTTTTATTTATCGAGATATCAATAATTTGTTATACAGTGCAGTGGGCTTATTTGTTTCTTCTAAGGTTTTGGATGCCGTGGTGTATGGCTTGGATTATTCCAAAGTAGCTCTGGTAATTTCTGATCAGTACGAGGAAATTGGACAAGACATTAGCGACAAGTTAGGTAGGGGCGTAACGTTGCTCAACGGTCAGGGATTTTATACCCACACGGATAAGCGTATTATTTTATGTGCAGTGAAACGGCAGCAGGTTGTGGAGCTGAAAGGGCTGGTGACGGAAATTGATCCGGATGCTTTTGTTATTTTGCAGGAAGCGCACCAAGTTTTGGGAGATGGGTTTGCCCGGTTTTCTGCGGATTCGCTATAGGGTTACAGGTTTGTAAAGGAGGGGTGTAATGAGAAAGGCGTATTTTGGCATCATTCTTTGTGCGATGATGTTTGCTGCCTTCTTTTCTGGCTGTAATCGCTTGATTCAGACAGAATACTATTCCATTACGCCCCATGCAGAACAGGAACCTGCGGTAGATAACACGGAAGCAATTTTGGTGGAGAACTTTGCAGAACTCAAAAATGCAATTTTATCATTTGTTGAAAATGGTGTCGAAACCGGAACCGTTCGTATTTATAAGTATGCTTCCGGTGATGTTGAGGAGGATGTGGCAAAAGCTACTTACGAGGTTTCCAAGAAAAATCCCTTGGGAGCTTATGCAGTGGATTATATGACGCATGAATGTAATCTGATTGTGTCGTATTACGAGGTTAAGATTACTACCACGTTCCGTAGGAGTGTGGAAGAAATTCGCTCTATCCGTCAGGTTGGCTCAAAAGAAGAGCTAAGAGAAGTAGTTGCCAGCGCGATGGGAAGTTATAAAGAAAGGGTAGCGGTACGTATTTCTTATTACGAAGACTATGACCCGGTTCAAATGGCGCAGGAATATTATGAGAGAAATCCTGGCGTTGTGGTAGAAAACCCTCAGGTTACAGTAAATTTGTATCCGGAGACAGGTGCTACCAAAATTATGGAGATCAGTTTCCAGTATCAGAATTCTCATCAAGAGTTGCTTGAGAAAAAGACTGCCATTTTAACCAATGTTGCGGCGGCAGCCCAGTATGTGCGTTATGCCGGCAGCGAATGGGAAAAAATGCAGTTGATTTATGTCTATTTACAACGGCGCTTTTCCTATGAGGAAGGGGAAAGTATCAACCCGGTGTATTCGGCGTTGTGCGAAGGAATTGCAGAGGAAGAAGGGGTTGCCCGTGCAATTTGGCTGATTTGCGGCCAGAGCGGGATTACCGCCTCTGTGGTGAAAGAAGAAAAAGACGGATCGGTGCACTATGGAAATCTGGTTGTGCTGGACGGCATAGAATACACTGTGAATGTAGCCCATGACATTTTCAATGGGAGTGGTTTGCAGTTAATCAACAATAATCCTGTGGAAGCGCCAGAACCGTTGGATGCGGAGGAATCCAGTGATCCGGAAGCAAACATGTCAGAGGGAGAAGCAGAAGAACAAGACATGCAAGAAAGCGAGTCGGAAATGGAACAGGACATGGAACAGCCGGAGACTTTGCAGCCTGAGGAAGGGGAAACCCAAGTGGAGTGAAAAACTGCAGGAAAAATGGATGGCTAAAGTATTGACTTTTTGCGATTGCTTGCTATAATAGTCCTGCACGGTTTGTGCGGGTGTAGCTCATCTGGTAGAGCGCCACCTTGCCAAGGTGGAGGTAGCGAGTTCGAGCCTCGTCACCCGCTCCAAAGTAGAAGAATTGATATGGCAAAATGTATCTTATATGATGGTATAGGGAATGTGGGTTCACATTCCCTAGTGTTCTACTACAAGACTTTTGCGTAATGTGCAAATTTATAGGCCTAGATAAAGGCATATGCAAAAATTAAGGCGGTATGGTTATGTATTTGGGCAAATGCATTGAAAAATGTGATAAGAGAGAATTGTTTGCCAATCCTCTGCATCCCTATACCCAAGCACTGTTAAGCGCGATACCGATTCCTGACATTCATCATCGCAAGGATATGGATGTCATCAAAGGGGAGGTTGTCTCTCCGGTCAATCCCAAGCCAGGCTGCCGCTTTGCACCTCGTTGCCCCTATGCAACAGAGGCTTGTATGCAGGAAGACGTTCCACTGCGGGAAGTGTCGCCCAATCATTTTGTGGCATGTACCTGTCTGTTGTGAGAAGGCTTGAATAACCTGAGCATGGGAATGAAATGTTGGATTACTGGTTGAAATTTGTATAAGCGGTAAATCCACGTTTTGAAGGTTTTCAACAGAGAATTTTGAAAGCTGTAATGACAAGGACCCCGCCGATATTTTTATCGGCGGGGTCCTTGTGCAGAAGGGAAAACAGAAGGAAATTAACGGGAGGAAAGTTGAGTGTCCAGATACGTTACAATATCGTGTGTATTTCCCATGGCCATGACTGTTTTGGTAAGGGCGGCAGCCTGAGAGATTTTCCAGGTTCCAATTTCTTTGCGAATTTGCAACAGGCTGGAAATGCTGACAGAAAATTCTTCCAACCCCCAGAACAAAAGTAACGGGACCAGCCTGGGATCTGCCGCCGCTTCTCCGCACATTCCAACAGGAATATGGGCATTTTGAGCAGCTTCCACGACAGAACAGATCGATCGTAAGACAGCGGGATGAAGAGGTGTATAAAGATTGCTTACTTTGGGATTTCCACGGTCGACAGCAAGAGTATATTGGGTCAGATCATTTGTACCGATGGAAAAGAAGTCTGCTTCTTGTGCTAAAAGATCCGCGATTTGGACAGCGGCAGGTGTTTCCACCATAATTCCCAGAGGTATTTCAGCGTCATAAGGAATGTTTTGTGCGGACAGCTCTTTTTTGCATTCGTTTAACAACTGCTTTGCAGAGCGAAGCTCTTCGATACTGGTGACAAAGGGTACCATGATTTTTAAATTATGGTGCCGACTGCTAGCGCGCAGGAGAGCTCGTAGCTGTGTCTTGTAAAGATCCGTATGGTCAAGACAATACCGGATGGCCCGATATCCCAGGAATGGATTTTCCTCTGCGTCCATATGGAAATAGGGAATGCCTTTATCCCCGCCGATATCCAGCGTACGGACGATAACCTCTTTCCCTTGGAAGATATTTGAGACTGCCGCATAGGCCTCATACTGTTCTTCCTCTGTCGGTGCACTGGCACGGTCCATAAATAGGAACTCTGTGCGGAAAAGACCGATACCTTCTGCCCCATTTTCCTGTGCAATTTGCGCTTCCTGTACAGAGCCAATATTGCAGAGTAATGTTACGCAATTCCCGTCAGCATCCTGTGTCTTGCGATTGCGATATACGGAAAGAAGTTCCAATTCCTGGCGATAGTGCAGTAGCTTTTCCTGATAAGACTGTAATACAGTTTCTTCAGGAGATAAGATGACAATCCCTTCCGTACCGTCGACCACTAAGGTTTCCTGGTCCTTCACCTGATGCAGTACTCCAGAAACTCCCAAAACCGCAGGTAATTGTAAAGAGCGGGCTAAAATCGCCGCATGACTGGTACGGCCCCCAACTTCAGTAACGATAGCTGCGACACGTTCTATAGGCAAGCCTACTGCAATAGAGGGAGTGAGTTCATGGAGCAGCAACACACAATTGTGTGGCAGTTGAGAGTAGTCCAAATCTTGCTTTCCCAAAAGTGTTTTCAAAAGACGCGTTCTTAAATCAATCACATCGGTTGCACGTTGCTGCATGAGGGAGTCTTCCATGCTTGAGAATAAATTGGCATAGTTAGTTAGAATTTCATAAACAGCAGCTTCCGCACATTGCCCCTTCTCAATTGTTTGATTCAATTCTGCACTGAGATAAGGATCTTCCAGCATCATGAGCTGTCCGGTCAAGATTTCGGCATCTTTATCTCCCAGCTTATTTCTTACTTGTTCTGCCATATCGGTAGTGACATCGCGAAAGTTCTGAATTGCCGTTTGCAATCGGAGTTTTTCAGCTTCCGTTCCGGCAGAGACGATATTTGAAAAGTCTAGATTCTCTTCTAAAAACCGGACTGCGGTCCCGATCCCAATACCATCTGAGGCACCAATGCCCTGCAATCTCATAGAAACCCTCCTTTGCACGCCAGAGATCCTTTTATTCTCCCAGACCCGATTCTATGAGAGCGACGGTTTGTGCCAATGCTTCTGCCTCATCGGGGCCCTGACATTCAATTTCTAATTCGCTGCCTTGCTTTAAACACGCTGCCATTAAATGCATAATGCTTTTGGCATTAATTCGGTTGCCTTGATAAAGAATGGTGATATCACTTTGAAATTTACTGGCAGTGTTTACGAAAAGCTGGGCCGGACGCATATGCATTCCCATAGGGTTGACAATTTTTGTAGTAGCAGAGACCATTTTTGTTCTTCCTTTCCAAACTGAAATTACGCTTTTTTCTTTTTTAATAGAGCTAAGAGGATCATACCCACAAGAGAACCAACCACTAGGGCGATTACATAACCGACAATATTGTGCATGACCGGGAAGACAAACAGACCACCGTGGGGAGCTGGAGAGGCGCATCCAAATACCATAGATAGAGCACCGGCAATACCCGAACCAATGATGCAGGAAGGAAGAACCCGGAGGGGATCGCTGGCCGCAAAGGGAATTGCACCTTCCGTAATAAAGCACAGACCCATAATATAATTGACGGGTCCGGATTTGCGTTCTTCCTGGGTAAACCGATTTTTAAAGAATGTGGTAGCGAGGGCGATTGCAATCGGTGGTACCATGCCGCCAATCATAACGGCGGCCATCACATCAGACCCACCGGCGGCGATATTGGCCGTTGCCAGAGTAGAAGTACCGAACAGATAGGCGGCTTTATTAAAAGGCCCTCCCATGTCGATGGCCATCATTGCTGCAACTACAAAGCCTAAAACGATTTTACTTCCGTTTCCCATAGTGGCAAGACCATTATAAAGCGCATTGTTCAGAGCGCCAACAATGGGATTGATCAGACACATGAAAAGGCCAATAAGCAGCAGACCTACCAAGGGGTAAATGAGAACAGGTTTAATCCCTTCCAAGGAATTGGGCAATTTATCACAGACTTTTCGCAGGCCCAATGTCAGATACCCGCCTGCAAAGCCGGCGATTAAAGCACCTAAAAAACCAGCTGAGACATCAGAACCTGCAGGTGAGGAGAAGGTAGCACCAGACACAGCCAGTGCGCCACCTACAAAACCAACCATCAAACCGGGCCGGTCTGCAATGGACATGGCAATATAGGCAGCCAAAATAGGCAGCATAAAATTAAATGCAACGCCACCTATATTTTTAAACCATGCCGCGATGGGCGTGTTAGTACCAAAGTTTGCGTAGTCAATGGAGGCATCGTCTAGTAAAAAGGCCAAAGCAATGAGAATTCCACCGCCGATTACAAAGGGAAGCATGTGGCTAACACCATTCATCAATTGCTTGTAGAGTTTTCGTCCAAAACTTTCATTTTCTATGGCCTGCACCGCTACACTGCCGCTATGGTGATAAATGGGAGCTTTTGGTGCAGCCTGGATGAGTGCCTCTGGCCGGTGAATACCCTCTGAAACGGGAACCTGAATGAGCGGTTTTCCATCAAAGCGGGCTAAATCCACCTCTTTATCAGCGGCTATAATAACTCCGTCACATGCAGCAATTTCTGCAGATGTTAAAATGTTTTTGGCGCCACCGGAGCCTTGGGTTTCTACCCGTACTGAAATTCCCAACTCTTTTCCTTTTTTCTCCAGGGCTTCCGCTGCCATATACGTGTGAGCAATTCCGGTGGGGCAGGCAGTGACAGCCAAAATCTGTGCGGTTGGTCTTTGCTTCTGTGTAACAGTAGGGGATTCTGGATACTTTTCCGATTCATAGCGATCAATAATGGCCAAAAATGTTTCAGGATTTGTGGCGCTTCGAAGTTCTTTAGTAAAGTTGGGGTCCATGAGCAGTGTCATCAAATGAGAAAGAATCTCAAGGTGCACGTCACCAGCCAAAGGAGCTGCGATGATAAAGAAAAGGTCAGAGGGTTTTCCATCCATAGCGTGGTAATCTACACCGTTTACCAGTGTCATAGCCGAAAGACAAGGTGCACTGACACATTGGGATTTTGCGTGGGGAACTGCAATCCCTGCTTCAATCGCAGTACTACCTTGAGCCTCCCGGGCTCTGATTGCTTCTAGATATTCATCCCGATTGGAAATGGCTCCACTGAGCATTTGCAAATCTACAAGCTGGTTTTGTACTGCAGTTTGATCTTCTGCCGAAGCGCGGAGTAAAATACGACTGGGCTGTAACAGATCAACAATACGCATGGGAATTCTCCTTTCTATTAAAACAAATCAAAATGAACTTTTTAATAAAGTTTCAACGGCTTCTTTCTGAGCCAGACCCAATGAAAAGGCCGTTGCAGAACCAGTTGCAGCGCCCATACGATGAGCATATGCATAGTCTCCGGTTTCCAGCCACCCGGCCAAAAATCCGGCAACCATGGAATCTCCAGCTCCCACAGAATTTTTGACAGTTCCTTTGGGTACCCCCAGTCGGTGGACTGTCCCCGATTCATCCAATAAAATGGAACCTTTTGCTGCCATGGATACCAGTACATTTCTGGCACCGTCTGCCTGCAACTGCCGGGCACAGCGAATAATTTCTGCGTCCGTTTCCAAAACGGTTTGAAACAGTTCACCCAACTCCTGATTGTTGGGCTTTATCAAAAATGGATGATAGGGCAGCACGTTGGACAGAAGGGACCCGGTTGCATCCACCACACTGAGAATTTGCCGGTCAGTCAAGCGGGAAAGAATCTGCTCATAGATATCACTTGGAACTCCCGATGGAATCGAACCGGCCAATACAAGACAGTCTCCCGGTTGTAGAATATCCAGTTTCTCCATCAGGGCCAGTAAAGCTTCTGCCCCAATTTCAGGACCGCGTCCATTGATTTCTGTTTCTTCGCTCCCTTTAATTTTCACATTAATCCGTGTCATGCCCTGTGGCAGAGTAATAAAATCTGTTGTAATACCAATAGCTTGAAGTCCCTGCACCAATGCTTGCCCGGTGAAGCCTGCCACATAACCTAAAGCGACGCTTTGCCAACCCAGATTTTTTAGTACGGTGGAAACATTGATTCCCTTTCCACCAAACTGAATTTCTTCATCCAGACTCCGATTGACTTGACCGGTTTGCAGAGTAGTTAACTTCATAACATAATCCAAAGCTGGATTAAAGGTAACGGTATAGATCAATTTCAGACCTCCTTAATAATAGTGTGGTCCAAATAGCTGGGATTTGGAAGATGATCCGTGATAATGGTCGCAGCTTCCAAGGGGAACATGGTTGCAGTAGTCACTTTGTCAAATTTACTGGAGTCGGCCAACACAAAGCTTAAGTAAGCCCGGTGAGAGGCTTTTGCTTTGACTGCGGCTTCCTCGGGATCGGGGGTGGTGAACCCTTGACGAATCGAGATGCCGTTGGTACCCAAAAATGCTTTTGTGAAGTTATATTGTTCCAAAGATTGAATTGCTTGTGCACCAATAATTGCCTGTGTACCAGCTTTTAATTGGCCGCCTAAGGTATAAGCCTGCAGCCCTTGAATGACCAGCTGTTGAGCGCAGCTAATGCCGTTTGTGACAAAAATTGCGCCGGAACCTTTGAGAAAGGATACCATAGGCAGCGTTGTAGTGCCGGCGTCTAAAAATACAACATCACTGTTTTGAATCAAAGAGGCAGCATAGCGGGCAATTTTTAACTTTTCAGCCGCATGCAGATTGTGCTTTGTATCAATGTCCGGTTCCTGCTTTTCAAATTCCTGCCCGATGAGTGTGGCCCCGCCATGCACTTTTGTCAATAGACCCTGATCCGCCAATACTGTCAAATCACGGCGAATGGTAGCTTCAGAGGCACCGGTAATCTGACATAGACGACTGACATTGGCCGCTTGGTGTTGTTCCAGTTCTTCTAAAATGGCAGCAAACCTCTGCTCTGCGAACATCTCGAAATTCGTCCCTTCCAAAATGATTGATTTTGATTGCAAATTAAATATATATCATATTTTGTTCAATTTCAATCAAAATCAATCATAAAAATGCAAAGATTTTTTTATGCAATTTTACAATATAGGATTCCCTGTTTTTTTGGAATACAAACAATTTACAAGGAAGGAAAACGGATATTTACCATAGCCAGAAGAAAAAAGCTGCTCTTCTGTAATAAGAAAACAGAAGAGCAGCTTCGAGCGAATGCTAGGAAATGTTTTGATATTTAATTAATGATATCCACAACGATACCGATTTCCTGTTCCAGAGCGCGGTGATAGATCACATTTGCTACGATCACATCTTCTATTCCCATACCCACACCTGCGGCGTGGACAATCTCAGTGTCAGACAGACGGCCGGGAGCTTTTCCTGCGATGACGTCACCGATTTCACAGTCGGCTACACTCTCATCCACTTCTGCAACTTCAAGGCCATATAATTCTTTCATGTAATCCCGTGTAGCATTAATACGGTATACGAAGCATTTAATGTAGTCTAAAATGGAGCGGTCACAGCGCTGCCGAACTTTGGCGAGGGATAATCCACCGGAAATGCCGACAATGGTGGTACCGGGATCTAACTCCAGATCATCCAAAATGCCAGCGCCACTGCTTCCGGCACTATGGGCTGCAGGAATTACCAAGTGGGAACCTTTTAGGGCAACTTGCAGATTCTGCTCTGCAACGAACTTGAGATGGGGGTAGAGTTTTTGGCCTTGTGCAATCAGATTCTGAGTTGCCTGGGGATTGATATCGACAACCCGTACTTCTTCAATCTCTGGCATGGTTAGCATGACCATTCGGAAAGCACTGGTACCCTGTACACCAGCACCGATAATTGTCATAACTCTGGTATCTTTTTTACAGCAGTATTTGGCCATAACTGCAGCAACTGCACCTGTCCGCAACGCCATAATATAGGTGCTGTCCATAAATGCCAGAGGCAGTGTGGTTTCCGGATCGTTGAGAATGAGTGTAGCAACCGATTGGGGGAATCCAATCGTCCTGGGGTTATCTTCACCGGAACCAGCCCACTTGATGCCGGCTACATTTCTGTTTTTTAGCCAGCAGGGCATGGCGTTGAGATAAGAATTATATTGAGAATAAAACGGCATATGTGTCTTAAGGGGATTGATGACTTCACCATTGGAAAAGTCTCGTAAAACATCTTCCATAAGCTGTGGGACTTCTTCTTCCCGTATTAGTTTCTTACATTCCTGTTGGTTTAAGATAAGAACTTGCCCGTGTTTTACTTCTAGCATCGTACAATCTCCTCTCGTTGGCGGGAATTACCTATTGGAGACAAAAATAAATAGGAATATCCCATATTTTGGCCCAGAACCTTACAAACTTTATGGTAAAATGATTCCGCTGGTGTGTCAATTGCCAGAAAGACAAAATCCAGGAAAGATTTTTATAGTAATTGAACAAAAGATTAAAGTTATAGAAATAAGTTTTTGTATAAAGTAAAAGATGCTTGCGAAATAAGGAAGCGGCTGTGATCAGAATTGTACTGGTAATCTTTCGCAAATTATTCTAATTCATAACGAAATGTGGTTTTCGGCGGTTTGGAAGTTAGGCATGGCTCAGATAGGAAATCCTCCTTTTGTCTGTCCCAGACAAAAGGAGGATAAATCGGTTTGCCGTTTTTGGAAGCAAAACATCTAAAATGAGGAAAACAAGGAATACTGTCTGAAACAAAAACAGGCAATTGAAAGGTTTTCAGTCCAGAGCAATATAGTCCATTGGATCGATCGTTTCACCATTGCAGGACAGCTCTAAGTGTAAATGGGACCCTGTTGCCCAACCAGTAGAACCCACATAGCCAATCAGGTCTCCCTGACAGACCGTATCGCCACTTTGTACTTTATAACTTTCCAGGTGCCCATAGCGGCTTGTATAACCATTGCCGTGATCCACAATGACACAGTTGCCATAGACTGTTTCAAACTGGGCAGAGCTGATAGTTCCATCCTGAACTGCATATACGGGCGTACCGCTTTCCACAGAAAGGTCGACTCCGTTATGGTTGGACTCCTGACCGGTGACCGGATGTACGCGCGGCCCATAATCCAGTGCAATAACAGCTGAGGTTTTTAGTGGCGATGTAAATTTGACACCGTCAGCAGCTGCATTGTTACCGGATGCGGTAGTCGAATTATCTCCAGAGGCTTTTGTTGCCTGGGCGTCGGCACTTTCTTGGGAGGCAGATCCTTCCAAGACCTCTGAAACAGACTCCGGGTTAGACTCTTTGAAATTTTCAAAATTGGATTCTTCAGAGCTTTGGAGGGGCAATTTCCCTGAGGATTCCTGGGATGTGCCACTTTCATCACTGTTTTGAATAGCGGTATCTGTCGATATGTTTGTAGAAGTGTCCGCAGTGCTGTCTTTTTTGACAGTAGAAGGGTCAATCTCAGTAGCGGATAAGCTGTCAGGTGTTTGCACTTTCTCCCCGTCATTGGAACTCTGGGAGGCGGCTCCTGTACCAATTTCTGGACTGTTTTGGATATTTTCCGATGGGGAAGCAGGTTTGGCAGAATCAGAAGACATTTGGTCGATGATTTCTACCGGAAATTTTTCTGACTTGTCAGAATCTTTTGGATTCGTTGCAAAGCAGACGCCTGCAGTCAGACAGATGATAAGGGCGCAGGCAGTTACAAGAATAGTAGGTTTCCTGTACTTCATAATGTTTTGAATCCTCCTTTTAGGATTCCCCTGACCAAAAGCAAGGGGAGATTTGGGAAAATTGTGACCTTCTATGGAAAAGTGGAGAAGGGAAGTAGAGTAAGCAGCGCGTATGTCCTCGGACTGCTTGCGAATTACAGCTTCATCACAGGACATCTCCATATCCCGGCATGCGCAAAAGAAGGCTAGCCAGACCAACGGATTAAACCAGTGGAGGCATACTGCCCAATATCCCAGCAATTTAAAAATATGGTCACCTCTGCGGATGTGGTGCTGCTCATGTTGAATAATGAAACTTTGTTCGGCCTGGCCCAAAGTGGATGGAAGATAGATTTTTGGTCGTATCACGCCCAATACAAAGGGTATGGAAATATGATCTGCCAGGTATAGGTTGTCCCGTAATGGCGTGGCTCCGATTAAAAGACGACGCAGCTGCCATAGGCGGTACAAATTGAAAAATACCAGAACAATGACTCCACACAGCCAAATACCGGTACGAACTATGGCTATGGGGAATTCCGCCTTTTCCGAACCATAAGATTCTACATGTTGAGATGGTATGTACACAGGCGGAAGAGAAGAGGACTGTGAGGAAGCAGTAGTGTCGGTTTCTAATGACGGGACGTCGGCCTCAGGAATGGGAAGCCAATTCAAGGCAGAGAAGGTAGAAGACACAGAAACTGGGCACAGCAGCCGGAAAAGCACCAAAATCCAGAGGGTATAGGAATATATTTTGGGTGCTTTTCTTAAAAGAAAACGCAGGAAAAGTACGGATAAAATGACAACAGATCCAGTGAAACTCATGTGTAAAATCATAAGATTATCCTCTGTACTGGTCAATCAGTTCCTGAATTTTTGCAATTTCTTCTGGTGAAAGTTTTTTCCGTGAGGAAAAGGCTGATAAAAATTGCGGTAAAGAACCTGAGAAAGTTTCGTCCACAAATTGCTCGCTTTGTATTGCATAGTACTCTTTCTTTGTGCACAGTGAGGATACAATACCATCCCGGTTTTGAAAAATTCCGCGCTCACAAAGCCGGCGCAAAATTGTGTAGGTTGTGGACTTTTTCCATTTGAGTTCCCGTTCTGCCAATTTTACGAGTGTGCCTGAGGATAATGGCTCATGGGTCCAAATGAGATTGGCAAAGCGAAATTCCACTTCTCCAAGTTTGTACTGTGGCATACTAAAACCTCCTGATTGGTTTACAGACTGTAGACTAATTATTAGTCTATAGTCTGTAAACCAATTTGTCAAGGGGGACTACAAAAAAACTGCAAAGCGAAAAGCTTTGCAGTTCAAACAGATTGAGAAATTCCAGTTTCCGGTTTTCCGTTTAGACCAATTCGTTGAACAAATTGCAGAAGTATCCTTGACAGAACGGTTCCATTTCCTATAATTCACAGATTGTTTGACAAAGACTACGGATTCTCCAAAGAGGGCCTTTGTATTTTCCATAGATGCTACCGAGTCCTGGAGATAAGTTGCGCATGCTCAGATAGATCCTACTGATTTTTAAGAAAAGCTGTGCCGATCTCTTATTCCGTAACTTGAACGAGATAGCCTTTTAAATAGAGAGACTGCTCCGCGCTAAGTGTTGCGGGATGATCTCGGGATTGAATAAGAGTTTCTAAGAGACGGACCGACCGGCGTGCATCTGCCGCAGCTTCCCGCAACATTTTCCAAAACAGATCAGGGGTCATAAATTGACTACACGAGCAGGTAAGAAAATAACCACCTGTTTTGACTAATTTCAAACATCGTAAATTTAGTTCCTTATACCCCCGATAGGCACTGCTCAGCGCATTTTTGCTTTTGGCAAAAGCAGGAGGATCACAGATGACCATATCATATTGCCGCTGTCTGTGTGTGTATTCTTTTACTAAATCGAAGACATTAGCACATGTCGTTTCAATATTTGTCAGATGGTTCAGGCGAGCGTTTTCTTGTACCATATGAAGAGCCTCAGCAGAAACGTCCACAGCCTCTACACTGCAGGCACCGTAAAGCCCTGCGTGAATAGCAAACCCGCCTGTGTGAGAACACAAATCCAGAACAGAACCCCCTTTGACATAGGGAGCGATTCGGCCCCGGTTTTCTTGTTGATCCAAAAAGTGACCGGTTTTTTGGCCTGCCGGAATATTTACCCACATTTTTGCATCGTGTTCTTGAATTTGTACCAATTCTGGCACAGTGCCATAGACGCAGCCTGTTTTTAGGGAAAGCCCCTCTTTTATTCGGACAGGTACATCGTTCCGTTCGTATATACCACTAGGAGACAATAAGTCTACAAGAACATGAATGATTGTCTGTTTCCAATACTCCATTCCCAAAGTGACGATTTGAAAACTGAGATATTCGCCGAATTTATCTACAGTGAGACCGGGAAGACCATCAGACTCTCCAAAGACAACGCGACAGGCATTGGAAAACCCCAATTTTTGCCGGAAGTTCCATGCAGCTTCAATCCGCCGCCGAAAAAAGGCTGCATCAATTTCTTCGGCAGGATCTCGTGTGAGAATTCGGACTGTAATTTTGGAATGTCGATTACAATACCCACGGGCAAGAAAGTGCATTCGGCTATCCAGTATATCTACAATACTTCCGTCCTTACAAATATCGTCAATCCAGTCAATTTCATTTTCAAATATCCAGACAGAGCCAGCTAAAATGTCTCGCTCTTCTCCTTTTCGCAAACAAATTTGCCCACGTTCCATTATTTACACCTCACACTGTGCATTCTATCATGGCTATGGGACAATGGCAATGCCTTGCTGGAAAAGGAGGGCTATGCTATAGTAAAAGTGGGCAGAATGATAATGCGGGGGAGGGGACAAGGGATGAAAGATATTCCGATTTATACAGGTAATGGTGGAATCGCTACACTTATTTTGAAGGAGATTCCCTATAAAAAAGCTGCGTATGTTTTAATACGCAGCCTGGAGTTTGACAAAACGAAACTGTTTTTAGGACAGTGTTGGGAGTTTTGTAAGTCTGTAGGAGCCCAGCATGTCTATGTAAGCGGGAGAGAGCCTATTCCGGGTTTGCCCTATTTGTATGATTTGTTGCGGCTTCGGAGACCCGCGGAAATCCCCCTCCCGAGCGATCGGGTATTTTTGGAGCCTGTTACCAAACAAACAGCAAAAGACTATGCAGAGCTCTACCAAAAATTGTTTTCGTCGTTTCCCGGAGCGGCAACCTATACAGAACAAAAAGTCCAAGAGATCGTGCAGCGAGGTGGGATATTCTTTGCGATAGAGGGAAAAAAAACGATAGGAATCGGTGAGCTTTGGGACCAGGAAATCCGCTGCATTGGAGTGTTGCCGGGCTATCGAGGGAAAGGGACTGCACTGTTGGCCAGCTTATTGGAAAAAGTGGAGGGGGACGCTTGGCTGGAAGTTGCCTCCAATAACCTATTGGCGAGAAAACTCTATGAAAAATTAGGTTTTTGCGAAGAACAAATCCTGTCTCATTGGTACTGTTTGGACTCTGTGTTTAAAGAATAATGAATGTCACGCCGTTGTTACTTCGCTCTAAATCCCGATCCTTACGTAGATCCGGGCATAGGGTAAAAGCTTTCCTGGTTTGTTCATCAAAAATTGAAAAGGATTCTCCGGGAATAAAACCGTGTATTTCGCCTTTTGTCATCAAGAACTGAAGACGTTCCCGGGCAGCGATACGTATTTTTCCCCCTTTGCCAGTAGAGCCATAGCCGTGAATAATCTTTACGACGGTATATTTTAAAGCCTTTGAGTTATGCACTTCAAAAGTCAGACGCTTGACAGCGTCTGCGGCTGCAGGCATCCCGATTTCCAGGTTGATTTCCCGTAACTTACCCATATGGCATCATCCTCCTTAGCCGATTCTCCCTGATAAAAAGGGCTTGAAAGTTCTCTAAAAATATGGCATAATGAACAAAGTTTCTGGCCGATGCTATATACATGGTTCTATGGTACCGAAGTCTGGGCTATTTGGCAAGACTTTATCGTATGTGGCGCTGATATGGGAGAGCCTGATAGGTAAAACGTACGCCTGTTGCCAACTCCGGCTGGTCTGGTTCCATATGTATTACGATTTGGAGCGGTATCGAAGTGGTCGTAACGAGCTTGACTCGAAATCAAGTTGTCCGCAAGGGCACGTGGGTTCGAATCCCACCCGCTCCGCCAAGTGGCCGCAAGCAGTGAATTGCTTGCGGCTACTTTTCATAATCAAAAGTGCGGAGTTGGTTTTCCTTGAGAAAATTTCCTGGAAACGAAAGAAATGAGGGTTACATGAAATTATACGCCAACTATCATACGCACACTTGTTTTTGTGACGGACAAGACACGCCTCAGGAGTTGGTGGAAGAAGCACTGAAGTTGGGCTTGAAGGTTCTGGGGTTTTCTGGTCATGGGTATACGGCCTTTGATGAAAGTTATTGTATGAGTCAAAATGGGACAAAGGCGTATCGAGAGGAGATCCACAGTTTGCAGAGGCAGTATGCCGGGCGGCTTACTATTTTGTGTGGATTGGAAGAGGACTACCAAACACAAGAAAAGGCAGAGGGATATGACTATACGATTGGTTCGGTCCACTATGTGTATAAGAATCATGTGTATATTCCCGTAGATAAAGATATTGAGACTCTGCATAAGGCAGTAAGAGATCACTATGCTGGGGATGTCTACGGTCTGATTGAAGATTACTATCAGTCTGTGGCGGATTTAGGAAGGAAACTACACCCTGACATAATTGGGCACTTTGATCTCATAACAAAGTTTAATCAGCAGTCCCCATGGTTTGATGAAACCCATCCTCGCTACCGAAAAGCGGCGCAAAAGGCTTTGCAGGCATTACTTCCCTTGAAACTTCCATTTGAGTTAAATACAGGTGCGATGGCCCGAGGATATCGAACCGAACCGTATCCGGCCACGTGGATTCTACAGCAAGTTTTAGAAGCTGGTGTACCGATTATTTTTTCCAGTGATTGCCACGATCGCACGCAGTTGGCTTTTGGATTTGATCAGGCTGTTGCATTGGCAGAGCGGATGGGATTTCAGCTGTTCCATGCCCTTTCCGACCACTTGGCAATCAATTAAGGATTGTGGGGAAAATTTAAAACCAGTATAGTTAACTGCTTCTTTCAGCTTTTTATTTATAAAAAACTAGAATGCTTAATATTTGAAGAGAAAAGTGGGAAATATTGACTTTATTAGGGTTCCCATTTAGAATAGTAACGATTTTGATTTTGGATGAAACCTTTATTGAATATGGAGGATCATTATGCGAGGAAGCGCATCGTGGATTACAGAAATTCGAAAAAAAGTATTTGCAGAAGTAGCTAAATTGGCGTATGAGGGAGGAGATTACTCCCGGGTGGAGGAACTACCTTATAAAATTGTACCAGGTGAAACAGCTTCTCATCGGGAATCGATTTTTCTGGAGAGAGCAATTGCCGGAGAGCGAATTCGTCTGGCAATGGGTCTGCCGCTGCAACCAGTTCAGGAACACCGATTGATTTCGGAAGGCGTTTATGACAGTGCAGTGGCTGAGAAGTACTACGAGCCTCCTCTTATCAATATTATCCCCTATGCATGCCATGGATGCCAGCCAAAGCACTATCGGGTGACAGAGGGGTGTCAAAGCTGTTTGGCACAGTCCTGCGCACAAGTATGTCCCAAAGGCGCAATTTCCTTTCTACATGGAAAGTCGCAGATTGATCAGGAGAAATGTATCCGCTGTGGTAAGTGTCATGATGCATGTCCTTACAATGCAATTATTTTGCAAGAGCGGCCCTGTCAAAAAGCTTGTGGAATGGATGCCATTACGTCAGATGAATATGGACGGGCGAAGATCGATTATAGCCGCTGCGTATCTTGCGGAATGTGCCTGGTAAATTGTCCATTTGGAGCCATTGTGGATAAGGGGCAAATTTTCCAGCTAATCCACTCTATAAAACAGGGGGACCAAGTGATTGCGATTGTGGCACCTGCTTTTATTGGCCAATTTGGACCGCAGTCCACACCGGAAAAATTTACAACAGCTATGAAAATGCTGGGGTTTGCCCAAGTAAAAGAAGTGGCGGTAGGAGCGGATCTATGTACAGTAGAAGAGGCGAAAGATTTTATAGAGAAGGTGCCGGAAAAACAACCATTTATGGCAACTTCCTGTTGTCCGGCTTGGTCTGTATTGGCAAAGAAGCTGTTTCCGGAGTTTTCTCATTGTATTTCTATGGCGCTCACGCCCATGGTGCTCACCGCACGGCTACAGAAAAAAGAGCATCCAGGTTGTAAAGTGGCTTTCATTGGACCTTGTGCAGCAAAGAAATTGGAAGCAAGCAGGCGTACGATTCGCTCTGATGTTGATTTTGTTTTGACATTTGAGGAACTTCAAGGGATGTTTGAAGCGAAGAGCATTCGTTTTGAAGACTTGGAAGATGGAAAAGGAATGACAGAAGGTACTGCGGCAGGACGTGGATACGCAGTGACAGGTGGCGTTGCAAAAGCAGTTGCAGATATGGTTCATCAATTGGATCCGCAGCGGGAGGTATTGACAGCCTATGCTGATGGCCTTCAGGAGTGCCGTAAGATGTTGCAGTTGGCCAAGGCTGGTAAATATAATGGATATTTGCTGGAAGGCATGGGATGTCCGGGCGGCTGTGTGGCTGGTGCAGGTACCATCTTGCCAATTTCCCGTGCCAAAACCGTGGTTGCGAAATACCAAAGTGAGGCATTGACAGATAATCCACTGGACAGCCAGTATGTGGAAAAACTAGAAAGTTTAAATGAGTAGGTTGGAAAAAATTGCATTTTTCTAAGCTGTCATGGTATAATAACTTTACTCCGGATAAATGGTATGTGCACAACCGGAGAAACTATATGAATACGTTTCGTAAGGAGGAATTCAATATGAAGTATGTTTGCAGTATTTGTGGCTGGATCTATGACGAAGAAGAGGGATATCCCGATGGCGGTATTGCACCGGGAACCAAGTGGGAAGATGTGCCAGAAGATTTTGTCTGCCCCATTTGCTCGGTAGGTAAAGACCAGTTCACCCAGGAATAAAAATCATAACCTCCCCCATTTGTTATATTTCATAACAAATGGGGGAGGTTTATTTTCGAAGAAGAC
The DNA here is from genome assembly GCA_944386835.1 of uncultured Oscillospiraceae bacterium. Lineage (GTDB taxonomy): Bacteria > Bacillota > Clostridia > Oscillospirales > Oscillospiraceae > CALXCQ01. Next base: position 25,279 of record CALXCQ010000097.1, on the reverse strand, counting down.
AACTTTTTCGGTGGATTTTAGGCTGTTATAGTTTCCTTGTATGAGGTGCAAACGGAAAGGATCATTTCTGCCGTTTGGAAGGAGCCGTCTCCTCTGTCCCAATGGGGGCTATACTGGGCTGCCGTTCTCGGAATTTGTACTGATTCTCTCTGCAATATAGCGAGGAACATCTCCTTTAGAAATTTGAAGGGAGACAGCCAGTTCTCCAAATAAAAGATCTTCAGCTCTGCGCATGTATTTTTCGTCAACCGAACCAAATTTCTTCTTTTGTGCTGCCGCTGCTTGCTGTTTTGCGTAGATGGACATCGTCAATGCAACCAAATCTTTGCAGTTGTGGCTGTTCAATGCAGCACTATAATGCGCAGTCAGATCACTTAAGACATGGCTGTGATAGGCTTGGACCTTCATATGCGGAATCTGATCAATTAAGGAGTTCGCTTGTTCTTTTGAAAGAATTGGACGCATAAAAACTTTCGTGTTGTCAATGGGAGTGTAAATAGTGCCATTTTGGTAGAGAGGTTTCAGACAATAGTAAAGTTTATTTTTATCAATATGAGAGATAGACGGATAGGAAATTTCCAAAACTTTGCAAACACCGGTACTACCGTATACAATAAGATCGCCGACCTGATACATATTTGGTTACCTCCATATCTTGTCCAGGCTGGTTTCCATTGGGGAGGTCCACCCAGAAGAGGATGGATTAAGGTTTATTCCCCTGTAGCTGCTTTTTACATAATCAGATCTGGGAAAAGCCTTGTAATTTTTTTTGTGTGCTATTCTGTAGTCTAATTACAGTATAGCATATTTTTTTACGGAAATGTAAGTAGAAAATATAAAAAGATTCCAGTTTTACATTTCAAAAATTGGGAAAATATCAATTATTGAATTAATATTTTTTGAGAGTATTTATGTAGTTGCATAGACGCTGAGAACAAATGGATGACGGTTATGGCGCTTATGTCTTAAATTTTCGCCTTATTGTCGGGAATGTGAAAATAGATTTGCATTTTATAGCTTTTATGGCCAGGACAAAATAGTACAAAAAGATGATGACAAATCAACATTTATGTGATAAAACTTTCATGTTGATAAATCAACATGAAAGAGGGACTTTTGATGATCCGAAGGTTTGTGTATTTTACGACTTATATCAGCGAAATCCATCGGGCAATCCAAAAGATAAAAAGAGCAGAAATGGCAGAATTTGGCCTGAAAAGTAACCACGTTATGTGCCTGTTCTATTTGCATCAATATCCTGAAGGATTGACAGCAGCAGAGCTTTCCGTAAAATGCAAAGAAGACAAGGCAGCAATTTCCCGTTGCGTTGCCGATTTGGAGAAAAGAGGCTATTTGAATCCAGCCTGTGAGGTTGGCGTTCGAAAATACCGCGCAAAATTACAATTGACGAAACAGGGAGATAAAGTTGCGCAGATCATTGACAAGCGGATTACCAGAATTGTAAATCTGGTGGGAGAAGGTTTGACACAAGAGCAAAGGGCTGTTTTTTATGAAGCACTGAAGACGGTTTCTCACAATTTACAAAGATTTTGTGAGGCCCAGGAAGGAGAAGGTCAATGAAATTCTTTCAAAGAGTATACTGTCGCAGTGTGCAGATGGTTTTTCGGTGCGCCTTGCCATTTTTGCCCTATAGCGAGCCCAAGGTGATAGATCATGTATCAGAACTTCCAAGGATCTTACATGAGCGGGGTATTTCTAGAATTTTGCTGGTGACTGACAGGAGAATCCGTGAATATGGAATTACCCGTGTATTGGAAACGGAATTAGCAGCTTGCCAAATTTTCTATGCCGTCTATGATGGTACACTCACAAATCCGACGACACAAAATGTGGAGGATGCGAGAAAGTTATATTGTGACACAGACTGTCAAGCTATGATTGCAGTTGGAGGCGGTTCGTCCATTGATTGTGCAAAGGCAGTGGGGGCAAGGATTGCCAGGCCTAAAAAGTCGTTGCAGGCTATGAAAGGAATCTTGAAAGTGAGAAAAAAGATTCCTCTGTTAATTGCAATTCCCACGACAGCAGGTACGGGCAGTGAAACAACCCTGGCTGCCGTTATTACAGATGCAAAAACACGTCATAAATATCCCATCAATGACTTCGCATTGATCCCCCGCTATACGGTATTGGACCCGGAAGTGACTCGCACACTCCCACCGGATATAACTGCGACCACAGGCTTGGATGCACTTACCCACGCAGTAGAAGCCTTTATCGGTCACTCCACCACCAGACAGACTCGAAAAAAGGCCATACAGGCAGTGAAGCTAATATTTGAGAATATTCAAGAGGCTTATCGTGATGGCAATAATATGCAAGCCCGAAAGAATATGTTAAAAGCAGCCTATCTGGCAGGAGCAGCATTTTCTAAATCTTATGTGGGTTATGTTCACGCTGTGGCGCATTCCTTGGGAGGCCGTTACAATACACCGCATGGTTTGGCGAATGCAGTCTTATTACCCGTTTTTTTAGAAGCTTATGGAGAAACAGTGTACCAAAAACTTTGGCGCTTGGCAGTGGAACTGGGTATTGTAGAGCGAAGGACGTCCTATGCGCAAGGAGCAGGTGCTTTTATAGAGGAGCTTGTTCGGCTAGAAACCAATTTGAAGATTCCGAAAACGTTAAAAGAGATATGCCCAGAAGACATCCCTCAGCTGGCACAGTATGCAAGCCAGGAAGCAAATCCCCTTTATCCCGTTCCCAAACTCTATGATGCTGAAGAATTGGCGATGTTTTATGAGGCAGTTATGGAAAAACGTATCTATGCAGCGGGATAAAACTTGCCTTTATACAAAAAAGATGGCGTGTTTGCACAATTAGACAGTGGAATAAAAGACAGTAATCCAGGGAAATCTGTGCTTTAAAAGTAACTTGGGAGAATCAAGGAGTACCATTTTGGCCTGCAATGAAAAAATGACTTTGAAAGAGCTTTCAAAAGAGTCGTGTTGCTTTTTTTAGAAATTTATGATACTCTCAAAAAAGATAATTCTATAATGTAAAAGAGCATGTCATTGTTGCTGTAACGGAAGACCAGGCGCAATGTAAATGGAACGGGGTGAGAGTCCCCATGTGACCGACACCGTAAGCGTGAGGCCCCTCTGAAACACGGCTAAAGCTGTGTGAGATGAAAGTCTGCCACTGTGGAATTTCCATGGGAAGGTAAGAGGTGGACGCAGAAAGTTATACTTTCCTAACGCAAATCGGGAGACTTACATGCTCTGTACTGGCGAGAGGCAATCTCTTCGTTAGTGAGCACGCAAATACGGGTGTGTCAATTGGATTTTCCAATTGGCACATTTTTTTGTGCAATCCATTGAGCAGGATTTTGTCGCTTGTGGAATGGAGTCCAGAAAAGCTCGTTTTTGAGTTGGGGGAATTGGTCCTAACGCTTATGGAAAGCAGAGGCCTGAAAGGCATTTTTAGGAGGAGAGACTATGTGGTGGAAAAAGAATAAGTGGAAAGTGCTGCTTCCTGTTCTTATTTTAGTGGTGTTGGTTGCTTCGTTTTGGTATGGTGGAAATGCCCCTGGAGCCCGTGGTTGGACGGTTGACGAAGAAGGCATGTCCCTTGCACAGGAAACTGAGGAACTCTCACCGTCAGCTACAGAGGAAGAAACGGAAAAGACCAATAACCTGGGATCGGAGCAGGAAAGCACATCGGAAGAGACCGATGAGACTGGGGTATCAGAAATAACGGAAACAAGTCGTCCCCAGTCGGGTGAGACGGCGGAAATAGGGGAGCCGTCAGAGAGTAACGATTCACAGGAGACAACCTCCCAACGGCCGGAAACAGTTGAGCCCATTTCCTCGGAGGATTCCCAGAAAGAACCGGCACAAGAGACAACGTCTTCTGCACATGAGACACAGGATCCACAGACGACACCTAATACGCCTGCCACTTCGAAAGAAGTACAAAATGAAGAAAGACCAATCTCGCCGTTTGCCGGAAATAATGGAGGAAGTAATACTGAGGCCGGTGATGCAGCTTATTCAGAAGAACAAGGAATGATTATCAATCAGGAAACTGGAAAGGATCAGTATATGACAGATCCAGTTCCGGAGGGAAGGCCTGTACCTGTAGAACCACAGGACGTGACAATTTCGGATGTGGCTCATACTTGTACTTTAACAGTCCGCTGTGATACGGTACTGGATCATCTGGACTGGCTTGATCCGGAAAAGGTAGAATTGATTCCAGAAGATGGAGTCGTTTTTGCGACTGCGACAGTTACCTTTTATGAGGGGGAAAGCGTTTTTAATGTATTACAGAGAGAAATGAAAAAGGCGAAAATTCATATGGAATTTGAAAATACACCAATTTATAATTCAGCTTATATTGAGGGAATCAATAATCTTTATGAATTTGACTGTGGAGAGCTGTCCGGATGGATGTATAAGGTAAACGATTGGTTCCCAAACTACGGCTGTTCCCGGTATCAATTACAAGAAGGGGATGTGATTGAGTGGGTGTATACCTGCGATTTGGGAGTCGATGTAGGAGGACGGATCATTCAGCAATAAATAAAAGGGGTAATGTCCAGATTGGCATTACCCCTTTTGCGTTGCAAGCATGATCCAGAGTATTTAGCGCTTGAGGTGCTCCAAGATTTCCTGAGCATTGGTATCTGGCTTAACTTTCTCCATAGCTGCCTCAATGATACCATTTTCGTCAATCACATAAGTACTGCGCACAACACCCATTGTAATTTTACCATATAGCTTTTTCTCTTTCCAAACATCGTAAGCTTGAATAGCGGTAAGATCCGGGTCAGATAACAGCACAAAGGGGAGAGAATATTTGGAAGCGAATTTCAGATGGGAGGCAGAAGAATCTTTGCTGATTCCAATGACGGAAACTCCAAGAGTCTCAAATTCAGAATGTGCCTGTGCAAATGCACAGGCTTGGCGGGTACAACCGGGTGTGTTATCCTTGGGATAAAAATAAAGTACCACCTTTTTCCCGCGGAAATCGGCCAGAGAAACGGGATGCCCGTTTTGATCGGGAAGTGTAAATTCTGGAGCTTTGGTTCCTACTGCAAGCATATAAATTTCCTCCTGATTCCTTGTAGTGTCAAGTGTTGGTTTCCCTGCGTGTGAGAATTTATGGGGCCGGACAGTAAGCAACCTGCAGCCTGTCCGGCTTTTGCACGGATAAAAAATAGATAAACGTTTCAGCTTAACGTTTTAAGTGTTTTCATCTTATCATTTTTTTCTGGTTATTGCTAGGTATAGCTGACCGTTTCATAGATGGGAAAGTCAGGGGAAAACTTGTTATCGGCAGGTGAAAAGATTATAATTTATGATACAACACTTGAATCCAGGAAATTGGACCGCTTTCAATGACTCTCAATGGATGAAGGAGAGTTGCATAGAGGCGTTGGAATGGCTGTGAGAAAAAAGCTTGCGGTATTGGAGAAATGGCAGGTAACAAAATTCCAATTTCCGGTAGAGAAATGGTGAGGGAAGGTAAGTTTTTGCAAATGAAGATCCGGCAGTTACCAAGATATTTTTGCAGGAAATGAGTAACGCTCATTACCATTTCCGCTGCATTGAAACGCCTATTCTGGCGAGGAAGTGTTGTAAGGTTGATTGGCTGTACTTTAGTAGAAATACAAAAAGCGCCTTCCAGGAAGGTATGTAGTCAGTTTATGAATAAAGCCGCCAGAAATAGATATGAGATGATAGCTGGGTAGATTTACTGCGGCTACAGATTGGAGAAAACTATGTGTCATAGATATATTGCTTTTGATGTAGAAACGCCGAATTATGCCAATAATCGCATCAGTGCGCTGGGAATCACCGTGGTGGAAAATGGCCGACTTACAGAGTCATTTTACTCTCTTGTAAATCCGGAGGCACAATTTGCGCCATTTCACATGGAACTTACAGGTATTACCCCGGATATGGTAAAAAATCAGCCCACATTTGGAGATTTATGGCATACCATAGAACCAATTTTACACAGTGGACTCCTTGTTGCCCATAATGCGCCGTTTGATATGGCGGTTTTAGCAAAATGCTTGCGTGATTATGGGATAACATGGTGCGCGAATGTCCCCTATGTTTGTACCTGCCAAATAAGCCGGCGTCTGTTGCCTCAGTTGCCCAATCACAGGTTGGACACTTTATGTAGATATTTCCATTTGAATTTACATCACCATCGTGCAGACAGTGACAGTCAGGCTTGTGCAGAGATCTTATTGCGCCATCTGCGTTCAGGCGCTTACTTATCTCCGTTTATTCGCACATACGATATGATCCATATCTGTACTGCTAAGTCGTCCGGATTCGGCTGGAACTGTGGGTCTGCACAGTAAAAATGATGGGACGTCGGCAGTATGTTCCATACATTGGAATTTACTCTGACTGCAGACAGGAAACAACTTTCAGAAAAGATGGCTGCCTTTGGACGAGAGCTGTACCTGGCAATGCCGTTGGATTAGCGCAAGAACTCTGGTACTGGCATGATGTTTGTTTGGGGAGAAACCATTTCCAAGGGGGCGTGTGGAAAGAGACTGCCTTTTGGTGCCCTCTTGAGAACAAAAAGAATTTTCACTGGGACCTTATGGGTGGTTGTAGGCCATGGGGAATCTCCCAATGGTATCGGATCAAAAGCGTTGCATAGCTTTTTACACAGCAAAGCGCCAACCTTCCTGCAGGTCAGGAAGGTTGGCGCTTTTTCGGCTTAGAGGCTCAATGCAACCCCATCTGTGTGCGGTATAGTTTGGCATATTTGCCATTTTGTTCCATGAGCTCCAGGTGATTGCCAAGCTCTACCACTTTACCATTTTCAATCAGGGCGATTTGGTCAGAATCCCGGATGGTAGACAGCCTGTGGGCGATAATGAAAGAGGTTCGTCCGGCAGTAATTTTCAACATGGCCTGACGGATTTTGTGTTCTGTCACGGTATCAACGGAACTGGTGGCCTCATCCAAAATAAGAATAGGAGCATCGACTAAAACGGCTCGTGCAATGGTGAGTAATTGCCGTTCCCCCTGGCTGAGTTCTGATCCGCTTTGGGTCAAAATGGTATCATATCCCTTAGGAAGCCGGCGGATAAAAGCGTCTGCACCAGCAATTCGGGCAGCGTTTTCAATTTCCGCCCGCGTTACATGATTGTTTCCGTAACTAATATTTTCTGCCACCGATTGTGAAAAAAGAGCTGTATCCTGGAGTACGACGCCGAAGATATGACGCAGATCGGCCATATGATAATCACGTAAATCATGCCCATCGAGAAAAATATGACCATCATCTACATCATAAAACCGAGTTAGTAAATTAATAAGGGTGGTTTTTCCGGCGCCAGTTGGGCCGACGATTGCCATTTTCGTTCCGGCAGGAACTTTCAGGGACACATTTTGCAAAATGAGGTGTCCTGGTGTATATCCAAACGTAACCCGGTCTAATAAAATATCGCCTTTGGGGTTTGTTATGGGGAGTGCATCCGTTTTGTCAGCAGGTTCCGGCGATTCATCCAGGATTTGAAAAATTCGTTCAGCTCCGGCGACAGCGGTTTGAAAGTTATTGTAGATATTTGCGATTTCCACAAATGGACGAGAAAATTGCCGGGTGTAAAGTAAGAAGCTGGAAATCATACCAATCGAGATCTTGCCATGTACGGCCAAGATCCCGCTGATAATGGCAATCGATACATAGCTGAGGTTATTGATGACATTGGTAATCGGCATTAAAAAGCCAGACCAGATTTGTGCCCGGGTGGCAACCTGACAAAGCAGCCAGTTTTTTTCTTCAAACTCTCTCATAACCTGTTCTTCTCGGCAAAATGCTTTTACTACGCTGATGCCGGAAATCGTTTCCTCTACCTGACCGTTGAGCTCTCCAAGAATTTGTTGCTGGGCAATATAGAGTTTGCGTGTATGTCCTGTAATAAATTTTGTTAGAAGGAAAACAAAGACTACCGATACAAAGGATACCAATGTGAGCGTCCAGCTCAGGGAAAGCATGATACATACTATGCCCAAAATTGTAAATAGAAAAGTTAACAGTTGCGTCAGAGAGTTGGAGAGGGTTGTACTGATATTGTCAACGTCATTGGTTAGGCGACTCATCAGTTCACCGTGTTGCCGCCGGTCAAAAAAAGATAGGGGCAATGTTTCCATAACGGTAAAGAGAGAACTGCGAATGTGGTGAATGACTTTTTGACCGATATGGGCCATGCAATATTGCTGGAGAAAACGCACAGCCCAGTCAACGAGATAAAGGCTGAGAAGAATGAAGAGCACAGAGATAATAGGAGATTGGCAATCAATTGCAGTAATCACATTACCGATGACCAAGGGAGAAAGAATAGAAGATGCAGAGGAAAGAGCGGAAAGAAGCAATATCCATTCCAGTCCTTTTCGACTCCCTTTCGTCAACTGCCACAAACGGCGTAATGTACCAGATAAATCTTTTGGCTTTTCCACCGGTCGTCCTCTGGCGAGGCCCCGTCCGGGCCCGCCGCCAAAACGAGCGGGAGGCGGTGTAAAATTGGAGTTAGCCATTGTCGTCACCTCCAATTTGAGAAGCATAGATGGCCTGATAAGTAGAACACCTGGACATGAGTTCCGCATGAGTTCCAAATCCTTGAATCTTCCCATTTTCCAGGCACAAAATTTTATCTGCCTGTCTGACAGCAGAAATTCTTTGGCTGATTAAAAACACGGTAATACCGTTCATAGCGCGCAAACCAGACAGTACCTTTGACTCCGTTGCTGCATCCAGGGCACTGGTACAGTCATCCAAAATTAATATTTTAGGATGCCGCACTAAGGCTCTGGCCAATGCCAGACGCTGTTTTTGACCACCGGAGAGATTGACGCCACCCTGCCCTAAGACAGTGTGATACCCTTTTGGAGTGTCAAGAATGAAATCGTGTGCGCAGGCGATACGTGCCGAAGCTTCAATCTCAGCCTGACTGGCATCTTGTGATCCCCAACGGAGATTTTCCAGAATAGTGCCGGAAAAGAGAAGCGCTTTTTGGGGAACTATCGCAACAGCCGTTCGTAAATCTTTGGGAGATATTTGTTTGACGTCGATACCGTCTACCTGGATTGTGCCATAGGTAGCATCATAGAACCGGGGAATTAAATTGACGAGGGTACTTTTTCCAGATCCTGTGGGACCGATAATTCCGATTGTGGTGCCAGGGGCTGCTTGAAATGTAATATGGTGCAAAGTTTCCTGACTGGCTCCTGAATAAGTGAAAGAAACATTTTCAAAGCGGATGTCACCTTCCCGTACAGTGGAGATTTCATTTTGAACCATAATTTGGGAAGGTATTTCTTGCAAAATTTCGTTTAAGCGTTGTGAGGAAGCGGTTGCGCGGGCTGCCGTATTTAAAATGTTGGATACCATGCCCAGAGAAAAGAGAATTTGTGTCATATAATTGACTGACGCCATTAAGTGGCCAATTTGGGAATTTTGATTTCTGGAAAGCCAAAGAAGTAGCACGATTCCCAAATTCACAGTCAGGTTAATCAGGGGAGAGAATACTGCCATAATCTGCATGGCGGAAGTGGTGGCAGTTGCTAGCCCCTGAGAGGCTTCCTTAAATTTTTCCATCTCAATGTCTTCCGCCTGGAAGGCTTTTACCACCCGGATGGAGGAAAGAAATTCGCGGCTGACTTTATTGAGCCGGTCCAGTTTTTGCTGCATAAATCCAAAGCGAGGATATCCTAAACGGATATTGGCAAAAATCAGAACCGCAGCAATCAGCAAGATTGCTGTCATCACGGGGATTTGCCAAGGTGTCTGGAGTGCGAGGAGAACCATTGCCCCAATACAGGTAATAGGGGCTTTGGCCATAATACGCATACACCCATTGACAAAGTCTTGAATTTGAGTAACATCGTTGGTTATCCGTGTAATAATTGCAGCCGGTTGCAGGTGATCAATGTTTTCCAAAGAAAGTGTTTGGACTTTCTTATATAGATCCGAGCGCAATTCCCGGCTGACAGTTTGCGATGTGCGGCTGGCATAAATATTTCGCATGATAGCGCCAAATGCGCCAATAGCTGCAATACAAATCATAACACCGCCATAGGTTAATATTTGGCTGATGTTGGCCTCTTTTACCCCTTTATCTACAATTCGTTCCATAATAGCAGGCTGTAATAAATCGGCAATTGCCTCAATTGTGAGAAATGTAATGGCAGTCAGAAAAAGATTCAGATGCCGCCGAATGTAATGGAGAATCAATTTCATACTTGCGTGTCCCCCGGTACTTCATAGGTCTGGCAGAAGGCCCAAAGCTTTTCTAAAATCTGTGTCAGGGTGTCTTTTTCCCGGGTGCTGAGGCAGTCAAATACCTGAGCTCGCCGCTGACGATCAGCGCTTGCTTCTAGGGCAGCCTGGTTCCCTAATGGTGTTAGCTTCACATCAATATTTCTCCGGTCCAGCGCGTTCTTTTCTCGGACCAAATATCCGGCCGACTCCATTTTTTCCAACTGCTCACTGAGGGTTGCTGGGCGGCGGGCAGACAGAGACGTCAATTCTTTTTGGGTCAGCGTTCCATGTTCTCGCAGAAGATTTAAAAGACGACCTTGTCCTCTGTATTTCTCAGAAGCGCTTAAACTATGTGCGCATTGGTGAAGAAGGCGCAAAAGTGTCAAATTATCATTGCTCATTGCTGATTGTACTCCTCTTCTATTATTTCGGTACCTAACAATATAGAGTTTACTCCCTCAATGACCAAATTACAAGGTACCTAACGAATTTTTGAAGAGAGACCGTTATTTCGATACAAGAAATAGGTGCAGCACCCTGTGTAGTTTGCGTACAAGGAAAGGTGTCATACTTAAAGTATTGCGGAATAGAGAATTCCTGTTTGAAAGTAGAAAGGTTTCCTTATGTAGAGATATCAGGCCTTTTGTCGGATTTTTATAGAAATGGGACAGGCTTTTCCGTCGTCCTTTCAGGCAAACAGTACGACACGCGGGAGTCATAATTTTTCAAGAGGGCGGATTCCGTAAGGGAAGGGAAAGCAGCCCTAAAAAAGAGGAGGAAATTGTGCAAACAGACTTGAGAATGCTGTCAGGGATGCGCAGATACTTAGAATTATATGGTTCTCCTGACATCATATGGAAAAATTGTTCTGCATTGCTCTACTTTTTAACGGTAAAATTTTCAATATGACGGTTCTCGATTGTACATATTGTCTCATTCTTGCCGAAACCATTGTGCCTTTGTTTCTAGAAATTTCTAACTTTCAATAGTAAAATAGAATCGAATATTTTGGGTGGAGAATTCCGGAGGCATGGGGCCGGGAGGGTCCCACCTAATAAAAAGGAGGAAATTTAATGGTAAACGAAGATGCAAAAAAGGTATGGGCCTATATTGATGAGCACAAAGATGAATACATTGAACTGTTAAAAAAGTTCTGTGCCCAGCCCAGTGTTTCTGCACAAAATTGGGGCATGCGGGAAATGGCCGAATTGGTTCGCGATACAGTTACAGAACTTGGCGGCAACGGAACTCTCATAGAGACAGAAGGCAATCCCTTTGTTTACGGTATGATTGACAATGGTGCAAAACGCACGCTGACCTTGTATAATCACTATGATGTTGTTCCGCCTGAACCCTATGAATTATGGAATACCCCTCCTTTTGAACCGACCATTGTCGATGGCCGCTTAGTTGCACGTGGTTCCAGTGACAATAAGGGAAGCTTGCTTTCTCGATATATTGCGGTAGATGCTTATCAGAAGGTTCTGGGTAAATTACCGATTAACATTAAGTTTTTGGCAGAAGGAGAAGAAGAAATTGGTTCTCCCCATCTGATGGACTTCATTCGGGACAACCCGGACAAGATCCAATCCGATGGTATCGTATGGGAAGGCGGCAGCAAGGTTGTAAATGGTCCTCTGATTGTTCACATGGGTGTCAAGGGCGTTACTACCTTTGAAATCAAGTGCAACCATGCCAAGGATGGTGCAAGCCCTGTATGGCGTCTGATTTGGGCGCTGAATTCCATGAAGAATTCGGATGACTATATCACCATTGATAATTTTGAAGACTTGATTGCTCCTGTCAGTGAGTACGAGCGTAGCTTCATTGTTAACAATGATTACGATGAAGAAGGTACCAAGAAGATGAACGGTATCGACCACTTTGTCCGGAACCTGACTGGCTTGGCATTGAAGGAAAAGCTGTATCTGGAGCCTTCCATGAACATTCAGGGCCTGTTCTTTGACGAAATTGACGAGGCCACTGGCATGCCTAAGTCAGCAACAGTAAAGATGGACATTCGGACTGTCCCCAATCAGGAGCCTGACCAGCTGATGAAGCAGCTGCGGGATCATTTGAATGCGCATGGTTTTGAAGATCTTGAGATCATTGAGGGACATTCTACTCTGGCTTACCGGGGCAAACCAGATTCCCTCCTGGCCAAGGCTGTTATTAAAAATGTAGAAGATGTATATGGTATGGCACCGGCCGTTCATCTGATGGTTCCCGGTTCTTGCGGTATGGCAAGAGTCGTAAAAGCCACAGGTATTCCCATTGTTCACTATGGCTGCATGGATGAGGCTAGCCGTGCTCATGCGCCCAATGAATCTCTGGATTTAGACCATTTTATCAAAGGCGCCAAACTCAGCGTTTTGGTCTTCCAGGACTTTGCAACTTTGGAAAACTGATAAAAGGAGGCAATTGGAATGGCGAATTGTTGTGAAAAGGTAGTCCATTTAGAGATGGGCTTGCACATTTTAAGCAGTGATGTTCACTCTGCCAGTGCAGCGATTATTCCCAGTGCGGCTTGGCGTGTTGTCTGGGCTTTGGGGACAATGAAGAATGAAAAAGAAGAAGTTACCATTGAAGGTCTGTGCGAAAATGGCAAAAAGGCGCTCAATATTGTAGGCTTGGATATTGGTTACAGTGGTGAGGGCAGCAAGACGATTGTACCGGCTTCTGCATATTGCCGCGTGGACGTTTATCCCAAAGAAGGTTTGAGCGCAGAAGATGTTTGCGCCAAAGTGCGTACGCATTTGGATAAGAATGGCTTTACCGACGTAGAAGTGAAGGTTTGCTAAGAATGTAAAAACTGCGTGTGACCCTGCTTTGAAAGGCAGGGCCACACGCAGCTTGTTTACTGCCAAAACGTGAACAGTTTCATTCCATTGGGCTGTCAGAGATAGAGTGTGAAATTAAGAATTTACAATACTGTACTTTGGCAGCATACTTACAATTACTTAAAATAGAAATAATTCAGGAGGAAGGGAAATGGCAAATTGCGAACGAGTTGCAAAATTGAGAATGGGCCTGAAAATTCTTGCCTGTAATGAACACTCAGCAGAGGCAGCCATCCTGCCCAGTGCAGCCTGGCATCTGGTCTGGGCATTAGGTACAATGAAAAATGAAAAAGAAGAAATTCTGGTAGAGGGCCTTTGTTCCAATGGTAAGAAGAGCCTCAATGTTACGGAGATGAAAATCGGCTACACCGGCGAAGGAGACATGACGATCATTCCGGCTGAGGCCTATTGTAATCTAACAGTAGATCTGTCCGAGGGGCAAACGGCGGAAGAGGTTTGCGCCAAAATTCGTACACACCTGGATAACCATGGAGCCTCCGATGTGGAGATCCAGTTGTTGTAGAGGCAAAGGCAATGGCGTATAAACGATAAATTCAGCGAATCTCAATTATTTATTTTTATGATTCTGCACTGGAATATAGCTAATATGGCTTGAAACATAGAAATTAGCTATGAAAACCATAGTCAAATTAAACAAAAATAAAGGTTTAAACTCGACAAAGCGGTGCGAAGTGTACAACTATCTCATCATCTGCACTACTTGTGTGCATACTTCCATTGCGAAAATTCGCACTATTTTTTATACTATGTGTAGTGCTTTATCAGTCATAATTTTATGGCTGGTTGGCAAAAATTGAGAGGATTTTGAGGAGGTAAACATGAAAAAACTGTTAGCACTGTTGCTTGTTGCGGTTCTGATGGTAGGTTTGTTTGCTGGTTGTGCCAGTACTGACACCACCGACACCACCGACACCAACAACACCAACACCACAGACACAACGAACACAGACAGTAAGGAAGAAGAAAGCACTGAGAGTGATAGTAGTGAAGGCAATAAGCGGGATCACATCAACGTCTCCCTGAGCTCTTCTATTACTACCTTGGACTCCATGCAGACCACTCTGGCTATCAACCATATCGTAGCTAAGGCTTTGATGGACAGCCTGACTGATTTTGATGAAAACTGGGACGTTGTTCCGGCTTTGGCTGAGAGCTATGAAATCTCCGACGACGGTATGACCTATATTTACACTCTGCGTGAAGGCGTTACCTTCCACAGCGGTGACCCTCTGACCCCGGATGACGTTGTCTACTCCGTTGAGCGTGGTAAGGCTGCAGCTCCACTGGCTGCTACTTTCGGCAAATACTGTGCAGGCGCAGAAGCCTTGGATGACCGCCGCGTTGCTCTGCATCTGACCCAGCCCTATACCCCCTTTGCAACCATCGTTTCCAAAGAGCTGGTAATTCACAACAGAAGCTACCATGACGAATACATTGCTGAAGGCCACACTGAGGCTGAATACCTGATGCATGTAGACGGCACCGGCCCCTACAAGTTTGTCTCCTATGAAGACGGCGTTGCACTGGAGCTGGAAGCAAATGAAAACTACTGGGCTGGCGCTCCTGCCATCAAGTACTGGCATGGCAAGATCGTTACCGACAACAACGCAAGAGCTCTGGCTATGGAAGCTGGCGACATTGACTTTGTTTCCACTCAGGTTACTATTCCCCAGTCCAGCATTGCTACTTTGGAAGCCAGCGACGATGTTAACGTTATCTATACCGACTTTATGCAATGCGGTTCGGTTCTGCTTAACTGCCGTCTACCAGAATTCCAGGATGTTCGTGTTCGTAAGGCTCTGAACTATGCAGTTGACTATGACTGGCTCATTGAGACCCAGACAGAAGGCAAGGGCGTTCCCATTAGCTGCGCTTACATCACCGAAAAGACAACAGGTTTCTCTACTGCCGATTCCATTGTCAACTATACATATGATCTGGAGAAAGCAAAAGAGCTCCTGGCCGAGGCTGGATACCCCAACGGTGAAGGCTTCCCTGTTATCAATGCAGTCATCACTGAGCAGAGAAAGGGCTGCATGGAAGTTCTGCAGCAATGTTGGGCAGAACTGGGCCTGACAGTAGAGATTAACGTAGTCGAGTCCAGCTCTGTCTGGGATACCATCGACTCCGGTAACTACTCTGTTGGCATCGTGTTTAACAATGTCATGCCCGACACCACCATGTATGACTGGTACTTCGGCGATCCTGACACCGGCGCACTGAACCGGACCGGCTATGAGAACCCCGAACTCTGGGAGCTGCAGGAACAGGCTGCTGTTGAAATGGATCCGGATAAGCGTCAGGAACTGTTCGATCAGATCTGGACGATTATCACCGATGAGTGCCCCGTTGTCTGGATGTATCAGCAGCCCCAAATGATGTATGCTGCTAAGGGACTGCATGTCTCTGGCACGTATCCCACCAATTCCGTCGTTCACTGGAACGAATTCTATTGGGAGTAATTTCCGGGAAACAGTATAAGCCCGTCCGAGCGTTTACTGTTTAGGAATTTTTGCTTGAATTCAGAAGGGCGGCAAATCAATTTGCCGCCCTTCTTTTCATAAAGAGCCAGACTACATGGAAGGAGTTAACGCGTCATGTGGAAATTTATTGGAAAGCGTATTCTGCTGATGATTCCCATCATTATCGGCGTATCGCTGCTTGTTTTTACCATCCTGTACTTTACACCAGGCAGTCCTGGTGAAATCTTAGCGGGTGCCAACCCTCAAAAGGAAGTTGTCGATCAGATTAACCATGAATTGGGGTTTGACCGGCCCTATCATGTCCGTTTTTTTGAGTTTCTCAAGGGCGTTGTCCAATTGGATTTCGGCGATTCATATACTTCCAGACAGCCGGTTATCGGTGAGATTCTTTCCCGGTTCCCCCGTACATTGACTCTGGCATTTTGCTCGATGATTGTTACGGCAATTTTGGGTATTTCCATCGGTATCCTATCGGCAGTCAAGCAATATTCTTTCATTGACTATGCCAGTACGGTGGTTTCCATGTTCTTCTCATCCATGCCCAGTTTCTGGATAGGCATGATGTTACTGCTACTAATAGCAATGAATAACCCCTGGTTCCCGATTAACGGTGTTAAAACCTGGCGTGGCTACATACTGCCAGTTATAGCTATTTCGCTTTGTAATGCGGCACCGTTAATGCGTTTGACCCGTTCTACCATGCTGGAGACCATTCGTTCCGACTATGTCAGAACAGCAAAGGCCAAAGGTGCGTTGGAAAAGCGGGTTATTTGGAAACATGCCTTTAAAAATGCACTTCTTCCGGTTGTCACCAATATCGGCAATAACTTCCGTGCCTTGCTGGGCGGCTCCGTTATTACCGAGACGGTATTCGTCATCCCAGGCGTTGGTTCTTATGTCGTAGAAGCAATTCGGAACAAAAATGTGCCTTCTGTTATGGGGGCAACGCTGTTTTTGTCGGTGACCTTTCTGGTTGTAATCCTGGCGGTTGACGTGCTCTATGCCTATATTGATCCGCGCATCAAAGCGAAATACACGAAGTAGGAGGGACGGAGAATGGCCAAACATAAGGTAAAGGCGACGGCCGGCGGTGGCCAGAGCCAGACCAAAGAAATTATCAGAAGATTTAAGAAAAACCGCTCTGCCATGGTTGGCTTGGCTGTCTTCCTGATTATCTGTCTGATTGCAATTTTTGCAGATGTGATTACACCCTATTCCAATGCCATTGACCAAATTAAAGGTGCAAGACTGGAAGCCCCGAGCAGTGAGCACTGGTTTGGTACCGATCACTTGGCACGTGACATGTTTGCCCGTGTAATTCACGGATCCCGGTATTCCGTTGTGTTTGCCCTGGTAGTCAGCGCCTGTGCGCTGGTTATTAGCGTTGTGTTGGGCGGCGTGGCCGGCTACTATGGCGGTTGGGTAGATAACTTGATCATGCGGATTCTGGATATCTTTATGTGCATACCTGGTGACTTGTTGGCACTGTGTATTGTTGCTGCGTTCGGATCAAGTCTTCCCAACTTGCTGGTGGCGTTGATTATTGGGCGTGTGCCGGCAACAGTACGTATCGTCCGGGCAACGATTTTAGGTATTTCCAGTGCTGACTATATCGAGGCGGCCCAGTGTCATGGCGCAAAGGATGCCCGTATTATTGCGAAATACATTATTCCCAATGCCATGGGCCCCATCATTGTAGATGCCACCGTGAATGCTTCCAGAATCATTATTTCTGTTGCTTCCCTGAGCTTCCTTGGACTGGGTATTCAAGCACCCGCTCCGGAATGGGGCAACCTGTTGGCCAGCGCACGGGAATACATGCGTACTTGTCCTTGGCTTGTATACCTCCCCGGACTGGCCTTGGTAATCACTTCCCTGTCTATCAACATGGTAGGCGATGGCCTGCGTGATGCTTTGGATCCCAAGATCCGCGACTGATAAGGAGGTAGGAAATGAGTGAGAAACTGTTGGAGATCAAAAATCTCCATGTGATGTATCACACCGACTTGGAAGATGTATATGCTGTCAACGGTGTGAATTTGAGTATGAAAACCGGTGAGACGTTGGGCCTGGTAGGTGAGACTGGTGCTGGTAAAACAACGCTGGCTCTTTCCATCCTCCGCCTTCTGCCCGACCGTACCGGCCGAATCACCGAAGGTGAAATTCTCTACAATGGTGAAAATTTGCTGGAAAAAGACAAGCACACCATGGCGACCATTCGCGGTAAGGAAATCTCTATGATCTTCCAGGACCCCATGACCGCGCTGAACCCCACTCAGACAGTGGGCCAGCAAATTTATGAAGCACTGATGCTTCATAACAATGCAAACCTTTCAAAAAAAGAACTGTGGGAGCGTGTAGATAGCTGTCTGGAAATGGTAGGAATTCCGGCTGCCAGAAGAAAGGAATATCCCCACCAGTTCTCCGGTGGTATGAAACAGCGTGTCGTTATCGCCATTGCCTTGTGCTGTGAGCCCAAATTGCTGCTGGCGGATGAACCAACGACGGCGCTTGACGTTACCATTCAGGCACAGGTCCTGATGATGATGAAGAACCTGAGAGATCGTCTGGGTACCTCCATGATTTTGATTACCCACGATTTGGGCGTTGTTGCACAGGTATGTGATAATGTCGGCGTTATGTATGCAGGTGAAGTCATCGAGTACGGCACTTTGCAGGATATTTTCAAGAGTGATAAACACCACCCATACACAGAGGGCCTCTTTGGTTCGATTCCCAAGCTGGATGAGGAGACGGAGCGGCTGGCGCCTATTGATGGCCTTATGCCTGACCCGACACAAAAAATCGTGGGATGCAGCTTTGCACCTCGCTGCCCGTATGCTATGGACCGCTGCCATACTGAAAAGCCCGGCTCTTGCAATGATAACGGCCATCAGATCAAGTGCTTCCGGTACACGGATGAAACAGCAATGGAGGTATCCTCATGAGTGTATTGATTGAGACTCAAGATCTACAAAAGTATTTTAAGACCCCTCGCGGATGGCTTCATGCTGTTGACGGCATCAATCTTAAGATTGATGAAGGACAAACGTTGGGAGTTGTTGGTGAGTCTGGCTGTGGGAAATCCACATTGGGCCGCGCAGTTTTGCGGCTGCAGGATCCGACCGGAGGTAAGATTTTCTACGAAGGTCAGGATTTAATGGCCATGAATAAAAAAGAAGTAAGATCCATGTGCACTAAGATGCAGATGATCTTCCAGGACCCCTATTCCAGCTTGAATCCTCGTATGTCCATATGGCAGCTCATTGCTGAGCCCATGTTAATCAACCATATGTACAAAGGCGATAAAGAAGGTCTTAATAAAAAAATTGAAGAGTTGATGGATACAGTTGGTCTGGCAAAGCGCTTGACCCACGCCTATCCTCACGAGTTGGATGGTGGCCGGCGGCAGAGAATTGGTGTAGCAAGAGCTTTGTCTGTGGATCCCAAATTCATCGTTTGTGACGAACCGGTTTCCGCATTGGACGTTTCTATCCAGGCGCAGATCCTAAATCTACTCATGGATTTGCAGAGAGATAGAGGCCTCACATATATGTTTATTACCCATGATCTGAGTGTTGTTAAACATATATCGAATGAGATCATGGTTATGTACATGGGTAAATGCGTAGAGCGTGCTCCAAAGCGTGAGCTGTTTTCCAATCCTTCCCATCCGTATACGCAGGCACTTTTGCGGGCAATTCCGGAGCCGAATATCGATAAGCGGGGAGAGCTGCAGGTCCTGAAAGGGGAAGTTACCAGCCCAATCAACCCGAAACCTGGCTGCCGTTTTGCTCATCGCTGTCCTTATGTCCGGGAGAGTTGCTTGGCAGACGGAGTGGAGCTGCAAGAAATTGCGCCATCCCACTTTGTGGCTTGTCCGTACAGCAGTGAGATCAATGGATAATTGCCGTAGTCACACCATTTTAATTGAGGAGTGAACAATATGCCAAAAGGATTGTATAAGACAGAAGACCTTTCAAATTTTAAGCCCTCTCGTTTTACTTCAGAAGGAACCGTGAAACTAAGAAGCGGGGAAATCCCTTATCACACTGTCTGTGAAGATAATGTGTTTTATAATAAAGAAGGAAAACCGATCGCTTCCATCTTTTCATATTCATATTTCCGCTCAGATGTAAAAGATCCCTCTACCCGTCCGGTTCTGTTTGGATTTAATGGTGGACCTGGTTCCTCTTCCATGATGGTACACGTAGGATTTTTAGGGACAAAGCGAATGAAATACTTTGCTGATCCGGATCAACCTACTACATTGCCTCCTTATGAGGCAGTAGACAATATTGACTGTCTTCTGGATGTAGCGGATATTGTTGTTGTTGACCCTGTTGGCACGGGCTATGGCCTGCTTTTGGATGATGAGTGTGCCGATCAGTTCTTTACCATTGAAAATGATGCGGAAGCCCTTCTGACGTTTATTTCCCAGTGGCTGACCCGCTATAATCGCTGGCTGAGTCCTAAATACCTGGTAGGTGAGAGCTATGGCTGTATTCGTTCAGCGGTAGCAGCGGGTATTGCGACAGGCGGTGGAAAGAAACGCAGCTATGCGATGGCCTTTGATGGTTTGGTTCTCATTGGTAACTCTATTTCTACCGGCCGGTATCTCAATAAAGAAGTTCCCTGTGAACTGACGGTTCTTGCAATGCCTACGGTTGCGGCTATTAACTGGTATCACAATCACCCCAGTGACCAGACATTGGAGGAGTTTGTACAGGAAGCCAAGCAGTTTGGTGATACAGAGTACATGATGGCACTCTATCGCGGAAACAGTATGAGTGAGGAAGAGTACAAAGCAGTTCGCGCCAAACTGAGCTACTACTCCGGTATTTCAGAGGAATATTTGGATGAGCATCTGCTTCGCTGGGACGAAGAAGGAGCAGTAAAGCAAATCGCCAGAAAGAAGGGAGTAGATTTCTCCCGATATGATGGCCGTATGACTTTACCCCACTATACCACCCAGATGGGCACAAATTATAATACGGTTAAAGATGACCCGTCTGCCAAGTATAGCCCCTACTTCCATGCAATTTTTAGCGGTGTGGTTTGTCCCAATTTGAACATCAAACTTGATCGGGACTTCCTTGCCAGCGCAGGATTCTCTTTTGACTATTTCATTCGTGAGACTTATGACCGGTTGTCTGGTGAACAATTGTCGTCAGCTATGCGGCGAGTTCCAGGTATGAGAGTGTTCTTTGCCAATGGCTGGTATGATATTTGTACTCAAATCGGTGGGGTCTACTACTTGGCCAATCATGCCTGGCTACCGAAGGATCGTACATTTATCAAGGGATATCCTTCTGGACATATGCTGTATATTGGAGATGAAAATGTACAAGCACTCAACAGCGATATCCGTACTTTCGTAACTGGCGGTAATCCTACGGCGAAATAAAAGATTGGCATAAACATTAGCCGAACTATGGCCTGTTGTGCGGTACTAGCACAACAGGCCATAGTAAAAACTGACATGCTCCCCACTATGGAACGGAGCGCAGTCTTACCACTGTGCTGATCAAAGATAGTGGGGGGCGTGTATGCTTTTTCTCAGATTGGAGTTACTGCAAGAAGGAGAGAGAAAATGACAGTAGCAGATATTTTTGAACTTAGCATGTCATATAGCTATCTGCTTTGCGTCTCAGGAGGAAAGATGCTCAATCGGGAAGTCAAACGAGTTATCTTTTACACAGGAAGCAACACAGATGAAGTGCAGCCGGGCGATCTTTTGATGATTCGGGAAACTTTCTGGGATACTTACGAAAGGGAAAACTTTTGGTATCATTTGCGGGAAATTCCAATTGCCGGCATACTGCTACACCACCGTTGTTGTTCAGAACGTTTTTTCCATTATTATTCGCAATGGCTCGAACAGCTTCATCACCCTGTATTGGTATACGACTGCTCTGATAGTGAGCGTTTTATTGCCTCTTTGCGGATTGCACTGGATGGACCCGATTTTTATGGCGCACATGTTCTGCATATGTTTCAGGCAGATATCAATAAACCTAGGTACGGAAAGAATAAACTGGAGTTTTATTTGGAGAATTTGGAGCAACATCTTCATAAAACTGTAGTATTTATTCCTTGTGAGAACAACCAGGGGGGAGATAAGGAACCCAGCCAGGATAATTTTATGAATTGGCCTCAAACCACAGTTGCCTCCGCCCCCTTGCAGATTCCTGGTTACTTTTGGTATGATGAAAAATGCTGTTGTGTTTCTCCGGTAAAGACAGCCAGTACGACTTTGGGATATCTTGTGATTTATGGAGATCCAGATGGTGATACTTATTATCGCAGAGCCCTGGAGCTGATTTTAGAATATCTTCTACCGGAATTGGCTCTTTGTATGTTGGCGGACATGGAACGGGAATTGACTCCTGACCAGGATCAGACAGAACTGCTTAGAAGCTTATTTTTTGGTTCCAAGCAGGGCAAGGCGTCTGTCGCTCAGGCGGCGCGTCTGTCTGGTGTTCGGTTCCAATTACCACGCATTGCCATTTTTTTGGCGGGGCAGGCAGAGAGCGAAGAGCAAAGAGCAGAAGTACTGCAAAAATTGTATCAGTACATCCACAAAAACTGTCACGTTGTTTTCAGCTCAATGGTGATTTTGGACAATCACTGGTGTATTTTAGGTGTGCAGGATTTCAGAATTTCCCGTGGTTTTATGAAAGAAAGTCTTCTGGAAGCCTTTTCGCAGTTTGTGCGTGATGAGAAGACGAAATGGCATTTTTCTGTTAGTAGTATCGCGTCGGATTTAAGTGAAATAAGCCGTGCCAAAGGTGAGGCAGAGGCGGCAATGCGATTTGGAAAAGTTTTCGATCCTGAATCGCCAGTTTATTTCTACGAAAATTATATGATTTATCATTTATTTAGCCGCTCCATTGACAACCAGGTGATGGTAAAACTCTATGAAGATGTTATAAAACGGGTCACCATTTATGATGCTGAACATAAAACGGCATTGATTGAAACGTTGCGAGAATTGGTCTTGTCAGATTTCAATATGCAAGTTACGGCCGACAGATTATTTATTCACCGGAATACTTTATACAGGCGTATTGAAAGGTTGAAGGAATTACTTAGTTTGGATTTTCACAGCTCTCGGAACTGCCTGATTTTGCAGATTGCCGTTCGATTGCAACAGTTATTCAGTTGAGAGCTTTTTATATGTATCAGAAGGGAAGAAACAGGTATGTTTATGTCAGATTTTCCTTGGCTGCGGGGTAGTGAACGGTTAAAGCCGCAGTATATGATGTATCCTATCAGTACTGTGATACCATTAAGAGAACAAAGTGACGTAGATGGGGCACCAGCTGGCGCTGTAGTGGTCGCGAAATCATTACAGTGGATTAACTCAGGTGCAGACCTGAGTGCATTTTGCAATCAACTGACCCATCAACGAGCCCTTGCCCTTTTAATTGAAAAAGCATGCGTTCAGGAACTGGAAGATCTTATTCAAAGTGTAGGGCAGAGTATTGATCAGGAAATCATACTGATGGTATTACCGGAGAATGAAACTTTTGAAACGGTCTCTGAGTGGGTTCGGAAATATGAAATCGACCTTCTAAGTGACCAGTCCTATATTCATTTTAATGAGGAGTTAAGGCGTATGGTGCAAAAGCCATACAATTTAATGGGCCTTATGGACCTTCTGGCACACCATGTTCCGTTTCCTGTAGATTTAACCATCGGAAGTAATTTCCGGCCGATTGCCAGGCTGAACAGCTTGGGAATTTTAGATTGGACAAGCTTACTGCGAGAAAAACAATATGAAATTTTTTCTACTGATGACTATTATATTACCACTTGCAGTAATTGTGTTGTTTATATCCTTTGTATTGACTGCCCCAAAAATGGGCCAGGGATACTCATCATACATCCCCGCCATAATAAAACAGTATCCTCCAAAGATTTTGCCATTGTGCGAAGCATTGTTCCTTATCTGGCTCTGGCTATCACACAGCAAAATGAGATGTTGAATCTACAAAGTGCCACGAGAAAAGACATGTTTTTTGCGTTACTACAAGATTTATATCAGGAGCCACTTCAAACCCGCTTGACGGCAGTGACAGTTGGTTGGGAATATAAATTGCCACGCTATGTTTTTGTGGTCAATTATTATGGAAAAGAAATAAACCACTTTGAAAGAGTTTTTGAGCGATATTGTAGCGAATCAGACATGTGCATTCTCTCAACAACCAGCAAGTGCCAAAAGATTTGTATGTTAGAGGATGAAATTCACACTTCCAGTATGGCAAAAGTGAAAAACTATGTAGAGGAACTAGGGCAGAATTTAGGCGAGCATCTTCCGCAAGATACATTTCAAATTGCTGTTAGCCATATTTGTCACAATCTGGCTGGTGTGCTGGATGCCTATACGGAAGCCAAATTTGCTTTGGTCATTGGTTCTGCATTGGAGCCGGAGAAAAGAATCTTTTGGTACAGCGACTATATGGACTACCATCTTATTTGCAGTTTATGGCGAGACGAGCTGATGGAAAGAATTTATCGTAATGTTATTGGCCGTCTAGAAAAATATGATGAAGAAAATAATCTTTGTTTGTTAGAGACGCTAGAGTCACTGGTCAAATATGACTTTGACATCAATGAAGTTGCAAAAACTATGGTTACTCACCGAAATACAATTTATAGACGAATGGAACGAATTGATGAAATTGTTGGTGAATTTTTAGATGACAATAACAGAAAACTGATGTTACAAATGGCTGTGAAAATGCGAACGCTATCTTGCATTTATGATAGCATGCAAAATAACTTTGGGTGGGAAATTTGTTCGCCAGCCTAAAATACAGGAAAAAGAGACGGACTGCAAAAGGGTGATATTTGCAGTCCGTCTGTATCCGTATAGGGAGAAAAATATGACTTAGAAAAAATATAAAACGGAAATTAGTAGCGGTTGAAATTTTCAGTAGACTGAACCAAACCCGTGGATGTGCCATATCCCGATCAGAGTTTTGGGTTCTGGTTTCAATCTAGATAGTCAGCCGGAATCAATCATAGCCAACAGTCCTCTGACGCTGCATTGGGGGGAAAATAGATATTATGCATCTGCTTGTAATGCGTCTATTTTTCTAAGGAGCAATCCAAGAAAAATTGACGTCATGAGGCAGGTAACGTATGAACATCTGTTACAGCATTACGCTAGGAAAACTTGTTTAGAACGTGTAATTGTAAAGTTATCAGTTACCGTTAACAGGATCATGTCAATGATATTGGAAGTTTTCTTTCCGGGCTTCGACTTTTCAAAACTATTTGGAATATGCACTGTCAAAATTTATATCTGTGTATTCAAAATTGATACTGAAATTAAAACCGGAGCTGTTTTCCAGAGTGATGATACAGTTTGCAGTTTCCAGAGGTTCGGACGAAATTGAAGTCTGATAGGGGAGGTCTACTCTAAGGATAAAGTAACCACATAGTGTTGCTCTGGAAAAACACAGTGGCAGACAATCTGTGTCTGCCACTGCACCAGCTTCTTTACAAGTATGGGTATAAAATAGCGGAGTATCCAGCTATCTGGATACTCCGCTGGAAGGGACGGTAAAAATCGATATTTCTGAATATAGAGAAAAATGCCGCCCGTAGGGCGGCACACCAACTGCGAGCCCAACGAAGTGGGTCGCAGTTGGAAAGGAGGAGCAAGGGAGCGGG
>CALXCQ010000096.1 GCA_944386835.1 uncultured Oscillospiraceae bacterium | reverse complement strand
TATTGGGCAGTGAATTTCGTCGCCTAGACTATTTGTTACTGGAAATAAAGAATTTTATTTCTACACAGCGCACACACAATCCCACTGTTGCAGAAAAAATGGAGCAATGCCTTGGTGCTCTAATAATGAAAAGGAATAAAACTTTAATATAACACCTTAAAGTTATCAGGAAAACTATGGACGAAAAATTGTCGGGGTCCTATTATACCCCCCAAAAAACTGTTCACTTTATATACAATTACCTACAACAGCAACATAAGCCTATAAAATCAATTTTAGAGCCCAGCGCTGGAGATGGAAGGTTCATTCGACTTTTTTCCAAATCCAATTCTGTAGACAATATTGTAGGAGTGGAGTTATACCAAGAGAAAGTACAGGCCATCAATGAACGAATTCTTTCTCCTAAAGTTACAATGATTGCCGCCGACTTTCTAGAATATTCTTCCACTTGTAAAACGCAGTTTGACCTTGTTGTAGGAAACCCACCATACATCAACATAAAAAACATGGACAAGAAGTTCTTGGAGGCTGCTCGTTCTTTATGTCAAAGTTTAAACTTACCTGAGAGCTTAATTCAAAATGCTTGGGTTGCGTTTGTAATAGCGGCCACTCAACTTTTATCAAAAACCGGTACGGTATTTTTTGTGCTTCCCACAGAGTTTTTGCAAGTACAGTATGCCGAAAAGCTTAGAGGATTTCTTGAAAAAAAATTTAACACTATACATATTTTTTCTTTTGAAGAGCGTATGTTTCCTGAAATAGAGCAAGAGGCTTGCTTGGTATACCTCACTAATGAAAATCAAGGGCTTCCCTATATTTCGTATCGTCAATATGCAAAGTTAGATTCGAAAACACCAATTCTAGAATCTAGAATTGAACGAAATAAACCTTTGAAAAAATGGTCTAATGCAGTTCTTTCTGATGAAGAAATTGATTTATTAAATCGAATTACAAACCAATATACTACTATTGCAAAACTTTCAGATAGTGCTCCCGGGATTGTGACTGGCGCAAATAATAAATTTATTTTGACAAAAGAAGAAGTCGATCAATATGAATGTACTCAGTATGTAAAACCCATTATATCTAAGGGTGTAATGGCAAAAAACAAATTTGAGGTAAATCATGCTCTCATTTGTGAATTAGCATCAGCGGGGAAAAAAGTATATCTTTTGGATCTGGTAGGAACAAAACCAGACGAGTTACCAGTTTCCTTAAAAAACTATTTGTCTATAGTTGCCTCCACAAAAAGAAACGGTGTGGAAATTCAGAAAAGTTACAAATGTTCTAAACGCAAACCTTGGTATGGGGTTCCAATCGTTAAAAGTGGCCGAGTAATATTCTTCAAAAGATATGATTTATGCCCGCGAATTTCTACTAATCCTGCCGAAATATATACCACAGACATTGCGTATAATCTTCGACTGCATGAGGGCATAGATCCCGAAAGTTTAGTGTTTTGCTTTTATAATTCACTAACACTTGCCCAATGCGAGTTTGTTGGTAGATATTACGCAGGTGGAGTATCAGAACTTACCCCTAACGAATTTAGAACTATCTCAGTTCCATATCGTCAAATTAAACCTTGTGATATTGAACGCGCAAAACAGATGTTTAACGATAATGAAGATCTTAATCAGATTGTTGCTTTCGTCAATTCCAAAACACTAGAAGCAGATTTATCTACCGACGAAATTACCCGACTCAATGCTATCCGAACCAAATTAATTAAAAGAAGAAAATGAACCCCACCACCGGAATGCCCGATGGTGGGACTTCTGCCGGTAATCTTTGTTTCTCCCAGTCCAACCAATGCCCTGCACAACTTTACTCGCTAATTCTTTTTGAAAGTGTTCAAATATCCCGCAAGTAGCTCTGTTTATGTCTCGCTTTTGGATTGCTGACGCACCCTGTGTGCCACTTGACCACATGTTTGCCCACAGACAGCGAAAACCGGCCCACCAGGGATGGCATTCCCTGATGGGCCGGTCGTTTTACCTCGGCTGGCCTCTCGGCTCCAGCGTTTTCTGGCCTGAAAGGTAGTCATGGTGCGCTCTGGCTGAGCAGTAGCTGTGCCCTCTCGCACCTCCGCCTTTACAATGCCTTGGTCGATCTTCACTGCTGCCCTTTGGCGCATCTCGTCGGTGACATGGGAGTAGGTGTTCAGGGTCGTGGCACTGGACACATGACCTAGGATAGTGGACAGCGTCTTGCTATCCATCCCATAGGCTAGGGCGTTGGTTGCGAAAGTATGGCGCAGATCCTGTTGACATACATTTGACAGAAAACGGAGCGCCTGCGACAAAGCAGGCGCTCCGTTTGAGGTTCCGGTAATTCACTTTTGTCTTGGCTTTGGCAGTCGGTATGTTCTTTCTGCCTTATTTCTCTCCTCCAGAGGCTTGGCAAAGGCAGAGAAGAACTCCTTTGTGCACACAGGATCCCATCAATCCCACCAGAAGTACCAGACAGGGGACTGCCGCAGCACATCGGCCAGAGCGCCCACGGTGGACTCCTCCGGGCCCTGGTCAATCACATCAGGGCAGAAGCCGTACTGCTCCACCGCTGCATCCATGGCCTTCTCCTGGGAAACAGGAGTCGGGAGCAGGAACTCCAGCTCGTCGTGGGTCATAGCTGCGGGTACCGCGTCATACTGCTTAAACCAGTATTTCGCCACCGCCATCAGGGACTGCGTGTCAGGACATTCATTCCAGCCGCCAAAGCGCAGATCGTCAAAAATCTCCCAAGGGTTCTTCACGGGGATTTTAGCC
>CALXCQ010000095.1 GCA_944386835.1 uncultured Oscillospiraceae bacterium | reverse complement strand
TGGACGACCTGACTGTCAACCTGGCTCAGAAGACTGTCCGTTATGACCTGGCTGAATATCTCTCCATCCCCATGGCTGCTATCTTCAGCAAGAAGGGCTATGAAGAGAACAATGGCGACTGGGCCAACATGGACATCGGCACTGGTCCCTACGTATGGGGCGAATGGGCAGCTGGCGATCATCAGGATCTGCACGCTTTTGAAGACTACTGGGAAGAGGGCTATCCCCTCATTGAAAACATTACCTTTAGGGTTATCACCGAAGCCACTAACCGTTCTATCGAGATTGAGACCGGCTCCTGTGATATGGCGTATGATGTAAACGTAGTCGATATTCCGAACCTGAAGGCCAATGAAAACCTGTATGTCTATGAAGAGCTGACCTTTGATAATTCCATCTTCGGTTTTAACAATGCCGATGAGACTTGGGCCAACAGCGACCTGCACAAAGCCTTCAAGTGGGCCTTTGATGTAGATGCAGCCTGGGAGCTGGCTCTGAATGATACCGGCGCACCGGCACACTCCTTTGCTCCTTCTAACGTATCTGGTTACTTGGGTGAAGAAGACGGCTATACTACCGTAGGCTATGATCTGGACAAGGCCAAGGAATATCTGGAAGCTTCCGGCAACGGCGACGGCATTGCCTGCGAGTTCCTGGTTGCAAACACACCTGCCCGTCTGGACATTGCCACCTTCTGGGCCAACTCTCTGAAGCAGATCGGTATTGACCTGCAGATCAACATTCTGGACAGCGCTACGATCAACCAGAGACTGAAAGTCGAAGGCACCTTCGACGCATTCATGTGGGGTGTCGCCACCTACACCAGCAAGGTAGACTACCTGCTGCGTCACTTTGATGGCATTGACACTCCGCCCACGCTGGCTATCTGCCGTTGGCAGAATCAGGAATACACCGACCTTCTGAACAAGGGCGTGGCGGAACCGGATCCTGTAAAGTCTGAAGAATACACAGACGAAGCGCAAAAGCTTCTGTATGAGCACTATCCGGCAATTCCTCTGTATCAACAGCAAGACACCTATGTTATGGTTAGCAACCTGAAGGGTGTCCGTGACGGCACCTATCAGGTACCCCTGCTGAAGAGAGCATACTTCGAATAATTCCTAGTTCGTTATTCGAAATTCGAATTTTCTTTCAGTTTATTTCGGCGAATAATTTTCTCGTTTTAGTTAGCTATAATTGACGTAGGTGCGGTTTCCCGTTGCAAACGTAGTTTCGCGCGCGGCGGGAAACCGCATCGTAAAACCATATGGAAGGTAGAACGGAGGTTCCAACTTGCTTAAGTATATTATCAAGCGTATTATATGGTTGATCCCGGTTTTGCTGGGTGTTACAGTAATCGTATTTACGCTTCTCTACTTCGCTCCTGGCGACCCCGCCCTTATGGCTTTGGGCGATACAGCCACCGAAGAAGCTCTGGAAAACTACAGAGAAGAGCTCGGTATCAATGGTTCCTATCTGGAACGGCTCGGCCGATATGTTGTTGGCTTGGTTCAGGGAGATTTGGGTATTTCTTATAAGACAAAAACTCCGGTTGTCTCTGAGCTTGCTCCCAGATTGGCTAAAACCATGAATATTTCTCTTTGGAGTATTATTTTCTCCATTGTCGTTGGTATTCTACTTGGTATTATTTCGGCAATCAAGCAGTATTCTGTCTTTGATGCCATTGCCACAGGTATTTCCCTGTTTGGTATTTCCATGCCCATGTTCTGGCAAGGCCTGATGTTGATTATTATTTGCTCTGTCTGGCTGAACTGGTTACCACCTTCCGGCTACGGCAGCTTTAAGCAAATGATTATGCCGGTTCTGGCTTTGGGCGTTAACGGATTTGCTACCATCATGCGTACAACCCGTTCGTCCATGCTGGACGTTATGAACCAGGACTACATTCGAACCGCTAAGGCAAAAGGCCAGACTTACTGGAATGTAATTTTGAAGCATGGCCTGAGAAATGCCCTGATTCCTATTATTACTGTTATTGGCATGCAGATTTCCGTTCTGCTGGCCGGTTCCACCATCGCGGAATCCATTTTCTCCATTGCTGGTGTAGGTAAGTACATGATCGACTCCATCAACTTCCGTGACTATAACGCAGTACAGGGCGCAGTTTTGATGGTCTCCTTCATTGCTGCCTTGATTAACTTGTTTGTTGATATTGCATACACCTTTGCAGATCCGAGAATTAAGAATACATTTGTCAGCAAGAAGAAGAAAAAGAGCTAAGGAGGTGCAAAGAGATTATGGCTAAAAAGGAAACCAAGCAAGAAAAAGTGAAAAAAATGAATGACCCCACGAAAAAGGTGCGTTTCCGCTTTTTACGGGAAATTATCCACAGATACTGCAAGAATAGGTTAGCAGTAGCAGGTTTTATTATTCTGATCTTATTTGCACTGGCAGCGATTTTTGCTGACTATGTCGCACCTTATTGGTACGACGATCAGGATATCTCCCGCCGTCTGATGAATCCCTGTTGGGAGTTCCCCTGCGGTACTGACCAGTTTGGTCGCTGCGTACTCAGCCGTTTGATCTATGGCTCTCGAATTTCCATCGAAGTCGGCTTTGTAGCTGTCGGCATTTCCCTGTTGGCTGGCGGTATCCTGGGTATGATTTCGGCATACTACAACAAATTGGATAACATCATCATGCGTATTATGGACCTGTTCCAGGCCATTCCCAATACGCTGCTTGCGATCACCATTGCAGCAACTTTGGGCTCCGGCATGATGAACCTGATGATCGCTGTTGGTATTTCCAACGTTCCACGGTATGCGCGTGTTGTCCGTGCAGAAGTTTTGCGTGTAAAAGAGTCCGAGTTTATTGAAGCCGCTACCTCCATTGGCGCAAGCAGCTGGAGAATTATGATCCGGCACATTCTGCCCAACTCCCTGTCTCCCATTATTGTTCAGGTAACCTTGGGCATTGCGGGCGCAATTATCAGCGCATCGGCTCTGAGCTTCCTGGGCTTCGGCCTTTCTGCTCCCATTCCCGAATGGGGCGCTATGCTCTCCGATGGCAGACAGTTCATCAGAACCCAATGGTATCTGTGCGTGTTCCCCGGCCTTTGCATCATGATTCTGGTGTATGCACTGAACATCATGGGCGACGGCCTGCGTGACGCTCTGGATCCTCGTCTGAAGAAATAATAAGGAGGATCATGAATTATGGCTGAAAAATTCTTAGAGGTAAAGAACCTTAGAATCGAATACCGCACAGAAGCGGAAACTGTTTACGCAGTAAACGGAATGGGATTTGACCTGGAAAAAGGTCAAACCATCGGCCTGGTTGGCGAGACCGGTGCTGGCAAGTCTACTACAGCTTTGGGTATTTTGGGCCTGGTTCCCGATCCCCCAGGGGTTGTGGTCGACGGTGAGATTTTCTTCGAAGGCGAAGATTTGCTGAAGAAGTCGGAAAAGGAGTTGCGGGAAATCCGCGGCGGCAAAATCTCCATGATTTTCCAGGACCCCATGACAGCTCTGAATCCTGTTATGACCGTAGGTGCCCAGATCATGGAAGTTGTTCAGCTCCATGAAAAGGGTCTTTCCAAACAGGAATATCGGAAAAAAGCGGAAGAAATGTTAGAGCTGGTTGGTATTCCTGCGGGCCGTGCCTGGGAGTATCCTCACCAATTTTCCGGTGGTATGAAGCAGCGTGTGGTTATTGCAATTGCTCTGGCCAACAATCCGGCCTTGCTGATTGCTGACGAGCCCACCACGGCTTTGGACGTTACCATTCAGGCTCAGATTCTGGAACTGATCAACAATCTGAAGGAAAAGCTCAATACTTCTGTTATTATGATTACCCACGACCTGGGCGTTGTTGCAGAAGTATGTGACAAGGTTTCCATTGTCTATGCAGGACAGGTTGTAGAATCTGGTACTGTTGTGGATGTATACGACCACATGATGCATCCTTACACACAGGGCTTGTTTGATTCTATCCCGGATATTTCCACAGATGGAAAAGAACTGAAGGCAATTGCTGGTCAGATTGCTGACCCGGCCAATCTGCCTGTGGGCTGTAATTTCTCCCCCAGATGTCCCCATGCTACCGAAGAGTGCATGAAGTCGGAGCCCCAGCTGCGAGAAGTTGCACCCGGCCATATGGTCAGATGCTTCAATTGTACGAAACTTTAAGGGGAGGGCAACATGGATACGTTATTAGAGATTAAAGACTTAAAGAAATATTTCCCCACCCCCAAGGGACTTTTGCATGCAGTTGACGGGATTTCCTTCCAGGTGGAAAGAGGCGAAACCCTTGGTATCGTCGGCGAATCCGGCTGCGGTAAGTCCACATTAGGCCGTGTTTGTCTCCATTTGTTAGACTCCACTGGCGGTCAAATTATCTTTGAAGGCAAAGATGTCACGCAGGTGAGTAAACATGAGCTGCATGAGCTTCGCCGGGATATGCAGATGATTTTCCAGGACCCCTATTCTTCGCTGAATCCCAGAATGAACGTTTCCAGCATCATTGGAGAGCCTCTGCTGATTCATAAAATGTGCAGTAGCAAAGAGGAATTTGCCAAACGGGTAAAAGAGACAATGGATGTTGTTGGTCTGGCACCCAGAACGGCGTACCTCTATCCCCATGAGTTGGACGGCGGCCGCCGGCAGAGAATCGGCATTGCCCGTGCCATTATTATGGACCCGAAGCTGATTGTCTGTGACGAGCCTGTTTCGGCCCTGGACGTTTCGATTCAGGCACAGATTTTGAACCTGCTTCAGGAGCTGCAAAGAGAGCGGAAACTGACCTACATGTTTGTTACCCACAATCTCTCGGTTGTAAAGCACATTTCCAATAACATTGCAGTTCTTTACCTGGGCACCATGGCAGAGAAAGCGTCTTCTCAGGACCTGTTTGCCAACCCGCTGCATCCGTATACCAAGGCTCTGCTTTCTGCAATTCCCATTGCAAAGGCCGGTGCCAAGAGAGAGCGGATTATCCTGAAAGGCGAAATTACCTCGCCTATCAATGTGGAGGACCGCTGCCGGTTTGCACCCAGATGTCTGTATGCAACTGAGCTTTGTGCTTCTCAGAACCCTGTTCTTGAAGAGGTTATGCCCAACCACTTTGTTGCATGTCACCATGTCAGAGAGATTAACAATCTGAAATAATTTTTGCCACCTTCTATTCTTAAGTTGGAATCCTTCTACCCAAATGGAACTAGCTCCTGTGGGAAACGGCCTTTTGGCGGTTTCCCACAGGAAAGGTGGAGGGAACAGGTAGGTTGACTAGTTTCTATTCTCATGTTTTGTGAAAATTTACAAAAAATAGTTTTCCTCTAGCAAACGGATTTTTTTTGTGGTAAACTGTTGACAGTGGTTTTTAGGAATGGTCTAGGGGAATCAACAGTGAAAAATCAAAGGGGCTTAGCCCTTTCTTTTATAGGCAATAACATCCTACAATAGGATAAAAATACATCTTTCCGTTCGTTGCGAAACGTATGGCTGCTACGGAGTACTCTGAGAACGCTTGCAGAGAAGGACATCCGGGAAAAAGGGCTTCTATTCCTTCAGAAGGGATAATAGGATAGCTTGTATACAGCCTGCACAAAGGCCTCTGGCGGATTTTCCGTACTGAGCAGGCACAAGTTCATTTTTCTTTCTGTTTCTGATTCCCCGTCAGCTGATTGGGAATGAAATATAATTAAATGGAGGTAACACCATGTTAAAAGCAATTCAAATTAATCCCAAAGACAATGTGGCGGTTGTGCCCCAAAATGTCGAGGCAGGCCAGCAGGTTCAGGTTGTGGAGACCGGTGAAGTCCTCACAGCTACGGAATTTATCAAGGCGGGTCATAAAATTGCCTTGGTGGACTTCCATACGGGTGATACCGTAACGAAGTATGGAATCCCCATCGGCGAAATGATGGCGGATTGTCCCAAGGGTGGCTGGATTCACTGCCATAATGTAAAAGACATTACGGCCCAGCTGTGCACAGGCTACTGTGAGGAATATCGCAAGGCAGGCAGAATGATCCAGGCGTTCCCCAGAGCCAATGGCGACTTTGGTATCAGCAATTATATTATGATTTTCTCCACCAGTGTTGCTGCCAACCCCATGGCAGAAGCCCTGTCTGACAAGACGGGTGCAGTCTGGATGGTTTGCGATAAGAACCGTGTAGTAGACGGCAAGATTTCTGATTTTACCAGGATGGTGATTACCAAGACGGCTGAGAACCCCAATATTTTTGCGGCAATGATTGTTGGTGCAGAGGAAGACAAGGCGCTCAATGAGGAAATTTGCCAGGAAATTCAAAAGGTTGGCATGAAGCCGGCTGCCTGTTGCCTGGTACAGTCTGGTGTCTGTTCTCACAAACTGGAAGAGAATGTAAACGTGATTGAAGGCTGGAAAAAGGAAATTGCCCAACTGAAGCGGCAGCCTGTTTCCATGGAAGGCTTCACAATGGCTATTCACTGCGGCGGCTCTGACTGGACGACTGCTTTGTCTGGAAACCCCACATTAGGAATTGCTTCGGACCTCATTGTAGAACAAGGCGGTTTTGTCATCATGGACGAATGGGGCGGCCTGCCTGGCTCCGAGCATCTGTTGGCCAGCCATGCGGTCACCCGTAAGGTAGGTCTGGAATTGATCGATAAGGTTATGCAAACCAGAGAGCGGTTTATTCGTGACACTGGCAAGCCGGTAGAAGAGACCAATCCTTATCCCTCCAACAAGGAAGGCGGCATTACGACTCTCGTTGAAAAGTCCACTGGTAACATCAAAAAGGCCGGCTCCGCTGGCTTGCAGGGAATTTTGAAGATGGCTACCCGTCCCACAACGCCCGGTGTTTATGTCCAGGATCAACCTTGCGGCGGACCGTCTGCCACGGGTATTTATGCGGCCATGGCCGGTTGTCATATCAATGTATTTGTTACCGGCGTAGGCTATGTATACTTTGAAATTCCTCATATGCTGGGTATTCGTATGACAGGTAATCCGGATACTTTCAAAGTACCGGAGTATAAGCTGGACTTCAATGCGGGTGTGGTGATTGAAGGCAAACCCATGCGTGAAGCAGGAAAGGATTTGTTTGAGTACATAATTGCCGTAGCAGAAGGTCGGGAAGTCCCCAAGAGCGAACTGGACAAATGCAAAGCCTTCCCCATGTACTATTATGAAGATGAGTTTAATGGCGAAATTTACTGCCGTGTGAAAGATTATAAAGAAGAGATCCTGAAACGAGTAGATTCCATTAAAGCATAAGCACTTCGCTAAGCTTCAGATCTTTAATTTAGACAGGCGGTAGATAGAAATCCACAGACAATTAGATAGGTTGGGAATTCGGTTCTTTCAAAGTCTGATTGCAAATGTGGTAATGCGCAGGCATATGCCATATGGCATATGCCTGCATCTATATCAGGCAGCTCCAAGAATTCATAAACGAGAATCAGCATGCCAAAAGCAATTCAAATCAATGCAAAAGACAATGTGGCCGTTGTACCTCAGAGTGTGGAGGCAGGTCAGCAGGTTCAGGTTGTAGAAACCGGTGCGGTCGTTACTGCGACGGAGTTTGTAAAAGCAGGTCATAAAATTTGCACTGCAAGACTTTCACACGGGGGATACGGTTGTGAAATACGGGATTCCCATTGGCGTTATGAAAGCAGACTGCCCGAAGGGTGGTTGGATTCACTGCCACAATGTAGAAGATACAACGGGAGAACTATGTGCCAACTATTGCCAGGCGTATCGTGAGGCAGCTAAAAAAGAGACCGGCGACCGGAAGCAGGTGAAAAAGCAGGAGAGCGTGGAAAAGAAACCCAGCCGGATGATCCAGGCTTATCCGAGAAGCAATGGAAGTTTTGGCATCAATAACTATCTGATGGTATTGCCCATTGCGCAGCGGCAAGCTGGCTAAAGAGCGGGCCTGGCCAGGTAACAGCGGGCTGGTCGGCTGGTAGCAACCTGGCCGGATAGCGGGAGCATGATTCGGCGGTACCTGCCTTGCGAACGGCCTTGGTTGGGTGGAGACGGTCTTGTTACAGACAAAAGGTACCGTTTCTTCTGATCTGTTGTGAAAACAATGTATTGCCTCCGGTTTACGGGAAAAGCCGGAGGGGAGAGGATGGCCAATATGGCAAAATTGTCATTGGAATCACTATATTTCCCCGATGGATGTCTGTCCGAGCAGGAGCGGTCAGAAATTACACACAAGGCAAGCTTTTATTTAAGAGCCTGGAAACTTGCCTGGCCGGCTGTAGCAGAATCTCTTTTTATTGGCCTGGCGAGTCTTGTGGATACAGCAATGGTGGCAACCATGGGCGATGTGGCAGTGGCAGCCGTGGGCTTGTGCAGTCAGCCGAAATTTACCTGCCTGTGCCTCGTTACTTCGTTGAACGTAGGAATTACAGCGATCATGTCCCGAAGAATTGGTGAAGAGAATTGGGAAAAGGCCAGCTATATTTTCCGCCAGTCGCTGATTTTGTCTTTCCTTTTGGCATTCCTTACCTGTGGGGCGGCCTACATTTTTGCAGACGGATTTATTCGGCTGTGTGGTTCCCAACCGGATACCCATGCTATGGCAACGGAATATTTTCGAATTTTGCTGGTGGGATTGCTGTTCCAGAATGTCTGTAATACGATCAATGCAGGACAAAGATGTACCGGAAACGGAAAATTGAGCTTAAAGACCAATTTAGTGGCCTGTACGCTCCACATCTTCTTTAATTACCTGTTAATTAGCGGGAATTGGGGGTTTCCTGCCTTGGGAGTCTCTGGGGCGGCTTGGGCCACAACGGCATCCTACCTGGTGGCTTTTTTCATTGCAGTCGAGAGTATCCTCAATTCGAAATGCCGGCTCCAGATTCGGGTCAGGAAATGGCTGCCGGAAAAAAATACCATGCAGTCTCTTTGGCGTGTGGCAAACAGTGTACTGGCGGAAAATCTTCTTATGCGGGTTGGATTTTTCACATTTGCACTGATTGCCGCAAAAATGGGAACGCTTTTATTTGCAGCCCATCAGATTTGTATGAATGTGACGAATATGCTGTTGACGGGGTTTGAGGGCTTTGCAGTAGCGGCAACCGCTTTGGTTGGCTGGGAACTGGGGGCAAAACGTCCCGGAAAGGCTGAACTGGCGGTAAAGATTTGTCTGCGCATGGCGCTTGTCTACAGTTTTCTCCTGATTGTGCTTCTGGTAGGTTTTAACGAGCCCATAGCCAGAATCTTTAGCCAGAATTCCTTGGTGATTACCAATGCCCAAAACGCCATGTTATGGGTAGCTGTGGCGACAATTCCCGACGCGATCACCATGGTCTATGCCGGAGGCCTGCGAGGAGCAGGAGATACCCGTTTTGTGGCAATCTCCGGAATGCTCAGTACCATGCTCCTACGTCCGGGGCTGGCGTTTTTCATGGTATATTGTCTGAAAGTTGGCCTTATGGGAGTGTGGATCGCCTTTACTGCCGACTTTTTCCTTCGAGGAGCCCTCAACTATTATCGCTTTTATCAGAATAAATGGAAACAGATTCAAGTATAGACAACAGAAAAGATGAGAAAACCCCCCGCAGGTGACCAATACGGTGCCTGCGGGGGTTTGTAGATGGAAAAGTACTTTGTCAGTTAAGGTTATTTTTCGCTGTGGCAGCCGTGATGACCACAACCATGTTCCCCACAACCGTGGTCGCCGCCGTGGTGATGTCCATGGTGGTCTGCACACTGGGCGTTGGGATCATAGTGGAGGGTCCCGGCCAGGTAATCCTGAACTGCCTGGTCGGCGCTGCCGCTGACTCCGGCCAGGAGTGTAATCCCGGCTTCTTGAAGAGCCTGGCGGGCACCCCCGCCAATTCCGCCGCAGATTAAAACTTGAATCTGATGATTGGCCAGGAAGCTTGCCAAAGCGCCGTGGCCCTGGCCATTGGTATCGACTACCTGGGAAGTTACCACTGCGTTATTTTCCACTTGGTATACTTTAAAATTTTGGGTGTGACCAAAATGCTGGAACACTTGGCCGTTCTCATAAGTGACTGCTACATTCATAAGATAGATCCTCCTTTATTTTGCAAGACCACAAGGTCTAATTTCTTTTTGGCTAAATGGAATTTCTCCGAATCTCTCTGGCGGAAGTCTGTGAGCAGAGCCGGATTTTTATTGGAAACTAGGGGACGGTTGCACTGTTAAACAGTTTCTGAGTCGGGAGAAGGCGTCTGTGTTGGGAACTCTTGACGGAAAGTTTTCTGTGGGCAGGCCCGGGAATGGCAACCGTGTGCGCCGCAACCACCACAGGGTCCGGAACACAGCTCATAATCTCCCCCTTGAATCATCAGATTTCTCCCGTCTATCATACATTGGGCCAACTTTGTCCGGGCGCTGGTATAAATAGCCTGAACGGTTGTTCGGGCCACTCCCATTTGTCGGGCACAGGCTTCCTGACTCAGGCCTTCTTTGTCGATCAGACGTATGGTCTCATATTCGTCCAGGCCCATAAAAATAGGAGGCAAAGGCGCAGATGGATAGGGCGTCAAGCGGCACGCTGTGGGCATGGCGCAAATGCGCCGGCGCTTACAGGGTCTGGGCATAGGGAACCTCCTTATTTCTGACATATGCCATTTATGAAGCTAGCATAGCACAGTAATTGACATATGTCAATTACTGTGAAAATACTTTTTTCATATTGACTCTTTTTCAAAAGCCTGTACAATGGGAGTAATACAAAAAAGGCGGACAGAAGTTATGCAATATTTGATCACTTTTTTGGAGGGGATTCTCACCTTCCTTTCTCCGTGTATTCTTCCCATGTTGCCCGTTTATGTGCTGTATTTTATGGGAGAAGAAAAGACCAACAGTATGAAGAAAACGTTGGGCAATGCCCTGGCATTTGTGGCAGGGTTTACCGTTATATTTGTGCTTTTGGGTATTTTTGCCGGAACGTTGGGCAGCTTTTTACTCCGGTATCAAAAAGCAGTCAATGTGGTGACTGGTGCCATAGTGGTGGCTTTCGGCCTGCACTATATCGGCGTGATACGGCTGGGATTTTTAAACCGTACGATCCAATTTTCTAAAACCGGAAAACCCAATTCTATTGGATCAACTGCTGTCTTCGGCGCTGTGTTTGCAGTGAGCTGGTCGCCTTGTGTGGGAACTTTTTTGGGTTCGGCACTGATGTTGGCAGCCAATGCAACCGGTTGGGTAAGAGGTTTACAGCTGCTTTTGTGCTATTCCCTGGGATTGGGGATACCATTTATACTGTGCGCTGTCCTGCTGGACCAGCTAAAAGGAATTCTTAACGGAATCAAAAGACACTACACTTTGGTTAACCGGATTTGTGGAGCGGCACTGATTCTGGTGGGGATTCTTATGATGTCAGGCCTGTTCAGCCGTCTAACCCAACTTCTGGCTTAAAGGAGAAATTCTATGCAAAAGATGAACCGTGTACAAGGGATTATTTTAGTGATTCTGTTGGCACTGCTGATCTTCTTAGGTGCCATGATTCTTTACCAGCGTTTTTCCGCTGACTATGAGGAACTTCCGCAAAATGAGCAGATATCTGAGCAGATGGCGCCTGCGTTTACGGTGTATGACGAAGACGGACAGGAGGTTAAACTGGAGGATTTTTCCGGGCAGCCGGTGGTTATCAATTGTTGGGCGTCATGGTGTATGCCGTGTATGGTGGAAATGCCCTACTTCCAGGCTGCCTATGAGGCTTATGGAGACGATGTGGCATTTCTTATGGTGGATATGAATGCCTATGGAAACGATACCAAAGAAGCTGCCCAGAAGGCTATTGAAGAAGGCGGATACACCTTCCCTGTTTACTACGATGATGATGCTTCTTTGGCCCTGGCTTATTCAATTTCCGCAACTCCCAGCTCGATTTTTGTAGACAAGGAAGGCCAACTGGTGGCCTACCATACGGGTACCTTGTCGGAAGAAAAGCTGGAGACTTATTTGTTGGCCTTACTGGAAGAATAAGAGAATCGGAAAAATTGCCGAGGGAGTCAGAAATAAAGAGCAGCTGGAATCTCTGGATTTCAGCTGCTTTTTTATAAAAGTTTTCCCACGTTCCCCAATAAAAGCATTCGGTAGGAAAAGTGTAAAACCCTGCGGGTTTCAGAGAGATTGAAGCGCACAGGAGAGCGGGCAAAACTGCCATAGCCTCCGGTTTGTCTTTAGATGGAAAAGGCGGAAACCATGCCCACCTGACACATCCTGAATTCTGGCAGTGGAAAAAAGATAGTACACCCTATATGTTACGGCCTGTTACATGACAAAAAAGAAACGGGATTCTTCCGTGGCATTTATGTTGTGTTTGTCTGTAAAAAATTCCAAAAACCTTCTTACGACCTTTCTGGATTGGGGCAGGAAAGAAGGGAAGCATCTTGCTCCAACAGGTCTTTGGTTGGTGCTGCTACCAACAGAGTGTGTCAGACAAGGAAAAGTTATTCTTTACATAGGAAATAAAATGTACTACAATAGTATAATCTGGACAGGGAGTTCCCTGTGCCGGAAGAAACCAGGCAGACGATGCCCTATAAGGAGAGTAGAGAGCCCAATGGAATTAGTCAAACTGTTGGCGGTGTTTCTGGTAATTGTATTGCTTTTAAAGCTCCACCAACCGCTGTCCCTGGCCGTGATTGGCGGCGTTATCGCGGCAATTTTGTTGTTCCAGATTCCTTTGCTGACCGCAGGGAAAGTTCTGGTAGCCAGTTCCATCAGCCATGAGACCCTGGTTGTAATTTTGTTTTCTCTGTATGAGATTACCTATTTACAGAGAATTTTAGAGAGCCGGGATCAACTGAATAAAACCGCACAGGATTTAAACGGTATTTTTCACAACCGGCGTATCAATGCGGCCATGGCATCTGTTTTTGTAGGACTGCTTCCATCCGCGGCAGCCTCCAAGATTTGCTCCAGCATTGTGGACTCTTCCGTGGGCGATGATTTACCGGTAGACGAAAAGGCTTTCATCACCAGCTATTACCGGCATATTCCGGAAAGTTTTCTGCCGACCTATACGGCGGTAATTCTCATGACGGAACTTAGCGGTGTAGATATGGTTCCCTTTATTCTCTACATGCTGCCGATGATTGTGGTTCTCTATGCTTTGGGCTATATCTACTTACGGAAAGTGCCCAAACATGGGGAATTGACTCAGGACGTGACAAAGCTGCAGGCCTTGGGACACTTGTTTCAGCATTTATGGTCCCTGTTTGCTATTTTGGTACTGATCATTGGATTCCACATGTCCGTCTATGCGTCAGTGGGAATTGTTATTGTTTTAAGCCTGGTAGTCTATCGGATTACCTTAAAAGAAATGCTCCATTTTGTGGTCAGTGCTTTTGAGCCCAGTTTGCTGATCAGCTCCTATGTAATTATGCTTTTTAAGGGGATTATTGAATATACGGGGATTTTGAACACCTTGGCACAATCCATGTCCACCCTGCCAATTGCTCCCTTCTTGATTTTCGCTGTGGTGTTCTTTATTGGCTCTGTAATCGCCGGATCTAAGGCCATTATTGCCATTTGTACGACGATGGCCTTTGCAGCCATTCCTGACGGGGGTGTGCCGCTTATGATTCTTCTCATGGGTTCTGCCTATGCAGCCATGCAAATATCTCCGACGCATGTGTGTCTGTTTGTTGTAGCCGACTACTATAAAATTGAACTGGGAGCCATGATTAAGAAAACCCTGGTGCCTATTTTCATCTATTGGGCTGTTCTGTTTGCCTATTATCTTCTGCTCAGAGGTATTTTATAAGACGACGGTATGAAAAAACTCCGCTGCTATGCAGCGGAGTTTTTTGCTGGAATGTTTATCCAACAGCGCTAAGCACTGTCCGGGTCTGGGTCAGAAGAGTGGAAACATCACTGCTATTTACCAGACGGTTGGGCTGATCGGTAAAAGTCACCAGATAACTGCCGGAATTATATTGATAGAACGTAAGCGTCATTTCCTCATAGCTTTCCGTATTCCGATGGAATGTGAAGGAGACGGCTTGCCCACGGGCCGCACTGTCGGTGACTGTGTCCGTGGCCTGCATGGAGTGCAGGCTGTCCAAAATAGCGTCCACAGCGGTAGAGTCCAGGGCCTCTCCGTTACAGCGATAGACAGATTGCTGTGTGGTTTCGCCGTCAATACTGGTGGTTTCCTGAGTCCCTTCAAAATCAATGGTGACGGTTTGACCATCCAGAGTTACGTCCATGGCGGTGACACTGTCCCAATTCATCAGACAAATATCGTCCGGTGCAACCGTATCAGCATTGGCCACCAGAAGGGGATCCACAATGGAGGCATCTACCAGGTAGACCATTTGCGAACCTTCGATACGGGTATAGCAGCTGGTATTTTCATAGTTGCCAAACAAAAGAGTAAAGGTTTGCTCCTGATTTTGGTCATCCAGATAGCCCATGGAAATCCGGGCGGCTGTTTCTTCG
Organism: uncultured Oscillospiraceae bacterium; assembly: GCA_944386835.1. Classification (GTDB taxonomy): domain Bacteria; phylum Bacillota; class Clostridia; order Oscillospirales; family Oscillospiraceae; genus CALXCQ01. Next base: position 7,553 of record CALXCQ010000095.1, on the reverse strand, counting down.
TCCAGGCCATAACTGGCCAACTCTTCTTCACTGGCCTGATAGGCTACACATTTTTGCCAGCTGAGATTGGCGAGATTGGAGGCCAAATCTACTATTTTATTAATGCTGGCGGCAGAGTAGGAACCATCGGCATTCATAGTAAACCAGGAATACTCGTCGGTATAGGCCATACCGGAGGAATCTTCAAAGTACCGGACGCTGAATTGATTGTCTCCGTCGGCCACATCCAGGCTGATAATACTGCTCATGGAAGGAATCGATTCCTTTTTCACCAGGTCATACAGGTTGTATTTAAAAGCAGTCAGTACATTTTCCTCTACTATATAGAGTTGAGCCGGAGTCTGATCGTTGGTGAGATAATATCCGCCAACAGTGCTGGTAAAAGATCCGATGGAAAGCGTCGTAGTCTGCCCGTCTTTGGTAGTGGCACGGATCACGCAGACTGGTTCGTCCAACCCGTAAGTAGCCGGATCGGTATCAAATTCCTGTAACGTAGACAGGGCGACCAAATTGTGTAATCTGGTGGCCATAACTTTGGCATAACTCTGGTCCAGGGGGAAATCCGGATCGGCCTCAACGGTCCAGACACCGTCAGACTGAATTAAGGTCGTGGTCTGTCCTAAATAATCCCAACTGAGTTTGGCCAAATCGTCCGTCTCGGCAGTATAAACTGCGATTTCTTCCATTGCAATCGGTTCTGGATCTTTGTTGAAATAGGTGACTGCAAAGTAGGCCCCTACGCAGAGTACCAAAACCAACAGCAAAATCAACAACTTTCGTAGCTTTTTCACTAGTTCCGTCTCCTCCTAATCATAACAACAGCACCCGCCACAACAAACATCATTGGAATTGCGATCATGATTGCCAAGAGACGGTGGGACTGCTTGGAGTTAATGGAAAGGTAGCTATCGTCCAGGGAGTGGACACGAATTGCCAGATTGGTCTCGTTGTCACACAGCCAGTCAATGGAGTTGATAAACAGATCAAAGTTAGCATTGCCGATTAGCTCATTGATAGCTTCATCCAGAAGCTGTGTTGTGGTGAAGCAGACAATTTTGGAGTCATTGACATAGTCGGTGATGGCCACTGACAGGGCAAAGGGACCGTCAATGTCTCCTTCCTCTTTGGCAAAAGTCTGCATTCCAAATCCGGCGACTTTCGAATAAGAAGAAGTGGAAGTGGTGAGCAGCTCTGCCACCTGCACCGTATCGGGAACCTGATCGGAGTGAACAAGAAGGCCCTGGGCCAGCGGCGTGATTACTTTGTAGCTGTTGTCCTGTAGAGAATGGGTAATGTCATGGAGGAAAGAAATAGAGGGCAACAAATTATAATTGTAGTTCCAGGCATAGTGATCACTTTTGGATTCCAATACAATACCGTCTACATATTCTACGCCGTATTGGGCCAGGAGAGATTCCAAATTGGGCAAGTCTACATCAGAATAGTTGCTCATATAACACAGGCGGCCGCCCTGGAGCAAAAAGTCCTGAATGGCGGTGAGCTCATCCTGGGAAATATCTGTCTGGGGGCTCATAATAATCAGGGCTGTGGCATCTTCCGGAATGCCACCTTCTGAGACGATGTTCAGATTTTTGACTGTCAGATTTTCCGACCGCAAGTCTTCTTTTAAGTCGATCGCCAGTTCCTCTTCCCCATGGCCAGTGGTCAGATAGACGGTAGGCCGGTCGGTATTGGCAACATAGTTGATGGCAGAGGTAATCTGCTTCTCACCAAAAAATTCCGTAGTGTAGGAACCGTCGGTCATATAACTGTCCGTCTCATAGGTGTAGATAAAAATATCATCATAGGAGACAATCTTAAAATCCAGATCGCTGACAATAATCAGACTGTTGTCGGCAATTTCCACAGAAGCATACTGAGAGGTAAATGTGGGGTAAACGACCGGGTCTTTTTTCTCCACTTTCAGGTGGGAACTGATCCCTTCATAAGAAGACAACAGATTTTCCAAATTGGCATCTTCGTTTCCGGACTGGACAACCCAGTAAATGGTGACATCCGTCTGCAGGTTGGAAATAATCTGTTTGGACTGCTCTCCGATAGAGTACATTTTGGAAGCTGTGGTATCGAATTTAGTCCAGCTTCCGGGAAGCTGTCCGATAATCAGGTTGATCACAAGGGCAATAACAATCAGCACCAATGTGGCAATAACGCTGTAGGAACCGGCTTGCGCGGAGCGGGTTGCAGTCAACTGCTTTGCATTGTCTTTGGGTTGCTTTTTCATTAGCCGTTCCACCTCCGCTTTTCAAGAGATTGTACCGTCATAAACAAGAAGATAACTGTGACAGATAGGAAAAACACGATGTTGGATAAGTCAAATTGGCCGCGGACAAAGGTATAAAACCGCTCAAACACAGACAGTGATTTGACAACGCTGGCAAACAGGCCCACAAAGTGGTTTTCCCAGAGCAGGTACGCACCCACCAGGACACATTCGCAGACAGCCGTAAATAAGAGGGAGATGGGGGTGGATTTTGTCAAAATCCGCATTACGACACCCAGCAACAAGATGGCAATGCTGAAAGCGATTAAACTGGAAAGCGCAGATGTGGAAATACTGATAGCGAGACTGCTCATATAGTAAATAAGCAAAGAGGCAACGATACTGAGCACTGCGGCCAGGACCATAGACTCTGAGAGCGAGGAAATGAACAGGCCAATGGAACCCAAACACGCGCCTAAAAGGAAAAAGGCAAACAGCGTACTGTAAACCGTTCCGTAAGGCACCTGTCCATACATGCCCAGGAGCAACGGATAAATACAAATTACAACAAGAGGAATCAGAATTACCAACAGCATGGCAAAAAACTTTCCCATAACGATTTCTGTCATGCTCAGGGGCAGGGAATACAGTAGCTGATCCGTTTTTTGCTTTCGTTCTTCAGCAAAAGTGCGCATCGTCAAAATGGGGACGAGAATCAAGAGAATGAAGGTCATGTAGGACAAGACAACTTCAAAGTTGACCAGGGGAGTGGAAGATAGATTGATATTTCCGCAAAAAAACGCCACGCCCAGAAGCATAACTGCAATGTAGGCATATCCAATCACAGTGGAAAAGTAAGTGCGCAGTTCGTTTTGAAAAATAGCTTTCATTGGTGGTGTTCCTCCGTTTCTGCCACAGACCGGCCGGATTCAGAGGTAGCCGGTTCAAGGATACTCTCTGCCTGGGGGTCCGCCGCCTCCGGTTGCCCGAAGGATTCTTTCTCGGTCGTCAGCTCCAGGAATACATCTTCCAATGTCACATGGGAGTTGGTCATGGAGAGAATCGGCTTTTGCGCTTTGCTGAAGGCAAAGAAGATTTTTTTATTAATATCGTAGTCCGGCGCAATGGAAATAACCGCTGTGGTTGTGCTGTCACTGTTGCGAGTATACAGGACAGGTCCCAGATTCTCAATGGAAGACAAGGCCTTTTCACAATCAGCCTGGGTTCCGTCGACCACGATAGAGACTGTGGATTTAGCGGCGAAAATTCGTTCCAGGTTCTCTGGTGTATCATTGGCTACCAGTTTCCCTTTGGCAATAATAATCAGGTGGTCGCAGACAGACCGGACTTCCGAAAGAATATGGCTGGAAAGAATTACCGTATGGTTTTTTCCCAAATCCCGGATAAGGTCCCGGATTTCGATAATTTGCAAGGGGTCCAGGCCAACCGTCGGCTCGTCCAAAATAATAATCTGGGGATTGCCAATAAGTGCCTGCGCTACACCAACCCGTTGCCGGTATCCTTTGGAAAGGTTTTTGATCAGCCGTTTGGAGTAGTTTTCCAGCCGGGTGGCAGCGATGGCATAGGCTACCTGATCTTTTATCTCACTGCGTTTGACGCCTTTGGCCTTTGCTACAAAAGTCAGATACTCCAAAGGAGTCAGATTCAGGTAAACCGGCGGCAGTTCTGGAAGATATCCGATTTTTTTCTTCGCTTCCATAGCATCTTCATAAATATCTAACCCATCAATGGTGACACTGCCACTGGTGGGTGCCAGACAACCTGTCATGATGTTCATGGTTGTGGATTTTCCAGCACCGTTGGGCCCCAGGAGCCCATAGATTTTACCCTCTTCAATCTGGAAGGTCAAATCTGTAATGGCGTTGTGATTACCGTAAGTTTTGGTCAGATGATTGACTTCAATCACACAAACTCCTCCTGCTTTTGTAGTTTTCTTCTGGACTGTGGCCATGCCGTCAGAGGCAGTCGGGCGGACAGCAACCAAGCCTTGGGGGATGTCTGGAAACTGTCAGATTCCAATTGTGAACTTTGACAGAATTTTACCCATAGAATTCCTCATATACTATACACGTTACGGTAACGACTTGCAATAAAAAACTTTCCTTTTTGTGGGTTTTTACAACGAGTTGCTTGAAAATGCCCACTCCCAGCTTTCAAATTCTATGGGCATAATAGAAAAAAGTTTTGAATAGGGAATGGAGAAATTTTGAATATTTTGAAAACTTTCCGTGGAAAGGTTTTCAGGATAAAAATGTAAAAAAATGGGAAAGAATCCAGGCGCTGTCGAGAAAGCCGCCTGGATTCTTTTTTCGTACGATATTCCATACTGGGAGCCTTTGGAGCTATCCCTCTGTACCTTATGGCAAAAGTGGAAGACGAGGCGCCAAGGGCACGGGAAAGCTGCCTTTTTAATCTTTATGCTCCATCAGAGGTACCTTTGGTAGAAGCGCGGAGGACACATTTGCCGGGGAGCAAAACCGGACCTGGAGGAAGCGGTTGACCAGACAGAAGTTCCAACAGAATTTGCGCAGACTGTTCTCCCACCTGTTTGGCCGGAAGCTCGATGGTGGAGATTCCCGGCGCGATGAGAGAGGCCCAATCCAGCTGCTGTCCCCAACTCCAGTCGTCAGGACCACACACACCGATTTCTCCGGGAACGTTGATCCCCATGGATTTTAGAACACCAAGCAAATGAATGGTAGTCATCGTGTTGACCCCCAGAATAGAGGGGATATTCTGCCTTTTTTGCAAGATTCCTTCCAATTGGTGCCGTGTGGCAATGGCATTTTCCGGATTCAGAGAAAAGACATGTTCTTCCGGCTCGCTTCGGGGAAAGATTTCTGCACTAAAACGCAGAAATTGGGTAATCCGCAACTTTCGTACCATGCTTTTTTCGGGTGTTTCCGCAAACAGATAGGGGGCATCGAACCCCTGAGACTTTAAATGGGTCAGCATTTGCCCCAGAGCCTGAGCAATATCGCTGGTGACCAGAGGACAGTTTAAATTTTCTACTGGACGGTCGCACAGCACCATAGGGAATCCGGACTGAACCACTTCGGTTAGTACGGAGCTTTTGGGTGAGGAGCTGTTGACGATCAGACCTTCCACATCATGAGCCATCAAATCAGCTATACACTGGCTTTCCTTTTGGGCGTCCCCGTTACAGTTCACAAAAATGGGCACATAGCCCTGTGGCTCCAGAACATTGCCAATGCCTTGGATGACAGCGGAGGAAAAAGGGGTGGAAATATCGGCGATTACAATACCAATCAGACCGCTGCGTTGGGATTTCAGGCTTCTGGCGCTGCGGGAAGGATAATAACCGCACTCCCGAATAATCTGCTCCACCCTCTGCCGTGTGTCATCTTTGAGTAAATGGTACTGCCCGTTAAGACATCGGGAAACCGTGGTTTTGGATACGCCGGCCATACGAGCGATGTCCTGAATGGTCAGTTTACTGCCGAGTGCTGCCATGATTACCGCTGAACCCGACCGGAACCGTCACCGGTTGCCAGTTTTTCCACTTCCGATACACTGACCATGTTATAATCTCCTTCAATGGAGTGTTTCAGGCAGGAGGCGGCTACGGCAAATTCCAGAGCCTGGTCGTCAGATTTTCCTGTGAGCAGACCATAAATCAGCCCGGCGCCAAAGCTGTCTCCGCCACCGACTCTATCCACAATATGGACGGGGTAACTTTTGGAGAAATAGGCGGTATCTCCGTTATAGAGCATGGCTGCCCAATGATTGTCATTGGCGGAAAGAGAAGTACGGAGGGTAATGGCAACCTTTTGGAAACCAAAAGTGTCTTTCAGTTGCTTTGCTACGCTTTCATAGCCGGCCTGATTTAATTTCCCGCCGGCAATATCGCTACCTTCTGCTTCAATTCCGAATACGTCCTTTGCATCTTCTTCGTTGGAAATACACACATCCACATAGGGAACCAATCGGCTCATAACGGCCTTGGCTTCTTCCCGCGTCCAAAGATTTTTCCGATAGTTAAGATCGCAGCTGACAGGAATATTTCTGGCTTTTGCTGCCTTACAGGCCTCTTCACAGATAGCCGGGAGGTTTCCTCCCAGAGCCGGTGTGATGCCGGTGAAATGGAACCAGTCTGCGTCGGCAAAAATGGCGTCCCAATCAAAATCCTGGGCGGTAGCTTCGGCAATGGAAGAGTGAGCCCGGTCGTAGATAACTTTAGAAGCACGCTGGGATGCACCCTTTTCCAGGAAATAAATACCCACACGCTTGCCGCCGCGAACAATCCGGGAGGTATCTACACCGAACCGCCGCAAGCTATTTACCGCCGCCTGGCCTATTTCATGGTCTGGAAGCTTCGTCACATAAGTGGCATGGAGTCCAAAATTGGCCAGAGATACGGCCACATTGGCCTCGCCGCCACCGTAAGTTGCCTGATACCGGTCAGCCTGTACAAACCGAAGATACCATTCCGGTTCCAGACGCAACATAAGCTCTCCAAAGGTTACTATATTTTTCATAGGAATCCTCCGTTCTGCCGTGTGATACGGCTAAATCGCAATGAACTTTTTCTGCCAGTTTTCCGATGCCAAGTTTAAAAAAAACAGATTGCCGTCTGCCGCGATTTGGCAATTTACCAGGGAAATGGCAAACCTTCCGCCATTCAGCGGTTTACAAAGTGAATGGCGAATCCGCCAATTTCGTTTTGCAGATAAGCCATCTTTAATTTCCCATTGGCATCATATTGATAAGTGTCTTCGCGGAATGCGTAGCCTTTGGCTTTTAGGTAGGCTACGGCCCGTTGGACGGAAGAGGTGGCAAATCCAATATGACCCATCTGTCCTAAATAGTTTCGTTTCATCACTTCGATGGAAGTGTCTACAAAAATGGAGCTGTTTCCTTCTTTCACAGAAGCGCCCAACAAAGCAGCCAAAGCATTGGCGGTTTCCGCAGCGTGAGTGGCACTTTCCTGGTTGATACCGATGTGGGCCAGAGAGAAATTCAGCATTTTCCGCATGGCAGAATCGGCCAGACGGGTAATTTCATCAAACTGTCCTGCCTGGATCAGGCTTTCTTTCACCATCCAGCTTCCTCCGCAGGCCAAAATCTTATCATAGGCCAAATAGGTGTTCATGTTGTCTTCGTTGATACCACCTGTCGGCATGAACACCACGTTGGTATAAGGTCCACACATGGCTTTTATCATTTTCAGGCCACCGGAAGCCTCTGCCGGGAAGAATTTCAGGTAGGTCAGGCCGAAAGATAAAGCCTTTTCGACATCAGAGGGAGTAGCGCATCCGGGGAAAATCAGAATATTGTGACTGACACAATA
>CALXCQ010000094.1 GCA_944386835.1 uncultured Oscillospiraceae bacterium | reverse complement strand
TGCCGTTATCATCAGAAACTTCCCCTGGGAAACAGACGAAAGAACAAGAAGAAGCCGAAACACCGGAAGAAGAAAGCCGGTTATGGCGCCGCACCGTCATGGGACGGTGCGGCGCTTTTTGTCTGAGACAGGACAATAATCTACAGATGTATAGTATCTTGACATATGTAGATTTGCGTGCTATCCTGTTGCTACTGAAATAGGGGAGGGAATCCGATGGAAACCCATTTGGATCTGCGTCAGCGAAAAACGCGAAAACTGTTGACGGAAGCTTTGGCGGAACTTCTGGAAGAAAAGCCGTTTCAGGAATTATCGGTGGTGGATATCTGCCAGAAAGCCATGGTTCACAGGACTACGTTTTATGCCCACTTCCGGGATAAGCAGGAATTGCTGCACTATCTTTTGGAGGGACTGGAAGCGCACTGCGCTGCAACCTGTCTGCCGAAAGATTTCCAGCAGAGTCCGAGAGAGTACCTTCTTACGGCGGCAAAAAACGTGTTCCAGTTTTTTAGTGATCACAGAAAGTTATATTTAGCCTGCTTTGCCAGCTGGGCAGATGTCCAGGCCCATACTTTGGAGGAAGGGGCGGCCCAGGAGCTGTGCCGGCTGCTCTCCCAGCCCCAGTTCCGGGCAGTTACGCCGCGGGTAGATGCACAGGTGGCAGCTCATTTTTATGCCGGCGCCATGCTTTCTCTGATTCGGTGGTGGCTTACCAGTAAGCAGGATCTTTCCGTAGAGTATTTGTTGGAAAATTTAGAGCAATTCATTCCCATTTCGTGAGGTGCAGCCATGAATCAAAACCTGCGGGGAGAGAATCCCATGGAGAAACTGGCCCGTTTTATTGTAGATAAACGGAAAGCCTTCTATCTTGTATTCCTGGCTGCCTTTGTGTTTTGCGCCGTGTCGGTGGATAAAGTACAGGTAAATAACGATATTACTTCCTATCTCCCGGAGCAGACCGAGACACGGCGAGGCCTTACGGTGATGGAAGAGGAATTTGTGACCCTGGGTACGGCCAATGTAATGGTATCCAATGTGACGTATGAGACTGCCTGCACTCTGGCGGAGGAAATTGCACAAATTCCGGAAGTGTCGGATGTGGAATTTGATAACACACCAGAACATTATGTGGATTCTGCGGCCTTATTTTCTGTTTCCTTTCAGCAGGAGGCAACCGATCCGGCTACGGAAGAGGCGATGGAAGAAATCCGCCTGACATTACAGGATTATGACGTCTATGTCTCTACGGAAATTGGCCGGGATGTCAGTGATACACTGAAACAGGAAATGACAGTCATTTTGGCAATCGCGGCTGTTGTCATTGTGATTGTGCTTTTATTTACCTCCAAAAGTTACATGGAAGTGCCGGTTTATTTGATTGTCTTCGTAGTGGCGGCTGTACTCAATATGGGGACCAACTTTATTTTTGGCAGTATTTCTTTTATTACCAATTCTATTGCCGTTGTGTTACAGTTGGCCCTTGCCATTGACTATGCCATTATCTTCTGTCACCGGTATATGGAAGAACGGGACAATGGCCTTTCCCCCAGGGAAGCGGATATTACGGCACTGAGCAAGGCCATTGTGGAAATCCTCTCTTCCAGTCTGACTACCATTTCCGGATTAGTGGCTCTGATGCTGATGCAGCTGCGCATTGGGTTTGATATGGGCATTGTCCTTTCCAAGGGAATTGTATGCAGCATGCTCAGTGTGTTTTTCCTGATGCCAGGGTTACTGATGCTGTTTCGCAAATCGATAGAAAAGACCCGCCATCGAAATCTGGTGCCCAGCATACGGTTCTGGGGAAAAGCTGTTGTCAAACTGCGGTTTGTACTGCCGCCCATTTTTTTAGGACTGGTCGTGACAGGCGCCATACTTTCTTCCCAGTGTCAGTATGTATTTGATGCGGATGACTCGGACTTTTCCAATAAGCCGGATTGGAAGATTGCTGACGAAAAGGTGGCACAAACTTTTGGAGAAAAGAACACCATTGCACTTTTGGTCCCCCGAGGAAACTATGAAAAAGAAGGGGAGGTGCTGGAACAGGTAGGCCAATTGCCCCAGGTGACACAGGCGACCGGTTTGGCCAACCAGGAAGTGGAAGACGGACGGATGCTCACGGATGCCATGAATCCCCGCGAGTTTTCAGAGTTGGCGGGCGTGGATATTGAGTTGGCACGGCTTTTGTATCAGGCCTATGGCTTAAGTGTAGAAGAGTATGGCGCAATCTTCCAGGATCCGGATACCTACAGCGTTCCTCTACTGGACATTTTTCAGTTTTTGCTGGAGCAGATGGATAAAGGCGTTGTGAATTTGACCGGAGAACAACAGGAGAAAGTGGAAACGCTGCGAGACCAGTTGGAAACGGGCCTGAGTCAGTTGCAAGGGGAGAACTGGTCCCGGTTGGTGTTTGTAGCCAATGTGCCTACCGAGGGGCAGGAGACGGAAACCCTTTTGGAAACAATCCGGCAAATTGCTCAGAATGCCTATGGGGAAGCTGTAATTTTGGTCGGGAATTCCACCAATGCACTGGACCTGGCCAACTCCTTCTCCGGCGATAATTTAAAGATCAGTATTTTAACGGCGCTATTTGTTATGGTGATTTTGCTGTTTACTTTTAAATCGGCCGGGCTGCCAATTTTACTGGTTTTGACCATTCAGGGCTCTATCTGGCTGAACTTTTCCTTCCCGGTTCTCACGGGAACCAATTTGTTCTTCCTGAGCTATTTGGTAGTCAGCTCCATTCAAATGGGGGCCACCATCGACTATGCCATTGTCATTACGAACCGCTATTTGGCACTGCGAGAAATGCTGGCACGCAAAGAAGCAGCCATTGAGGCGCTGAGTCAGAGTTTTCCCACCATTCTCACCTCTGGCTCCATTATGGCAGTGGCGGGGTTCCTCATTGGTGGCATCTCTACAGACGCTACGATCGGATCGGTAGGGCAGACTCTGGGACGCGGGACGGTGATTTCCATAGGACTGGTTATGACGGTACTTCCGCAGCTGCTTATATTGGGAGATGCTCTGATTGCCCGTACAGCGATTACTCTGAATCTGGAAAAAAAGCAACGGCTGAGCCAAGGCACTATGCGTCTCAACGGCCGCATCCGGGGTCGGGTATCGGGGTTTGTAGACGGAGAGTTTAAAGGCATTCTTCATGGCGATGTGGATGCCTACATTCAGGGCCAGAATCTGCCCGAGCAGACCCAAAAGCAGGAGGAAGGAAAGCCATGATGCAAAGAAAGCGTATTGTTTCTCTGGCGATGATTTTCAGCTTGCTTGCAGGGCTGGCTTTGCCAGTCGGTGCGGCGGAAGCTGTGGTTTTTATCCATTCAGAGGAGGACTGGGAGCAGTTTGTAGAGCAGTGTGTGCAGGATGTCTGGTCACAGGGACTGACGGTTCATTTGACGGCAGATCTGAATCTGACCGGCAGGGAATGGAAACCGGTTCCCATTTTTCAAGGGACGTTTCATGGAGGCGGTCACAAAATCACGGGCCTGCATTTTGAGAAAGAGGGCTCCCAAATAGGGTTGTTCCGGACCCTGACCCAAAGCGCGGTAGTGGAAAATTTGATCGTAGAGGGTGAGATCATTGCCCAGGGCACAGCGCAGAGTGTAGGTCTTTTGGCAGGAGAAAACTATGGTACTGTAGAGGGATGTGCCAGCTTTGGAACCGTCAGTGGTCAAGCGTGTGTCGGCGGCCTGATAGGGCAAAACCAGGAAGAAGGCCAGATTTTAGACTGTGTCAGTGGAGCAACGGTTCTGGCAACGGTGAGTGCCGGAGGTATTGCAGGCAGTAATCTGGGGTACATAGAAGGTTGCCGAAATGAGGGAAATATTGATACGCAGGCTGACCAGGCGGCTCCATCCAATGTGGGCGGCGTGGCCGGGCTGTGCAGGGGTACCATTTTAGAATGTGAAAATTCCGGCACAGTGGGATATTCCCATGTGGGATACAATGTGGGCGGAATTGTGGGTCTGCTTTCCGGAGAGGTTACCGACTGCCGGAATACCGGGTCGATACGGGGCCGCAAAGACGTAGGAGGGATTACCGGCCAATTTGAACCGACGACCAGTGTGCGCTACGGAACCTCTCCCACCCAGGACCTGAGCCAGAGCCTGGGCAGCCTCCTGACCCAGCTACAGGATCTGACCAATACCTTGGATACCATGGCGGGACAGGGGATTGCCGGGGTCCAAACCATTCAGGAGGCACTGCAGGTCATTGGACAGCAAACTGGGGATACGGCCGAGCTGGGCCTGGAAGATTTTCAGACCATGGCAGATGCCCTGTATCAAAATACCACCAGCATGCAAGCGGCGCTGGATGCGTTGCGGCAAAGTTTATCCCAGTTTCAATCCACAGGCGCACAGCAGCTGAAATCGGCGCTGGAGGATACCGAGAATCTGCTTCAGAGTGTATGGGAGCTGGGGGCCTGGGTGGAGCTGGGTGTACAGGACAGTGTGGAGGCTTTGGAAAAGACGCTTGAAGAGATACGTCGCCAGTTACAGACGGTGTCTGCGGAATACCAGGCTATGGGGCAGGAACTGGAAGAACTGGAAACCTATGTGGCGCAGGTGGCAGAGCTGGTGGCAGATGGAGAGTTCCAGCAAGCTTTGGAACTGCCGATGCCGGCGCTGAATCTTCCGGAGCATTTCCGGAACATAAAAGAAGCCCTGGGAAAACTCCCCCAGCTTTCGGCAGAATTGATCAGACAATGGTCTCAAATTGACAGAGCAGTGGGGCAAGGTCTGGAAGATACGAGCCAGCAGCTTGAGGAGGATCTGGCAGATTTGCAGGACGCTTTCGATGCGCTTTTGACGGCAGGGGATCAGTTTGTTCTGGAAGCCGGGAGCAGTTTGGACCAAGTGAGTCAGAGCAGCAAAGCGGTTCAGGAATTGCTGCGGGAGTATGCACAGAACCTGGGAAACAGGGCCCAGGAAACAGTGGACGTTATGGATACACAGCTTGCGATCGTGCAGGATCAAGTAACTGAAATGACCCAGGGGGCGGAAAGCCACCGGCAGGCTCTTTACGGAACGACCCAGCAGATGATAAGACAGCTGGAAGACGTGCGCCAGGCCATTGAGGGTTTGGGCGAAGAGCCGGAACTGATTGTTCAGGATCTGTCCGATTCAGTGGAAGAGGGGCCTGGTTTGATTCTGGGATGTACGGTTCAGGCAAGCATAGAAGGAGATTCCAATGTTGGGGGCCTTGTGGGAACTGTGGCACCCGAGTTAGGAGACGATCCAGAGGCGACGTTCCAACTGGATGATCTGGAACTGGCTGCCGATGTCTATGCCACTTTACGGGCGGTAGTGCGGGATAGCCGGTTTGACGGACAGGTGACAGTGAAAAACGAATGTGGAGGAGGTATTGCAGGCCGATGTGAAGCAGGCGCCATTTTAAACTGCATTGCCAGAGGCCAGATTACAACCGGCTGGGATTACTGTGGCGGGATAGCCGGTCGGACCAAGGGAAGAGTCCTGCAATGTGCAGCCCTTACGGAGCTGTCCGGACAGAGTTGGCTGGGAGGAATTGCCGGCCTGGGGAAAGACATTGGGGAATGTCGTGCCATGGTGCAGGCTACTGGTGAAGGAGAATATCGGGGCGCTATCGCCGGCCAGGCGGAAGGAACCTTGGAAGATAACGTTTACCTGCGGGAGGAATTGGCCGGTTTGGACGGAGTCGAGTACTTCGGCAAAGCTCAGGGGGCAGAGTTTTCGGAATTTTCCCAACTGTCTTATGTGCCCCAGGATTTTCTCCAATTTTCCTATCAGTTTGTGGTTGGTGAGCAGGTGGTGGCAGAAATCCCCTTTGCCTATGGGGAAGATCTGGATGTAAGCCAGGTGCCATCAGCACCGGAAAGAAATGGTCAGTATGGTCAGTGGCCATCGTTTTCCGTCCAAAACCTGCGACGCTCGGCGGTCATTGAAGCCGAGTTTTCCGACCCGGTGACAGTCCTTGCAGACCAGGAAGGCGTAGCACGACTTTTGGTTCAGGGGGATTTTGGACCAGATGGATCTCTGAATGTCCAAGAGATTTCCATACCAGAACCAGAATTTGGGAAAGAGGCTGTGGCAGCCTGGGAATATGAAGTCACGGGCAATCAGGAGGAGAAGCTGGTATTCCGTCTTCGGGCGCAGGAGGCCAGTCGCCCGGCAGTAGCACTTTTACACAATGGCAAATGGGAGATTTTGCAGAGCACCCAGGATGGGAATTATCTGGTTTTTACAGGACCTGCAGAAGGACAGCTGGTATTATTGGACCAGGCTGGAACGTACATTTGGCGCTGGATAATGGCGGGGGCAGTCATTCTCCTGATGGTAGTGGCCGCAGGACGGTTTTGGATGGCGAGAAAAAAGAAGGCTGTTTCCTCTACGGAGACGGCGCAGGCGGACTGAAGACAGAGGGAGGGAATCTCCTCCCAGTAGAAAATTTCCGAAAAGTTACAGATTGGGACAAATTTTATGGAATAACCTGAGAAATATTTTGGGAAGGGCGAAAATATCCGGAAAAATGCGTTGCACTTTCGCCCGGAATTCTGTAAAATATTAGCAATCAAAAGATACTGCCTCATAACCCCTTCCAGAAATTGGGGCAGGTGGGTGGAAAAAGGGGGAAAACGACTGTGGAGAAATCCTTTAGAATTGTTGCGGATAGTTGTTGCGATTATCCTGTCGACGGGTCAGATCAGGGCTGGTTACACCGGGTACCCCTGACAATTCAATTGGAGCAAAAAGAATATGTGGATGATGACAGCCTGGATTGCGGAAAGTTTTTGGCCCACATGCTTCGCGCTCCGGAAGGCCCCAAAACGGCGTGCCCTTCTCCGGGGCAATATGCGCAAAGCTATGGACCGGAAGCTGGGGAAGACGTATATGTGGTGACTTTGTCATCCAAGTTGAGCGGGTCCTATGAAAGCGCCAAACTGGGAGAGCGGCTGGCAAAAGAGGCCTGTCCTGACAAGAAGATTCAGGTGTTTGATTCCCAGTCGGCTTCGGCGGGAGAAGTGGCCCAGTGCTACCGGATTAAGGCCTTGGCCGAAGCGGGACTGCCTTTTTCCCAGGTCGTGGAGAAAACGAAGGCTTATGTTCGCAACTTTTCCACTTTTTTTGTCTTGGAGAATTTAGACTGTCTGAGAAAGAACGGCCGGCTTACTAATTTGCAGGCGGTTTTAACCAGTGCGTTGCGGTTAAAGTTGGTTATGGGCGGGGAAAAAGGGGAAATTGCCCTTCGGGCAAAGGCCCTGACCACCCAGTCGGCTCTGAAAAAAATGGTGGAGCTGATTGAAAAGCGCTATCAGGAAGTGGCGGATAAGACCCGTCCCATTTTCATTACCCATTGTAACTGTCCCCAGCGGGCAGAGCAGGTACGGCAGTGGATTATGGAAAAATGTCATGCGCCGGCAGCTATTATTTGCCGTGCCGGCGGCATCAGCACCGTCTATGCCAACGATGGCGGCATCGTAGTGGCATTTTAATGTTGACCAATAACTTTTCAAAGTACGGATAACTTCCTCAAAGATTGGGAAATAGTTATATGTTTTTATAAAAATGGACCAGCACAAACAACGGTGAAGGCACTGGAAAGAAGCCGCA
>CALXCQ010000093.1 GCA_944386835.1 uncultured Oscillospiraceae bacterium | reverse complement strand
TGGAGGTGTAGTACTTGGGGACATCCGCGAAGGGATAGGTGGTCCAGATGACACTTTCCTCGCCGGTGTCGGCGTCGGTGGCCAGGGAGATTACATAGACCACTTTCCTGTCGTACCGCCGGTAGTATCCGGCGCTGATTCGCCTGCCCGCCATTGCCGCACCTCCTCGCTTTTCTGTTTTCAGTATAGCGGAGTACAGGACTCCTGTAAACGATGTCGGACAGATACTATGATAAAATATTTAATAATAGAGTTTTACTATTTTATGTGCTATTCTGTATATAGAATATTGTACAAGATGTGTAGGTTAAAAGGGCTCAAATCATGAGAGTGAGATCCAGCTTCAAGCCCTTATGTTCAGTCATTGGGAGGAGATTTAATGAGTGGCACAGAAGATACGACACTGCTTGACTATATGTTTCATGTAATTACAAACGCTTTAAATGATGTATATACCTTTTCGCAAGATATTTACCATTATACTTCCCCAGACGGCCTTATGGGGATACTGAAGCCTAATCATTTGACTTTTCGTTTCACAAATGCGAATTACTTGAATGATACAAGTGAGGGGGGAGATGTCGTCAAACAGTATAGGTTTGTCTGTGACGAGATGTTTCGAGAAAAGCGTATTTCTCAGGAATTCTATGAGGCAATTAAGGATGTGCGTCCGAACAACAAAATGTTGTTTCCCGATGAAGCCGCATCTCAAAATGAGAAAAAGCATTACTCCTCACATGAGAGTGATGCTTACTTGTGTTGCTTCTCTCT
The DNA here is from genome assembly GCA_944386835.1 of uncultured Oscillospiraceae bacterium. GTDB lineage: Bacteria > Bacillota > Clostridia > Oscillospirales > Oscillospiraceae > CALXCQ01. Next base: position 2,192 of record CALXCQ010000093.1, on the reverse strand, counting down.
TGACCCTGATTCTCTTCCTATGTGGAATTACTATGTAAAAGGAAATGTCTATCAGGGTTATAACTTGGGAATTTCAAATCGTTTTATACACGATATCCGAGCCAATGAGCCGCTTGTAGAACGCTATAAGGTAATATATGATGACAAGGAAAAGCAGGAAAAAATTCGGAACTTTTTGGAAACAATCTACACAAAAATGGCAGAAGCAAAATCCATCCACACGATCCAAGATTACATTGGGATTTTCTTGAGCAAATATCGCTATGTGTTTAAAAATTATCATTTTGAACATGAAAAAGAAGTCCGAGCTGTTATATATAGGAAGAAAGATATTCATCAGGAAGATATCAAATTCAGAAGTGCCAACGGCCTAATTTACCCTATGTCGAACTGGATTTTGATAGACATAATCTTCATCAGGTCACCATCGGTCCCCTGATGGAGCAGGTAGCAGCATGCGCTACATTGGCCACTTTTTTGCGTCATAGCGGGTATCGGCCAAGAATTGTAATGTCATGTGTACCAATTCGATATTAAGTATTTACATCAGGCAAATGGCCCGTCAGCTGTGATATTAAAACGCAAAGCCCGAGAGGCAAGGTTCTTATTTCCTTGCCCTTCGGGCTTTTTCACTGCTACAATTTAGACGGATGCGGTTTTACGCAGCATTAAAACGAAAGCAGTGCCTTACCAAATTCTCTAAGCAAGTTGCTCTCATACAGTTTGTTAAAATTACAAAAATCATATTTGACCAATCTTCGATAATAAGCATAGTCTGTCTTTTGATTTTCATATGCGAAACAGTCCACAAGCGTTTGAATTTTTGAGAACATGATATTAATTTCTTTGGCAAAAGAGATCAAATCGCCGGCAGTAATGCGCCATATCTATTCCTCTCCCTGGTGCACTATTTTGTAATTTATCTCAAATAAGATAACACTGCCGCTCCCGGAAGATGAAACAACTGCTCCGTGCATTCTGTGTTCCAGCTTGTTCCGAATAGTTTTTATTGTGATGAGAAAATCATAATGATTTTTCAAAGGCTGCTGATAATCCTCATCCAAAAAAGGTATTTCATTTGAAAATTCTAACAGTCCATCGCGGCTGATAATCTTATAGTCTCCAGTGTTTTTATCCCGCGCATAAGGAACTAACCTTGGGATCATCTGGATGACCGACTCAGCCTGCTTTTCATACTGCTCACAATTATCCAAGACATCCACACCGCACAGAACTAAAATATTTTGGTTGAGTTCGTACAAAGCCTCAAAATAGCGGTATAGCGCATTTGCAATTTGAATCGTCATTAAACCACCTCACTTCAGCCGCTCACACAGCGGCAGCAGCAGTTCCAGTTTTTCGACAATGCGTTTTTGCTCGGCAAGGGGCGGTAACGGGATTAAAGCACTCATGTTTTTTTCTTTTGAAATATTAGGCTGCGCACCACCTTCCCCCATTTTAATAGTTGGGTTTTATCTTTGTTTTCTGCGGTGCAGTCTTTAGGCCGCTGCGTTGGCGTTGATCCGGTCAATCACGCTCTTGATTCCTGCCCACAGGGACAGATCTGTGAAAATCTCCACGATGCTGCCCTGATCCGTGAAGGGAGGTTCCTGAAGCACAGACAGGTCCTTCATCACTCCGTTGTGGACGATATACTCCACGATTTGGTTGACGAAGTAGATCTGCCGGCTGTCCAGGTTGACATCGTTTAAGTACTGGGCGAAAGCCTCCTTGGCGGCGTTCATGTCCATGCCCACGATCTCCCGGACGAACTCCCCCAGCGGTTTCTGTCCCACTTCTGCCTCGTAGTCCTGTTTGGTGCCCACCTCGCTCCAGAGGATATCTTCCAGCTCCTTTACATCCTCCGCCGTCAGCGGCATATTGGAGCGCAACTTGGCAATGGAGGGCTTGTCCTGATGCTGGCGCACATAGAACTCCGCCTTGGCCTTGTAGTTCTTCAGGTCGTCGTTCTCCAACTCCGACTCCTTCCACTCCACCGACAGGATATCGTCCGTAAAATTGGTGTTGTAAATCGCGCCGTCGTGGGGCAGATACTGCATTAGGTTCCGCAGGCACTCCCGGATATGCTCAAACTCGTTGATCCCGGCGTTGTCCAGGTAGTCGGTATGCAAGATCTTCTCGATGAGTTCCGATTGTGCCCGGATTTCTGGGATATTTGCCACGCTGGCCAC
>CALXCQ010000092.1 GCA_944386835.1 uncultured Oscillospiraceae bacterium | reverse complement strand
GGAGTCAGTCCCAACGGCTTGGCCTTGGATTCCTTCATTATAACCATTGCCGATGCCCCGTCATTTCTGCCGGAGGAATTGCCAGCAGTCACGGTTCCACCTTCCATAAACGCCGGTGGAAGCTTTGCCAGAGCCTCCATGGAGGTGTCTCTGGGGAACTCGTCAGTGTCAAAAATTGTTGGGACTTTCTTTTTGCCGGCATAGACAGTCAGGGGGACGATTTCCTGGACAAATCGGCCCGAAGCAATCGCTTGCTTGGCTTTCTGCTGGGAGTGAAGTGAAAAGGCATCCTGGGCCTGACGGCTAATATTATACTTTTTTGCAATATTTTCCGCAGTAATCCCCATATTGAATCGACCGTAGATGTCTTGTGGCTGCGAACAGAACTGTGCTTCGGTTAGGGAGTCTTTCAGTTCGGTGTTGCCAGCTTTCAAGCCCCAGCGAAGGTTGGAAGAATAGTACGGGGCATTGCTCATACTTTCGGCACCGCCTACTAGTGCTGTCTCGCTTTGCCCGTTCAAGATCGCGTTCATTCCATCTCTTACAGCTATCATTCCGGAGGAGCAAGCACACATTACAGTAAAGCCTGGGGTTGATTCCGGGATTCCGGAGGCCAGTGCCGCATACCGTGCCAGGTTGGAATGATCCGATGACTGTCGGCACTGACCAAAGTCTACTTCATCAACCATTGATGCTGGGATACCAGTGCGTAATATGGCATTTTTCATCACTGCAACTGCCAGATCTGCAGCAGAAAGTGGCTTTAAAGAACCGCCAAATTTTCCAACTGCGGTTCGGCAGGCACCCACAATGACAACGTGGTCCATTTTAATCCCTCCCATTTTAGTCAATCATAATGTCTACATTGCTTTCCCAAGTAAAGGGAAAACCCGTAATTTGCTGAACTTCTTCCACCGTAACCCCGGAGGCAATTTTGATTAACTTAACGACTCCATGACCGAATTCAAATACGCCATATTCCGTCACAACATAATTCACGCGTTCCTTTGCAGTAATGGGAAGAGCACACTTTTCCACCAGCTTGGGTATGCCCTTGTTGGTATGGGCCATGGCAACGAATACTTTTCTTGCGCCAGTAACCAGATCCATTGCGCCGCCCACACCTAGTTTATTTCCCCCGGGGATAATCCAGTTTGCAACATCCCCTGCGCGGTCGACTTCAAACGCGCCGATTACAGTTGCATCTACTCTGCCGCTGCGAATCATCGCAAAGCTGTCGGCACTATTAAAATAGCAGCATCCGGGAGTTTCCAAAATTGGCTGCCTGGCTGCATTGGCCAGATCAGGGTGAATGTCCGATCCATGGGCAACAGGTCCGACACCCAATATCCCATTTTCCGCCATTACAAAAACATCGTTTCTTGTGAGATAGTCAGAAACCATGGATGGAATACCTACACCGAGATTGATAACATAATATTGGGAATCTGCATCAATCATTGCCGCCACATTTTTGGCGATTCTAATTTTAATTTCTTCTTTATTGAAAACCTTCATTTTTTACTCCTAAGCACTATGACATTGACATAAACGTGGGGAACGACTACAGATTCCGGATCCAAATCTCCTGGATCAACAATGGAGTCCACTTCGGCAATGGTGTATTTTGCGGCCATAGCCATCAGGGGGTTAAAGGTTCTGGCAGTTTTGCTAAAAATCAAATTTCCTAGTTTATCTGCTTTTTTTGCGTGGATTATCGCAACATCTGCACTGATTGCCTCCTCCATAACGTATTTTTCTCCATTAAAGTACTTCACTTCCTTTCCCTCTTCCAATGTGGTACCCACACTTGTTTTTGTGTAATAGGCAGGAATTCCGGCACCGGCGGCTCGAATGGATTCTGCCAATGTTCCCTGAGGCACAAGTGTTACATCGATCTTTCCTGCATTAAACTGCGTGCTGACATCCGGGTTAAAATTGTAATGGGAGCCGATCAGCGCTTTGATTTGGCCATTTGTGAGTAATTTACCTACCCCAATGTTTGGCGATCCAAGGTCATTCGAAATTACGGTCAGATCCTTTTTTTTAGAATCTACCAGTTCATCAATTAATTCATCAGGAGAGCCTCGCAGGCCAAAACCTCCGATCATAATTCGACTTCCGTCTTTAATTTTGGAGATTGCTTCTGCTACAGAACAAAGTTTGTCCATTTCAATGATCCTCTCTTTCAAATGAAGTTTTCAGCTGTTCTCTCAACAACCGTAAGGGTTGTGACTCAAGTGGCATAGACAGAATGGCTTCCTTGCTGCCAAACTGTGATAAAGCGTCATCCAAGGCGGCCTGGATGATAGCTTCGGGGTTATATAAATCTTTTGGACGTAGTTTGACTCCATGTCACTTCCACCGGGGGATCAGACTGGGTTGCCCCAAGATGACAGCCCTTATTTGGATCACTGTCCACGCAGGTAATTTTGTTGTAAAGCATCTGCTCCAATACGTAGATGATGAATATTATTGACATACAAGAATGACAATACATTTTCTTTATTACTTGAATTTCTTGGGAACTTTTGCTATAATAAAAACAAAATAGCACAGAATATAGCTATTGCTCCAAAAAGAATTGGTAATAACTTACAAAGCTATAGTACTGATAAATTGCATCCTTGGCAAATAGATAATTGATTTATATATTATCGATAATGTCGATAATGGAGAGCATAAATATGAACAAAGAGTGTATTGAAGGGTTCCTGGCAATCATACGGTGCGAAACGCTGTCGAATGCTTCCAGCGAACTTTACATTTCTCAGTCAACACTAACGCACCGGATTCAGGTGCTGGAAAAGGAACTGGGATTTCCCCTTTTTGTCCACAAGAAGGGATTT
>CALXCQ010000091.1 GCA_944386835.1 uncultured Oscillospiraceae bacterium | reverse complement strand
TAATTTGGGTCAGAAAAGATGGCCCAGCTTGCCATTTAGGAACAGATTCCTGCTTTGATGCCGGCGTTTTATGGGAAAAGGAGAATTAGATATGGGTGAAGAATTTACCTATGAGGGACTTTATCAGCTGCTTTTGCAGCGTAAGCAAGACAGACCGGAAGGGTCTTATACCACTTATTTATTTGAAAAAGGCTTGGACAAAATTTTAAAAAAAGTGGGAGAGGAGACGACAGAAGTCATCATTGCAGCCAAAGCTCAGGATCATAGGGAAACAGTATATGAAATTGCAGACTTGGCATATCACGTTTTGGTGCTGATGGTGCAGAGCGGAATCTCTTTGGAAGAAATCCGGCAAGAGCTGGCTTCCCGGCATGTGATTGACTACAAAGTCAAACAGGAGAAAATGGCTTCCGATCAAGATTTACAATAAAAAACAGGCGCAGCATATTCGTTGAGAACGCTGCGCCTGTGCATTTCCCTTTACCCGGAGAAGTAACAAGAAGGATCGGAATAAAAAGCACCTGAACGAATAAAAAGCCGCCGCAAACGAAAAACATTTGCGGCGGCTTGGTACGCTGGAAGGGACTCGAACCCCCGACCTACTGGTTCGTAGCCAGTCACTCTATCCAACTGAGCTACCAGCGCATACACACAAATCAAGTGCTTATGTATAATAGCATGTCTTACTAAAAAATGCAAGGTTTTTTTCCAGAAAATTAGAATTTATGTATGCCGGCAAAACCGGCATGCTTATTTCATCATCATACGAGACATTTTCCGCACTTCTTGTTGAATCGATTTCGCAGCCTGATCAGCAGCTTTTCGAACCGGAGATTTTTTGGGCAACATCATAGCAACAGTAGCACCGGCCACCATCCCGATTCCCATCGTTGCGGCAAAACTTTTCATTTCCATCTTAATTCCTCCCTTCTTTTATAGTTTGCCCGTTTTCGAATGTGGTAACGCAGTTTGGATCATATACGCGGGGATTTATATTGGCAAACCAGGCTTTTTTTGTTATAATAAAAAAGTCGAGGAGGGGAAAGTTATGTCAATTGATGTTTTACAGGCAAAGATTCGTAAATTGAAAAATCCATCGGCTGTTGGTTTGGACCCACAGCTTGCCTATATTCCCCGATTTATTCAGGAAGAAGCATTTTCTGCTTATGGAAAAACCCTTCAGGGGGCGGCTAAAGCATATGAAGTATTTTGTAAAGGTATTTTGGATGCCCTGAAAGAAATAGTTCCAGCTGTTAAAATTCAGAGCGCTTATTTTGAAGCTCTGGGCCATGACGGAATTTTAACAATGGAGAACGTAAACCGCTATGCAAAAGAATTGGGTTACTATGTTATTATGGATCATATGCGAGGCGATGTGGGCATTGTAGCAGAGGTGTGTGCCCAGTCCTATTTGGGAAGCGTGTGTGTAGACGGACAGGAGTATACCCCCTATCATTGCGATGGAATTACAGTGAATGGGTATTTGGGGAGTGATGGTATCAGCCCATTTTTACCGTACTGTAAGGAAGGTAAAAATGTCTTCCTTTTAGTCAAAACTTCCAACAAATCATCCAGAGAGGTGCAGGATTTGATTTCCGGGGACCGGGTGATCCATACCGTTATGGCAGATTTGGCCATGCGCTGGAGTGGTGATTTGTTTGGCAGAAGCGGTTATAGTGAAATTGCGATTGTTGTGGGAGCTACGAATCCAGCAATTTTGAAAAATTTACGGGAAAAATATGATCGCCTTTTTTTCCTGGTACCGGGATATGGTACACAGGGCGGCAGCGCAAAAGATGTGCAGTATGCGTTTGACCGTTTTGGACATGGTGCATTGGTTAGCGCATCCCGCAGCATCTTATGTGCATGGCAGAAAGATGGGGGAGACGGGGAAGACTATCTTATCTGCGCCCAGGAAGCTGCGGAAAAAATGCGTTCTGATATTTTAAAATTTATAACAATATTGTAAGTGGTGAATATGACAAAAATCTATCTGATTCGGCATGCAGAAGCGGAAGGTAATTTATATCGCATTATGCATGGACAGACCAATTCTTCTATTACAGAAACGGGATTACAGCAAATTGAGGCGTTGTCCAGACGGTTTGCCAATATACCTATCGACGCTTGTTATGCCAGCGACTTAATTCGTACACAGACTACGGCAAAAGCCATTACCGGGCCCAAGGGGCTTCCTCTGCAGCTGGATGCCCGGTTCCGGGAAGTACAGATGGGCCGTTGGGAGGGCTTGACTTTTGGGTACTTATATCATCATGAGCCGGAGACTATGAAAATCTTCTCTCAGGAACCTCAAAAGTGGCAAGTAGAAGGAGCAGAGAGTTATGATACCTATACCAGCCGCTTTTTGGAGGGCCTTACAGAACTGGCACAAAAGCATGATGGGCAAACGATTGCCATTGTATCTCATGCAATGGTTATGCGGGTAAGTCTACAGAGATTATTTGCAGATGAGGAACCGGATCGGGATTTTGATCGTTGTGATAATACTGCTGTTACCTTTTTGGAATATGCAAATCAAAAGTTCCATCTTCGATATTTATATGACAACTCCCATTTGGAACCGGCTATATCGACTCTGGCCCGACAGAGCAGTTACCAAAAAGACGGAAAGAAGCTGGATTACAGCCTCTGGTTCCAACCGATTATTCAGTGTCCGGAAGTTGCCAGTGCCTTTTTAGGAGCAAATTTTTCAATATTGCCGTCCCGTCGAGGAATTCTGGCTATGTTCCACGAAACACCTGTGGGATATTTGGAAATCGAAAAAGCAAACGACTCTATGGAGGCAGGGAGAATTTGGAAGTTTCGATTTGAAGAGGCTTACAACCAATCCATGTATCAGTTGCAAATGTTGGGCGAGAGTGTTGTATATTACCGTACCCATGGGGTCAATCGATTGCAAGTTGTATTAGAGGACGTAGAAAATGCAGGTTCTTTTTTCCAGGAAAGTGGATTCCTCCAAACAGGAGTAACTGGACAGGGAACAACATTAGAAAAAAATATAGAGGTAAGCCGCTATTTATAAAAAGTGCAGGGGAATTTCCCCTGCACTTTTATTTTATTGATTCATCGTTGTGTTTCTGGTGTTTGTGGCAGAAACCTGACTGTTGGTATCGTACTGTTCAGTGGGGTAACGATAGCTATTGGCCGGAGTACCGCCCTTGGGCACACCATAATAAGAGTTAGGGTATTTTACATAGCCGGTGTCATTCATCTGGTCTGTGGTTTTTTTGGCATCAATGTTATATTTACCCCGATTGGTACCATTGACGGTGCCATCCTTGGTGGTAGACACATTGCCATACAACTCATCCGCTGCATAGGGAGTTGCAGAGCCATTTCGACCAGTCGTATACATGCTTTGGCATGCGGTCAGTAGACCCGTAATCATAATTGCGGCGACTACTAGAAAAAGTATGCGCTTCATTTTCATTCCTCCTGCAAATTTAAACTGTAAGTGATACAATCGTAGTATTTGTGAAAGAATCCAGTTTAAACTGAAAGTTTTAGGGATGTGTGGCAGGATTTAGCATTGATTATTGATCGCGATTTTTGTATAATAAAGTGAAATTGAAATGAAAACATAAGTACGGAATGGGGAGGAAATACTTATGAAAAAATTAACAGTCAAAAAGGGTGCCACATGTATGGCTTGCCTTGAGTGTGTCAGGGCTTGCTCTACTGCGTTCTATAAAGAGTTTGATGAGGAAAAATCCTGCATCAAAATCGTACAGCGTAACGGTGCGCCGAAACCAATGGTTTGCGTACAGTGTGGTAAATGTGCGACTGTGTGTGAATTTGGCGCTATTACGCAAAACGCAAAGGGCGTATACATGATTAATAAAAAACTTTGTACTGGTTGTGGGAAATGTAAAGATGTCTGTCCCTTCGGCGTACTGGTCAAAGTGGAAGATTCACCGGTGTCTTCGAAATGTATTGCCTGCGGTATTTGTGTAAAAGCTTGTCCTATGGAAATCCTGGAAGTTGTTGAAAATTAAAAATAAAATGAGAGGGCTGAGGCATATTGCCTCGGCCCTCTTATTTTATGTAGATATGTATGAAATTTAGAAAATCAGGACTCTGTTTTTTTAGATGGAAGTAGTGCCAAAAGGGTAGCACAGAACATAAAAGCACAGCCAAGAGTTTCCCGAACCGTTAGCTGTTCCTTTAAAAGTAGCCATCCAAACAAAGCGGCAAATACCGATTCCAGACTCATAACTAAAGTTGCAATTGCTGGTTTTGTGTGCTTCTGTGCCAGGATTTGCAATGTGTAAGCCACACCACTGGAAAGAATTCCCGTATAGCCCAGAGGCAACCAGCATGCGAGAATGGTGGAAAGAGACGGAGATTCCCAAATCCACATACAGATTGCGGATAAAAACGAACTGACGAGGAATTGGATAAAGGACAACTGGACACCGTCAACTTTGTTGCAGAATGCATCGACGATTAAAATATGTATGGCAAAACAGATGGCGCTCATAAGGGTGAGACCGTCGCCAAGAGATAGAGAACCAAGGCCGTCCTCCATACTCAGCAAATACAGTCCTACACAGGCAGAAAGGATGCAAATCCAGAGATAAGATGGAATTTTTTTGTGAAGAAAGACTCCCAAAATGGGTACAATTAAAATATATAGAGCAGAAATAAATCCGGATTTACTGACCGTAGTATAGAGTAGACCAAATTGCTGCAGATTGGTTGCGGCAAATAAGGCCGCACCACAAAGGACTCCGCCAAGAATTTGACTTTTGACAGGTATTGGCTCCATGCGGGATTGTGTATCGGCTTTTTTGGAGACTAAGAGATAAGGAATTAAAGTACAGGCGCCCAAAGCACATCGGACGGCCTGAAATGTGAAAGGTCCTATATACTGCATACCTACGCTCTGAGCCACAAATGCACAGCCCCATATCATGGCAGTCAGAAGTAAATAGCTGTATCCTTTCGCTTGTTTCGACATACGAGACACTCCCATCCACAAATTGCATTTACCGTATCACACACATAAGCAAATGTCAAACCAGATGAGAGGGGGAACTCACGCATTGAGTGAAATGGGAAGATATGGTATAATCAAAATAACATCCTCAAACTAAGCGAATGGAACGATACAGGTGTTTCTCATGACATTGTCCTGGGAATATGGTTGGTGGTAGAATTTACCTGCGCTTGCGTTTTATGACATATGTAGTGATTTGGGAAAGCTGACATTGCAAACGGGTTCTGAAAAGGTTGGGGGTGTTAAACCGCAACCTGTCCCAAAAACAGAAAAAGGGTCTGGAAAGGTCATACTTAACTTTGCACCCCACGAAAAACAGATTGCTCTTAATTTGATATGTGAAATTTTCAAAAGCAGTGGATACTAATTGGTACGCAATGGAATTTTATTGTATAGCGGAGGAACAAAATGGCAGAAAAAATTTTGCAGCGGGAAGAAATTGCAGCCCAGGATAAGTGGGCAATTGAGGATTTGTATGCAACGGATGAAGCATGGTATGAGGATTTGGCGCTGTTAAAACAGGAAATCATCAAGATTCCGGCTTATCGGGGTCGCCTTGGACAATCGGCTTCTACACTTTATGAATACATGCTTTTAGATGAGAAAATTGGGTTACTTTTAGAAAATTTAGCCAATTATGCCCAGAGAAAATGCGATGAAGATACGCGTGTGGCGGCCTATCAAGCCATGGTAGGGCAGATTACTTCTGTTTGGGTAGAAACTGCTGCATCCAGTAGTTTTGAGACACCGGAGCTACTGGCCATTGCAGATAAGACATTGGAGCAATTCTACCAGGCTGAACCTAAATTGACATTGTACAAAAGAAAATTTGAAAATTTAAGGCGTAGACGTGAGCATATTCTTACCGATGCAGAAGAAAAAATTTTAGCTGCGGCAGGAGAAATGGCACAAGCTCCAGACAACATTTTTTCCATGTTCTCCGATGCTGATCTTAGTTTCCCGGATGCGATAGACAGTAGTGGAGTTCCCCATCCCTTAACGCAAGGCACATTTGTCTCTTATCTAGAGTCAGAGGACAGAGCACTTCGAAAATCTGCGTTTACAACTTATTATGGACAGCTGAAAAATTACCGCAACACATTAGCGGCTACGTTGTCGGCACAAGTGAAACAATTGCAATTCTTTGCCCAAATGCGGAAGTATGGGTCTGCATTGGAAGCATCTTTGGACAGTAACCAAGTGCCAACACAGGTGTATTTTAATTTAATTGACACTGTTCATGAACATCTGGATACAATGCACCGGTATGTAGCGCTTCGAAAAAAGCTTCTGGGGCTTGATGAGCTGCATATGTATGATATTTATACGCCTTTGGTATCTGGAGTGGACGAAAAGATTCCCTATGAACAAGCTAAAGAGACCGTTTATAAGGCTATGGAGCCTATGGGAGAATATTATCGTAATATTTTGAAAGAGGGCTATACCCAGCGCTGGATTGATGTCTACGAGAATGCGGGTAAACGAAGTGGGGCCTATTCAGCTGGCGCGAGAGTCCACCCGCTAGTTCTGCTAAACTACACTGGGACTTTGGACAGTCAGTTTACTCTGGCCCATGAAATGGGCCATGCAATCCACTCTTACTTGTCAAACAAAAACCAGCCATTTATCTATTCTGACTATGTCATTTTTGTGGCCGAGGTTGCTTCCACATGTAACGAAGCACTTTTAATGGAATATTTGTTGAAGAATACGACAGACAAGAAAAAACGGGCATACCTGATTAATCATTTCCTGGAGCAGTTTAAGGGAACTTTATACCGGCAGACAATGTTTGCGGAGTTCGAGCTGAAAATTGCACAGCTGAATCAAGAAGGACAGAGCCTGACGGCAGAACTTTTGTGCCAGGAATATCGGAAACTAAACCAAGCCTACTTTGGACCAGAAATGGTTCTGGATTCAGAAATTGATATGGAATGGGCCAGAATTCCCCATTTTTACTATGACTATTATGTGTTCCAGTATGCCACAGGCTATTGTGCAGCGATTGCACTTTCCCGAAGAATCCTTCGGGAAGGTGAAAAAGCGGTGGAAGACTATCTGGCGTTTTTACGCGGCGGCTGTAGTAAAGATCCCATAGATTTACTAAAGGAAGCTGGAGTTGACATGACGGGGAAAAAGCCTATTGAAGAAGCACTACGGTTGTTTGAAGAACTGTTAACCCAGATGGAGGAACTGACACAGGAGGATTGAAAATGGAAGAGATTTTCCTTCCGGTTTTACACAGCTTTGAAAATAATAATGTATTTTCCGGCAGCTCGGGCATGCTTCGATTTGTTTTGACGCCAAACGTAGTGATGAAGAATGCCAAAGAGGCCGATCTGGAGAAAAGCAGTATTTTAGCACAGCTGTGGCATGGCTTGTATTGCCTGGAAAAGAGTACTGTGGAACAAGAAAAAGTATTTCCCATGTCTGAGGCCGGTAGGGAAGAAATCCGGCAGTGGCTTATAGAAAACCGGTAGAGAAGCTGGAAAAATTTCGTAATTTCTGTACCGGGTAAAGCTTGGCAATGTTTGTGACTTTGGAACTTTTGTATGCAGCGCTTTAAAACCAGGGGAAATGAAAAAGTTTTGCAGTATAAGAGTTTTACAACTCTAATCCTTTGCGTTTAAAAGTCTTAAAATGTAAAAGGGAACCACCGGCCTGAAGCCGGTGGTTCCCTTTATTGGTAATTTCTTGTGGCGAATCAAACTGATAAATCTACACGAAAACAAGTGTTTAGCACATTCAGTTTTCAACAAAATGTGAGTCAAATTTATTTCCGGCTTTGTCCGCGGCGCTGTTTTTTCTTTTTCTTCTGCATCGCAATTACTACAGCAATCACAGCCACAATGACAACAGCAATAGCGGTATAGATGAGATAGGTGGCAGTATTGCTGCCGGCAGTTTTCACTTCCAACCACAAAGAGTTCATAGCTTGATTGGCTTCTGTGGAGAGGTTGACAAAGCTGGTTGCACGAGAGAGGGTTTCTGCATCCGGATAGGCAATATCACTGTTGGCAACATTCGGGTCCATATACTGCTTTGCTTCTGTCTCTGGTGTAGAATATCCCAAATATTCCAGGTTTTGCCCAGAAATTTCCGGGTCACAGAGGAAATTGATGAAAGCTTCGGCGCCTTCTTTATTCTGGCAGCCTTTGGGAATGCACATGGCGTCTACAAAGACGTTGTAACCTTCTTCCGGGAAGCTAAATGCCAAGTTCTCATTTTCTTGCACCATGAACAGATAGTCACCTGCATAGTAGGGAGCAATCCATGCCTCTTCGCGTTCCATTTTGTCAAAAATCTGGTCCATTACATAGCTTTGTACCAAAGGTTTTTGCTCTTTTAACAGGTCCGCACAGGCTTCCAGCTCTTCAACATCTTCTGTATTGAGACTGTAACCCAACCGGGACTGAGCGATTGCGAAGGCATCACGGCAGTTATCAAACATTAAGATCTTACCCTCATAGCGTTCGTCCCACAGGCTGGCCCAACTGCTCGCATCGTCTACGTACTTTGTGTTATAAATGATTCCCACAGTACCCCAGGTATAGGGTACCGAGTAGAGATTTTCCGGGTCATATTCCATATTCCGGAATTCTTCATCAATATACTGGAAGTTTGGAATGTTATCAAAGTTCAGGGGCTCTAACATATCTTCTTCAATGAGTTTAGCAATCATGTAGTCAGAAGGAATAATGACATCATAAGTAGCACCGCCTGTTTTCAGTTTGGTGTACATGCTTTCATTACTGTCGTAGGTAATGTAATTGACCTTGATACCAGTTCTGGCAGTAAACTCTTCGATAACATCTAGATATCCGTCTGTACCATCGGAAATATACTGTCCCCAGTTGTAAACAGTAATGGATTCTGCCTCTTCGGCATGGACCCAGGGACAAAATGTGCTAACAAGTACAGAAATTAAGATCAGTGCAACGGTGATTCTTTTTTTCATCTTTTCATGAAATCCTTTCTTTGTGTAGTTGCTTTCTTTTTGGAGTCGCGAAGCTGCAACAGATTCATTAAGACCATTAAAGTCAGAATAACTGCAAACATTAAGGTAAATAACGCATAGATTTTGGGCTGAATCGGTTTTTTGGTGTAATTGTAAATTTCTACTGGCAATGTAATAAAGCCAGAACCAGTTACGAAATAGCTAATAATAAAGTCATCCAGACTCATGGTAAACGCCATAAGCGCCCCGGAGAGAATGCCGGGCATTACCTCATGAATGACGACTTTAAAGAAAGCCTGAACTGGGGTACAGCCCAGATCCAAGGCTGCTTCTTTTAAATCCGGGTCCATCTGCTTGAGTTTTGGCATTACATTTAAAATTACATAAGGAAGGTTAAATGTAATATGGGCAATCAGCAAAGTACCAAAACCCAAAATTGCATTAATTTTCAGAAGATGGCCGATAAAAGCAAATAAAAGAGCCATGGATACACCGGTGACAATTTCCGGATTGGTCATGGGAATATTGGTTACGCCCATAATGACAGAACGCATACGCCCGCCCATACTGTGAATACCCACAGCTGCCGCAGTACCCATGACCGTGGCAATGAGGCTGGACAAAACGGCAATAATTAAAGAGTTACGCAGTAAGGCCAACAGAGTGCTATCGCGAAATAAATTTCCGTATTGCCGTAAGGTAAATTCTTTAAATACTGCAATATCAGTGCCGGAGTTAAAGGATGCGATAGCCAGAAGAATCATGGGGATATACAAAAAAATGAAAACAAGAATGGTAAAGATTTTGTTTACTTTTCTCATATTGTCACCATGCCTTCTTCCGAGTTGTCCTCTCCAAAATGGTTCATGATTCCCACACAGATAAAGATTAACACCATTAACACCAAACTCATGGCGGCACCTAAATTGGGATTGTATGCTCCTTTAAATTGAGATTCGATCACATCACCAATCAGTGTCGTACCGGTGCTTCCCAGTTTTTGGGAGATGTAGAAAGTGGAAACGGCGGGAACAAAAACCATGGAGATCCCAGAGATAATGCCAGGCACGGAAAGCGGGAAAATTACTTTCCCGAATACTTGCCGGCTGTTACACCCTAAATCCTGAGCGGCTTCAATTAAACGGCGGTCGATCTTCACCATGACAGAATATAGCGGCAAAATCATATAGGGTAGATAGTTATAGACCATACCCAAGATGACTGCGCCGTTATTACGAATCAAGGGAAGAGGGCCAATACCAAAGTTGGATAAAAGGCGGTTTATAATACCTGTATCCTCCAGCAGGGCTACCCAGGCCAAAGTACGGAGCAGGAAGCTCATACACATAGGTAACATGATCAGCATTGACAAAAAACGCTGGGTTGTAGGCTTGGTCTGAGAGATATAATAGGCCACAGGGTATCCAATTACCAGACAAATTGCAGAAGCTGCCAAGCTTAGCCAAATGGAGCGTAAAAATATGGGTGTGTAGGTTCCCATATTTGCCAGATTTGCCATGGTAAACTGCCCCGTATTAACATCGGCAAAAGCGTAATAGAATACAACCCCGAGGGGAACCAGCGTGAAGAGAATCATCCACACGATATAGGGCGCAGAAAGCAGTTTACTCTTCATCTTCTCCGCCCTCCGCAATCTCGTCATATTCAGCGCTGTAAGAGCTGTAGTCGCCGAACATGTCTGAGTATTCACTCTTTTTCATGACATGAATATCTTCGGGGTTGAGGCGGATGCCGATATATGCGCCAACTGGCTGATAATCAGTGCTCTGAATTAACCATTTGAAGCCTTTAAAGTCGACAATGATGTCATAGTGGACACCCTTAAACGTGATACTTGTAACCGTACCGCAAAGATGCCCCGCATCGGCAGGAACAATATCGATATCTTCCGGGCGAATTACCACATCCACAGGCTCATTGGCTGCAAATCCCTTATCCACACAGGGGAAGCGTCTGCCGAAAAACTCAACCAAGCAGTCTTGCAGCATAATGCCATCAAGAATGTTACTTTCTCCGATGAAATCTGCCACAAAGGCATTTTTGGGTTCATTATAGATGTCTTCCGGTGTCCCAATTTGCTGAATGTGTCCTTTGTCCATGACCACAATGGTGTCCGACATGGTAAGAGCCTCTTCCTGATCATGGGTGACATAAATGAAAGTAATGCCCATTGTCTGCTGTATCCGCTTTAATTCGTTCTGCATATCTTTTCTCAGTCGCAAGTCAAGCGCACCCAATGGTTCATCCAATAGCAGAACTTTCGGACGATTTACCAAGGCCCGTGCAATGGCAACCCGCTGTTGCTGGCCGCCAGACAGAGAAGTGACGGAACGGTCTTCAAAACCGCGCAGACTGACAATTTCCAGCATTTCCGTCACACGACGATCAATTTCGTCTTCCGGTAGCTTGGAAATACGCAGCCCAAAAGCCACATTGTCATAGACATCCAAATGAGGGAACAAAGCGTACCGCTGAAAAACGGTGTTGATTTTTCGCTTGTGAGCCGGTACATCATTGATACGTTTTCCCTCAAAAAAAACATCGCCAGAATCCGGCGTTAAAAAACCGCCGATTATGCGCAGCGTTGTGGTTTTTCCACAGCCACTGGGCCCCAGCAATGTAAGGAACTCTTGATCGTTGATATACAGATTAATCTTATCTAAGATTTGTTCACCGTCAAAAGACATGGTGAGATCCGTCAAGCGGATGAGTTCTTTGGACATTATCCTCCCCCGTTCTGAAATGAGTTTTCAATAGCGCATAAATCGCAGCCCGATTTGATAGGACGGGCTGCGGTTTTGATTACTGTTTGAATATATATGGAATACCCCCCTTTGTCAATCAATTTTCAACAAAATTTTCGGGAATTTTATGAAATAGGGGAAAGCGGGTTAACGGAAATATTCTTCTACAAAATCTACCTGCTTTACCTGGAAAATTTTATGGTTTAAATAACTTAAAATACCGGCTTCAGTAGTGAAAGAAAACTCCAGTTGATAAGAATATAGAGCCTGAAACTTTCTGTCGTACTGTTTATCTAATTTGCCGTATTTCCCGTCGCCCAGAAGAGGATGCCCCGCTGCTTGCATTTGGGCGCGAATCTGGTGTGTCCGACCGGTGAGAAGTTCACATTCTACTAAAGATAAATTTCCCTTTGTGCGGATTGTACGGTAATAAGTCAGAGCAGTTTTTGCTCCCTTTTGGGGTTTCGATGTCACATAGACTCTATTTTTGACAGCGTCTTTGAAGAGAAATCCTTCCAATTTTCCGGAAGGTGGATTTAAAGTACCGTGGACAATACAGAGATAGCGCTTTTTGATTTCCCGATCCTTAATTTTTTGATTGAGAATTCGAAGGGCCTCTGCGTTTTTTGCGGCAATGACAATGCCGCCGGTATTGCGGTCGATCCGGTTGCACAGTGCCGGAGTAAAGGCATTTTCTTCCCGGGGATTCCATTCTTTCTTGGCGTAGAGGTAAGCTTGAATGTGATCAATCAAAGTTTTGCCGTATTCGGCACCTTCATGAGGATGAACCGCCTGTCCCGGCTTCTTGTCTACCAATATAAGATTACTGTCTTCATAAACGACAGATAATTTGGGAACATTCACAGTTAAATAGGCGTTTTCCGGGCGTGGCGTCTGGAAAAATTCGTCGTTAATATATAATTGAATACGGTCGCCTGCTTGCAGCCTTGTATCCCGAGAGGCTCCTTTGCCGTTAACTTTAATACGTTTGAGACGAATATACTTTTGTAATAAGGAGGCGGGTAAAAGCGGAACGGCTTTTGCCACAAAGCGATCTAACCTTTGTTCTGCATCGTTTTTTCTAATCTCCAATTCCTTCATCCCGATGCGCTCCTTCTCTGATAGATATCGATTTCACAGTATGTGTTTTGCAGAAGCTTCTTTCATGATGATGAAAGCCAGCCGGAAAGTCAAGTGGTTTGCACATTTTTTATAAAAAGTATTTGACTTTTTCACCAATTTCCCCTATAATTAACCGTGCACGATTATGGAATGGGAGATAGCAATGCTTTTAAATTTGGCGAAAATTATCGACTGTCCCGGCGGTGTAGTGGACTTTGAGACCCAGTTGGATTTACACACTATGGACTTTGGGGGCTCTTGCCCCGTATCTGAGCCCGTTCAGATAAAAGGGGTTGTCCGCAATACGGCGGGCGTTTTGGTTCTTGATGGCCAGGTTTCTACCACACTCCATGGTATTTGTGACCGGTGTACCCGCGAGTTTACACGGTACCTGACGTTTCCGGTAAAGGCTGTTCTGGTTACGGAATTGGCCAGCGAAGAAAATGAAGATCAGGAGACCTTTTTACTGGAAGGCGAGTGTGCCGATTTGGAGGACATTTTCACAACGGCGTTTGTTTTGAACATGGACACAAAACTTCTGTGCAAGGAAGACTGTAAGGGGTTGTGTGCCCGGTGTGGAAAAAACTTGAATGACGGTCCATGCGACTGTCAGCCTGAAATTGACCCCCGTTTTGCTGCGTTAAAGCAGTTATTAAAATAATAATATATGCCTTAACCGGCAGTTCGACCAAGGAGGTGTCACCACATGGCTGTACCTAAGTGTAAAGTATCAAAAGCAAGACGCGATAAAAGACGTAGCTCTCACTGGAAACTGGCAATTCCCGGCGTAGTTGCCTGCCCCAAGTGCGGCGAGCCCCGCCTGCCTCACAGAGCTTGTAAGGCTTGCGGTACCTATAACGGACGGGAAGTTTTGTCTGTAGAGGTAAAGTAAATCAGAACCTATCCACATAAGAGGATGCGCGAAAGCGGCATCCTCTTTTCTTTATCCAAGAAAAGCCATATTTTTGTTGACCAAGCAGAATTTCAATGGCATAATAATACTACTTATTTTGAAGGAGGTGTCAACATGGCCAAACCTTTGGTAGCAATTGTGGGGCGCCCCAATGTGGGCAAATCCATGCTGTTTAATAAGCTGACAGGGAAACGGATGGCCATTGTCGACGATACGCCTGGCGTGACCCGTGATCGCCTCTACGGGGAATGTGAATGGCGGGGACGTGTATTTAACCTGGTAGATACTGGCGGAATTGAGCCGCGCAATGACAGCGAGATGCTTCAGTTTATGCGGCGTCAGGCAGAAATTGCGATTATGGCAGCAGACGTGATTGTTATGGTGACGGATGTAAAAGTTGGGGTAACAGCCGCGGATCAGGAAGTTGCAACCATGTTACAGCGGGCCAAGAAACCAGTTATCTTAGCGGTCAATAAATGTGACAGTGTGGGGAATACGGATCCGGCTGTATATGAGTTTTACGGGTTAGGATTAGGGGACCCGGTGGAAGTTTCTGCCGTACATGGCCATGGGACTGGGGATCTGTTGGATTTGTGTATCGAGAACTTCCCTCCGGAATCCGAGACTTCTGAGGAAGAAGAAATTGTAAAAGTAGCAATTATTGGGAAGCCTAACGTAGGAAAATCCAGCCTCTTAAATCGTATTTTGGGGGAAGAACGCACCATAGTTTCCAATGTGGCTGGAACAACCAGGGATGCCATTGACAGTTACTTTGAGAATTCCTGGGGAAAATATTGTTTTATCGATACTGCAGGAATGCGGAAAAAGTCAAAAGTTGACGATTTAATAGAAAAATACTCCAATATGCGGACAATTTCTGCCATTGAGCGGGCAGATGTATGTTTGATTTTGATAGATGCGCAGGAAGGTGTGACAGAACAAGATACAAAAATTGCTGGTTTGGCCCATGAAGCCGGCAAGGCCAGTGTGATCGTAGTCAATAAATGGGATATCATTGAAAAAGACACAAAAACCATGGAAAGCATGGTAGAAGGAATTCGGCGTGACTTAAGTTATATGAGCTATGCGCCCATTGTGTTTATCTCCGCTTTGACTGGTCAGAGAGTGGACAAGCTGTTTGAGAGAATCAATGCGGTGAACAATGCCAGTGCCATGCGGATCACAACAGGAATGCTGAATAATGTTCTGGAAGATGCGACCGCCAGAGTTCAACCACCTACGGATAAGGGAAGACGGCTTAAAATCTATTATATGACGCAAGCCAGCGTAAAGCCGCCTCATTTTGTGATATTCTGTAATGATGGGAGGCTGTTTCATTTTTCCTATCAGCGTTATCTGGAAAACCAGATACGAAATGTATTTGGACTGGAAGGGACACCTGTGCGGATTACCATTCGTCAAAAAGGCGATAAGGAGGAATAAGTTTGCTGTGGAAGTTTGTGGCACTGGCTGTGGCAGGGTATCTCCTGGGGACAATCAACGGAGCGATTGTTGTGTCCAGGTTAACCTATCGAGACGATGTTCGCCAGCACGGCAGCGGTAATGCAGGCTTGACAAATTTTCTGCGTACCTACGGGGGTATTGCGACGGTTTTGGTGTTGGTAATTGATGCAGCCAAAACCATAGTTGCCTGCTTGATTGCGCAATCTGTTTTTCAGGGGAGTGCCCAACTAGATTTTGGGAAAATGTGGACTGGCTTTTTTGTGGTTTTGGGCCATATGTATCCTGTGTTTTTTCATTTTAAAGGAGGCAAGGGCGTTTTATGCTGTGCGGCATTGGCACTGATGATGGACGTACAGCTATTTGCCATTCTGGCAGTCATTTTTGCTTTATGTCTGGCAATCAGCCGCTATGTCTCTTTGACTTCCTGCATCAGCGCCGCCGCATTTCCTTTCGTCTTCACCATATTCTTTTGGAAGAACTGGGGCGTAATTCTCTTGGCGTTTCTTTTGGGTGCCTATGTAATCTTTATGCACCGGGAAAATATAAAGCGGCTTTTGGCAGGAACGGAATCGCGGTTTTCCTTACACAAAAAAAAGAACAGTGAGGATATTGTATGAAAATTGCAGTAATGGGAAGTGGCGGCTGGGGTACTGCCTTGTGTACGGTACTCCACCAAAACGGTCATCAGGTAACGTTGTGGTCTTATCGGGAAGAGGAAAGTATTCAGCTGGCGGAAACAAGGCAAAACCCGTTTTTGCAGGGTGTTTTGCTGCCAGAAGGAATTGTATACAGCGCAGATCCTGCCTGTGTGCAAGGACAGCAGATGGTAGTTATGGCAACTCCGTCTTTTGCTGTCCGCTCAACAGCTTGTGCCATTGCACCCTATCTGGAAAAAGATACGGTTTTAGTCTGCGTGACAAAAGGAATTGAAGCAGATACGGACTTGAGAATGTCGCAGGTTTTAGAGGAAGTGACAGGAAAAACGGTAGTGGTTTTGTCGGGGCCTTCTCATGCAGAAGAAGTGGGAAGGGGAATCCCTACAGGTTGCGTGGCAGCCTGCCAGGATGAGTATCTGGCAAAAATCGTACAAGATGCTTTTATGAATCATTTTTTCCGTGTCTATACCAGTCCGGATGTAATTGGCGTGGAACTGGGAGCTGCCATGAAAAATGTTATTGCTTTATGTGCAGGGGTCTGTGATGGCTTGGGATATGGAGATAACACGAAAGCCCTGTTGATGACCAGAGGATTAACGGAAATTGCAAGACTGGGAATGGCGTTAGGCGCAAAGATGCAGACCTTTGCAGGACTGGCAGGGGTTGGAGATTTGATTGTAACGTGCACTTCCATGCACTCCCGTAACCGCAGAGCAGGCATCCTGATAGGTCAGGGAAAAGATGTGCAGGAAGCTATGAAAGAGGTAGGGGCTGTAGTGGAAGGGTATTATGCCACTATTTCAGGCTATCAACTGGCCCATAAGATGAAAATTGATATGCCAATTTTAAACCAGGCCTATGAAGTCCTGTTACATAAAAAAGCTCCAGCTTTGGCGATGCAGGAACTGATGACCCGCGGGAAAAAGGGCGAGATGGAAGATGTAGGGTGGATGTAGCTGTTTTTAACTTGTATCGGTAAAGGTGTGTTTTGAGAGAAAAAGGCCAGACTCATCTTTGAAGAGTCTGGCCATCTATGTGAAAAAAGAAAAGGCATTGCCAATCGGCAATGCCTTTTGTACATTAAATTGCCCGTTCAACTTTGTTAGAACGCAAACATCTTGTACAAACATATACATGGCGCGGGGAACCGTCAACAATTGCTTTCACACGCTTGACATTGGGCTTCCAAGCTCTATTGGAACGTCTATGAGAGTGGGATACTTTAATACCAAAAGTGACACCTTTGCCGCAATAATCACATTTAGCCACAGGTTGCACCTCCTCGCCATTGCAAAAATCAAAGAAAAGTCATAAAGACATCGGTAGATATAATAGCAGATTCTTTAACAAAAAGCAAGGGGATTTTCAGTTTATTTTTACTCTATCTGTGTAGGTTTGTCAAACATATTGGACAGTGAACTCGGAAGGAGAGCGGTAGTTTAAGGGCCTCATAGGGAAGTTGTTGGAGCGGCGGTTATGGATGGCAAGTTGTTTG